>SVLX01000006.1 GCA_015067725.1 Oscillospiraceae bacterium | reverse complement strand
GGACATATGTGCCGCTGCTCCCCTGCTGAAGTGCGCCACTATAGTTCCAGGAGAGGTTATAATACCGCTGCCCCTGCGACTGAAGTTCACCCAATGCCGTTACACCAACATAAATCCGCACCAGTGCATACCATGTGGCTTTCCCCACTATGCCATCCACGGCCAAATCGAATACCTCCTGAAACCGCCGTACAGCCGTCTCTGTCTGTGGACCAAAAATCCCATCCACCGGGCTGATTTTGGGAATCGCCGGATAATTCTGAGCTATCCGATTCAGGGACGTCTGAATCACTACCACACTGGGACCACGGCTTCCGTTGCGCAGAGGTGTCCCCGGGTAAGACTGCGCCAAGCCCATGACCGGAGCATCGGAGACGATTTCAATATTGTCTCCGTAATAATTCCGAAGAATCTGGATAGAATTCAGCCCCTGCTGCGCCAGTTTCTCTGACCCCCACTGGCTTAAGCCTTCACAGGTTACGGTCGTGCCATTGCAGAACTTGGCCGCCAGAGGCTCAACGAAGTTCTGTCTGCGGATGTAGTCATTGAAAATGTCATCCACAATCCGGTCTATGGACTGGAATGTGCTGCGTCCATTGACAAATGCCTGATCGATGGCAGTCGAGCTGGTAATGTCAAAGTTGTACCCCCTGCTCCGGTAGAACTCAGTATAGACCCGGTTCAGAGCAAAGGAAATAATGGCCAAAATGTTGGCCCGCAGTGCGCTTTCATCCCATGTGGGGTAGATTTCAGAGGACGCCACATTCTTCACATAGTCCGGAAAGCTAACTGTCACATTCTGTGCATTGGAATCCGGAGATCCAAGGTGGACAGTAATCCGCTCCGGAACATAGGGAATCACAACCGGCATAGTCTAACCTCCTATAGATTTTGAGGTGGCACATCAAAGACTTCCACCCGATCAAACCGGTCCGGATACAGACTCAAGGGAATCATTTCCAGCGGTTGCAGGGTCGTTACTCCGGCAAAGAGCTGCACCTGATTCACCGAAATCTGCTCATAGCCCGGGTGCTCCGCCCTGAGAGAAACAACCGTAAAAGGTTGACCCAGATAATTGGGATCCTTACTTTCCGCTTCATCCGGGGATGAAATGCGGACAGGGACAATTTTTCCGCTTTTGTCCGTAAGCCGTGCGGCAATCAGCCCACCGTCACTGTCCAAAATCGTCACCGCAGTCCCCTCCAAAGGAATCAGACTGTCAGAGGTATAGGCATGAACCTGCAAGTATCCGTCTGCTGGCATAGAGTTCCTCCTTTAGCTTCATGTTCATGCTATTCTATGCAGAAATGGAAAAAATGTCCCGCGGCGGGAAACAATTCCGGCTTCCGGGAATAGACTGTATCGTTGTGGAAAGGAGCTGATTCCCATGTGTGCAATCGCAGGAATCCTGGGTGGGAGAGAACCGGACCAGGAGACTATAAGCACCATGTTGAAGACCATGAAGCGCCGTGGTCCGGATGCCCACGGCATCATATCGCCTCGCGGGGCAGTGCTAATGCATTCCCGTCTGGCCGTCATTGACCCGGAAGGCGGCGGGCAGCCCATGAGCCTGTATTGGCGCGGTCAGCACCACCATCTGGTCTATAACGGTGAGCTTTACAACACCCCGGAGCTTCGCCGTGAGCTGGAGGGATTGGGTCACCACTTTCTTGGGCATTCCGACACGGAAGTCTTGCTTCACGCCTATGTGCAGTGGGGGGAAGACTGTCTGGATCGGCTCAATGGTATTTTTGCCTTTGCCGTCTGGCAAGAGGAGACGGAGACGCTGTTTTTGGCTCGGGACCGCATTGGCGTGAAGCCCTTATTCTATACACAACAGGAGAATCAGTTCCTCTTTGCCTCGGAAATCAAGACCATTTTGGCGCATCCCAGTGTACCAGCCAGAATGGATGCCAATGCTGTGGCAGAAATCCTCCTCATTGGGCCTGGACGCACACCGGGCTGCGGTGTATTTCAGGGCATAAGAGAGATTGAGCCGGGTTATTGTGGCACATATCAGCATGGTCAGCTCCACCTTCGCCGCTACTGGCAACTCACCGACCGGATGCATACCGAAACTTTACCCCAAACACTGGAGCGGATAAGGTATCTGGTAACCGATTCCATTCAGCGGCAGCTTGTTTCCGATGTTCCGGTCTGTACTTTCCTCTCCGGTGGTTTGGATTCCAGTCTGATTTCTGCAGTGGCAGCCAAAGCATTCCGGGACAACGGTGAGCGGCTCAGCACCTTCTCGGTGGACTACGAGGACAATCATCTGTATTTTACCCCCGGAAAATTCCAGCCCAACAGTGACCCCAGCTATATCCGCATGATGACAGATGCACTGAACAGCGACCATCACTGGGTGATTCTGAATCAGGAAGAACTGGTGGATGCTCTGCCTGAGGCCGTGGAAGCACGGGATTTACCCGGCATGGCAGATGTAGATGCCTCCTTGCTCCTTCTGTGCCGAAAGATGAAAGAACATGCCACTGTTGCCCTCTCCGGCGAGTGTGCCGACGAGATTTTTGGAGGATACCCCTGGTATACCGACCCGGATATTCGGTCAAGGAGCGGTTTCCCGTGGGCACAGTCTACCGCCTGGCGGGCAAGTTTCCTGCACAAAGACTACCGCAATATCCTTGACCCGGAAGAATATATTCATTGTCGCTATGTCCAAACCTGTCGGGAAAGTCATGTGCTGGATGGCTGTCATCCGGATGAGCGGAGAATGAAGGAAATGATCAACCTGAATTTCCGTTGGTTCATGCAAACACTTCTGGACAGAAAGGACCGGATGAGTATGTGGTCGGGGCTGGAAGTTCGTGTTCCTTTCTGTGATGTGCGGATTGCGGAGTATATGTATGCCGTGCCGTGGAGCATGAAGCATTTAGACGGATACGAGAAGGGGCTTTTGCGCAGGGCCGTTGGGGATTTGCTGCCCCCGGAAGTACTCTGGCGCAAGAAAAGTCCCTACCCCAAGACCCATAACCCTGCCTACCTGCATTTAGTCTCCGGTAAACTGAGGGAATTGATTCAGGATGGCACCTCCCCATTGTTCCGGATTGCCGACATCCACGCCTTAAAGGAATTGCTGACCGCACAATACCCCTGGCCGTGGTATGGCCAGCTCATGAATACTGCCCAGACCATCGCCTATATGCTTCAGGTGGATCACTGGCTGCGGCATTACAAGGTAGAACTGGTATGAAAGAAGCGCCGTGGCCAACACCGCCACGGCGCGAAATGTATCTTGTTCATTGGGTTTGGAAGACAAACCGGTCACAGCGCCAGCATTTCCTCTGCGCTTCTCAGGGTGATCTCCGTAATGTTGGCACCGCCGATGATTCTGGCCAGTTCCCGCTTTCTTCCCTCTTTATCCAGCGGCAGGACGGTGGTATAGGTTCTCCCCTCCCGCTCGCCTTTGGATATGAGCATATGGGTATGGGCCATGGCTGCGATCTGGGGCAAATGGGTCACACACAGCACCTGCTTATTCCCGGCAACCTGACGCAGTTTCTCTGCCACTTTCTGGGCGGCTCTGCCGGATACACCGGTATCCACCTCGTCAAAAATCAGCGTCGCCACCTGGTCCTGCTTCGCCAATACATTCTTCATGGCCAGCATAATTCGTGCCATTTCGCCGCCGGAAGCCACCTTATTCATGGGCTTCAGTGCTTCACCCACATTGGCAGACATATAAAAAGCCACCGAATCCGCACCGGAGGAGGTCAGTTCCGTTTCCGTAAAGACGCAAGAGAACTGCACTTTGGGCATATCCAACTGCCGGAGTTCCTGCAGGATTTGTTCTGTCATTCGCTCTGCGCCTTGCTTTCTTTCCTGCCGCAGCGCCTTTGCATCTTCCCATGCGGCAATTTCTGCCAGCTTAAGTTCACCCTTCAGCCGGACAAGTTCATCATCAGCAAACTGAATATCGTCCAGTTCTTGCTGTGCCCTGACCAGATAATCCAAAATATCCTGACAGGTTGCGCCATACTTTCTCCTCAGACGGTGAATCAAATCCAGTCTGGATTCAATTTCCTCCAGTTCCTCGCCGGAATAAGCCAGCTCATCCCGCTTATCCCGGAGTTCCTCGCCGGCATCCTGCACCTGATACATCAGGTCAGAGACTCGCTCCCGCAATTCCTCTAACCGGGGGTCAAACCGGGCAATTTTGGCCAAAGCCCGCTCAGCTTGTGTCAGCAAGGATGCCGCGCCATCAGATTCGTCCCCACCGCAGAGTGCACCATACGCCCCATCGAGCCCATCGGACAGCTTCTCCGCATTTTGGAGCAGTTTTCTCCGGGCTTCCAGCGCATCATCTTCACCGGCTTTTAATCCTGCCCGGCGGATTTCTTCAATCTGGAACTTCAGCGACTCCATCTTCCGGAGTTTTTCACCTTCATCCATAGTCAGCCGCTGAATCTCACGGCGCAACTCCGCAACCCGGTCATACTTGCTCCGATAATCCTCCAGCATATCCTCAGTACCAGAAAAGGCATCCAGAAACTGCAGATGGTAGTCTTCGTCAAAGAGTTGCTGTGAATCCCGCTGTCCGTGGATATTGATGAGTTGCAGTCCCAGCTTCCGTAAAACAGAGACGGTGACCGGCTGACCATTGACCCGGCAGACATTTTTTCCGTCCAGATAAATCTCCCGCTGAATCATCAGCTCGTCTTCATATGGTATGCCGTTTTCCGCAAACCAGTCCAGTTCCGGGACCTGAACAAAGATACCCCTTACGGTGGCCTTGGTTGTGCCGGTACGAATCATATCCCGGTAAGCCCGCTCGCCAATGATTGCGGAAATGGCATCAATCACAATGGACTTACCGGCACCGGTCTCACCGGTAAGAACATTAAAGCCCTGGTCAAAGGCAATATCTGCCTGCTCAATGACCGCTATATTCTCAATGTGCAAGACAGAAAGCATGGTTATCCCTCCTGGGTCAGGTTGTCCTCCTGGTGGACAGGCTCAGCCAAAGCCTCACCAGCCGTCCGGATGGCTTGAATCACCACCAGAACCGCAATAAGCGTAGCCAAAATCATGGCCAGAACCATGACCACATACACCCACATAGGAACGGACAGTACCGCGGAAACCGCCATCGCCAGCACATTGCAAGTCTCAATGGACAACAGGATTCCCGCCAACCGGTTTCCCTGAAAGGCCAGACCCCTTGCCGCATCGTCCAACAGCTCCGCCCGGTTCAGTTCCCGCAGAAAGATATCTCCCAGAATCAAAGCCACCGCCCCAAGGAGCAACAGCCCCGCCAGAATCACCGTTCCGGTCACCGGCTCAATGGTCACAAAAAGGAAGATTGCACTGCCAATCAATTGCAGCAAACTGCTTCCCACAAATACGCCACATACACTCAGTAGCTTTTTCATTACATTCACTCCAATCAGCTCAGGAGATTCTTCAACTCTCCACAGAAGACTGCGGCGGCGTTGACGTCCCGCATAACCACCAGCACCGTATCATCGCCCGCCAATGTACCAACAACCACCGAAAGATTCATGGCATCCACCGCGGAAGCCGCCGCAGAAGCCAGACCGGGAAGTGTCTTGATGACCACCATGTTCTGGGCATAATCAAAACTCAGGGTACATTCCCGAAAAATGGCATTTAGCCCGGAGGAAAACGCCCCGCCCCGGTTCTTTATGGCAGCGGTATAGCGATAAGTACCAAAGGAGGTCAATTCTTTGGTGATACAGAGTTCCTTGATGTCCCGGGAAATCGTCGCCTGGGTGCTGGTGAAGCCTTCTACCTGAAGTGCCCGAAGGAGCTGTTCCTGATTTTCAATGTCTTTTTTGGAGATAATCTCCATGATTTTTGCTTGTCTCTGCGCCTTCATCCTCTATTCCTCTCTTTACGCCGCACATCAGGTGTTCTTAAATTTCATGCCAATAATGTCATAAAAGCTTCTCTTTCGCAGATGGACCAACTTCGTCTCAAAGGTGGAGCGTGTCACTTGAACCACGTCACCGTTATTCAGCCGGAAAGCTCTGCCGCCGTCTACGGACAGGTAGGCATTGCGTTTGCCGGAATGATCCAGCCGCAAAGAGATCGTCCTCCGGTCCGAGGCGACGATGCTCTTGGTCTGGATGTTGTGGGCGCAGATGGGGGTAATGATCATCACATCCGCATCCGGCTCGACAATCGGCCCACCGGCAGAAAGACTGTATGCCGTTGAGCCGGTGGGGGTGGCAATGATAATGCCGTCGCCGCCAAACTCCATGGCCTGAACATTGTCGCAGAATACACTCATGCGGACCACCCGGGCTACAGTCCCCTTGGTGACCACCACATCATTGAGGCAGACATCCCGCTCGACCACCCGGTCATCCCGGAGCACCTGTACATCCAGCATACGTCGGGCTTCGATGGTATATTCTCCCCGGGCAATCTGCGTGAGCATCTCCATTTCTGAGCTCTCCAGTTCCGCAATGAAGCCCATGGTGCCGATATTTACCCCGAGGACAGGAATCCCCACCTTAGTCGCCGCTTTGGAAGCGTGGAGGATAGTACCGTCACCACCGAAGCAAATCAGCATATCAGCCCGAGGCAATTCCCTGTCCAAATCGGTGAAACGGATGTTTCTGGGCAAATCAAAACTCCTGTCCACATCGAAGGGCAGGCAGATCCGAGTCTCAATCCCGCTCGCCTCCAGTACCCGCTGAGCAGCAAGCACATGACGAAAACCTTTGTCCCGGTAGGGGTTGGGGGTCAAAATCACTCTCATACAATCACACTCCCAGGGTCTTATGGGCCTCGTCAACAATGGCAGCGGTATCCGGCTGGATGCCCGCAACACAGTCTCTGGTCAAATGGCCCAGGAATTCGATATTGCCCTCCGGCCCTTTTACCGGAGAAAAGGTCAGGCCCAGAATGGTAAACTCCAGTTCCCGGGTCAACTGCACAAAGGCATCAAGAACCTCCTTATGCACCGCAGGGTCACGGACAACGCCCTTCTTCCCCACCTTCTCTTTCCCCGCCTCAAACTGAGGCTTAATCAGGCACAGCACCTGACCGCTGGGCTTCAGCAGAGCCCTGATGGCAGGCAGGACAATTTTCAGTGAGATAAATGATACATCGATAACCGACAGATCCAGCGGCTCACCCAAATCCTCCGGAGTAACATAGCGGATATTGGTTCGCTCCATGGTCACCACTCTGGGGTCAGAGCGGATGGACCAGGCCAACTGTCCATAGCCCACATCAATGGCGAAGACTTTCTTTGCTCCGTGTTGCAGCAGACAGTCTGTAAAGCCGCCGGTGGATGCGCCGGAGTCACTGCACACATAACCGGTGGGGTCCACCCCAAAATCCCGGAGAGCTTTCTCCAGCTTCAGGCCGCCCCGGCTCACATAAGGGCAGGCACTGCCCCGTACCTCGAGGGGGACGGTATCTTCAAAGGACATACCGGGTTTATCCGCCTTCTGTCCTTCTGCATAGACAAGGCCGCTCATGATGAGGGCCTGCGCTTTGGTTCTGGTCTCAGCGTAGCCCTGCTCCACCAGGAGGACATCCAGTCTCTTTTTATTTTTCATGGGTTATGACCTCCTGTACGTTTTGGGCGATGGACTGCGCATCCAGACCCAGCATATGATACAGCTCCTGCACGGAGCCATGGGTGACGAATCCGTCGCCAATGTTCCTGGTGGCGAACACCCCGTCTATGCCCTGCTCTGCCAGTGCGTCAATAATCGTACCACCCACAGAGCCGACAGGTCCGGCTTCTTCCACCACCAGCAACCTTCCGGTTTTCCGGACAGAAGCGGCCACCGTCGCCATATCAATGGGTTTAATGGTTCTCAGGCGAAGTACCTCAGCCTCAATCCCCCGCCCGGACAGAATACGCGCAGCTTCATTCACCTGCTCAATCAGAGTACCATAGGTGACAAGCGTAATGTCCTTGCCGGGGCGTATCAGCGTCTTGTGGTCTGCAGTTTGATACTGACCGTCACCGCCCCTGGGATAGCGGATGGCCACCGGGCCGGTACAGTCCTTCACCGCCCAGGAGAGCATCTCCTGCAATTCTTTACGGGAGCCGGGGCAGAGAATAGTAATGCCGGGAATCTGCCGCAGGAATCCTACATCAAAGACACCGTGGTGTGTCTCACCGTCGTCGCCTACCAGACCGGCTCTGTCCACGGCGAAAATCACATGAAGTCCCAGCATGGCAACGTCCTGGAGAATCATATCATATGCTCTCTGCAGGAAAGTGGAGTAGATGGCAACCACCGGGATCATACCCGCTTTCGCCAGACCACCTGCCATGGAGACAGCGTGTCCTTCCGCGATACCCACGTCATAGGTTCTGTCCGGGTAAGCCTTCTGGAAACCCGTCAGCCCTGTTCCTGTGGGCATGGCGGCGGTAATGGCACAGAGTCTGGGTTCTTCCGCGCCCAAACGAACCATTGTCTCACCGAAGGCGGCAGAAAAACTGGGGGCAGCGGAAGAAAGAGGCTTCCCTGTCTCCGGGTCAAACGGGGAAATCCCATGGAAGCGGCTGGGGTCTTCCTCCGCAGGGCGATAGCCACAGCCCTTCTTGGTGGTTACATGGAACAATACCGGACCGCTCATGGAACGAGCCACCTTCAGCAGTTCAATAAGCCGGGGTAAATCATGCCCGTCAATGGGGCCGATATAGGTAAAGCCCATATCTTCAAACATGGTGGAGTCAAGAAATCTGCCTTTGATCCAGTCTTTGACGCCTTTTGTCACCCGGTAGATGCATTTTCCGCCGGGGATCTTGTTCAGAAACGAGCGGTATGCCTTCTTGATGCCGAAATAGCCCGGCTTCATTCGCAATTTGGACAGATGCTGTGCCATGCCGCCCACATTCTTGGCAATGGACATCTCGTTATCATTGAGCACCACAATCAGCCGCTCACCGCTGGCACCGGCATCGTTAAGTCCCTCATAGGAGAGACCGCCGGTAGTGGCACCGTCTCCAATGAGGGCAATAATCTGGCGATCCTCATGAAGCTGTGTTCTCGCCCGGGCCATACCCAAAGCCACCGAGACGGAACTGGAAGCATGACCGGCAACGAAGGCGTCAGTGTCACTTTCTGACGGCTTGGGAAAACCGGCTATACCGCCAAAACGCCGCAGAGACGAGAATTGCGCCCTGCGGCCAGTCAGAATCTTATGCACATAGGACTGATGACCCACATCAAAGACCAACCGGTCATGCCGGGTATCGAAAACCGTCTCCAAAGCCAGAGACAGCTCTACCACGCCCAAATTGGAGGCCAAATGACCGCCGGTTTGGGCAACACTGCTGACCAGGAAAGTCCGAAGCTCCTGGCACAGCAGTTTTTGCTCATCACTTGTCAATTGAACCAGGTCGTCATGTCCATGGATGTTCTCTAGAATACGCATTGGTAACACAACCTACCGATTTATATTTCTTTTGCCACCCTTAAGCCCCAAACGCCGGGGGATACTGGCAAACCAATGGATTATCTTACCCGTGGCAAAGACAATCGCGGTACACTTATGCATGGCAAAGGACTTGCCAACCGCTTTGCCACCGACGGTAAGACCGGCAACAAGCGCAGACAGGGCAAGACTCACAATCTGAGACGGCAATGCCTGAAAGGTCGTCAGAAGCTGGGTGGTAATAATGGCCGCGGCTGTACCGGAGACGACACCGCAGATATCACCCACCACATCATTACAAATCGAGCCTACCTTGTCGGCATTTCGCAGTAAGCGGATACACTCCGCCGCGCCGGGGACTTTCCTGGCGGCCATGGAGTGAAAGGGTTTTTCTTCGGCAGAGGTCACAGCAACACCGATAATATCGAAGACGATGCCCAGCAGGACAATAACCAGCAGAATCAGAAACGCGGTAATGACCCCGGACATGGAAAGCAGACTGGAGGAAGCAAAGGAGATGGTCGCAGAAATTGCGATGGTCAACAGGAAAATGGAGATAACCCAGCGCAGGTCAAGAATTTTATGTCGTTTATCCGGTTTACTGGGGGGATGATCAGCTTTAGCCAATCTGAATACACCTTCTTTTAATAAAGCAAAATAAGACGGCGGCAGGATAGATAAATCTTGCGGCTTAGGTCGGGTTGGATTTCCCCGGCGAGAACCCCCCGTTGCCGAAGGGGCGGTTTCCCTTTAATCCCGTCTTCTGAGTGTCTCCACTTCAGCTACCCGATTGCCACTGAGTCCGCACTGCAATCTCTAACCTGCCTGAATTACAGCCTAGGTGATTTCCACAACAGCATCGTCAAACTCTTAGCCTCTTTTGCAGACATGGTTTCCGGGGCTATCGTATTTTCTACCCTTGGCCACGAGTAAAAAAACGTGATTCCCCTTCCCCGCATGCCCACTCAAGGCAGGCTACACTGCACACAGCACACGATTCTGCGCACCGCAATGCAGGTTCACATCTGTTTCGTACGCGATCTTGGGGCTTAATGCCCGCAACAGCCGTCGCACAATAACAGGTCTCCACGGAAACTGGGTCGTATATTCCATGCCATTGGAATGCGCCCTGAATCCTTAACCCCCAGCACCCACCCTAAACTGGGCGTAAAAAGCAGGCACAAGGGACTTCATCGATATGCCCTTCAAAGGATTTTTAGGCCCTTCCTGGAAGTAAGCGATCCTGACTAGGATACTGCGCCGTCTGTGACATCATACCACATATCTCATGAATATACAAGCGTTTATGCAAAAAAATCTCCGCATAAACGCTTGTGTTGCTTTTGTATTCAGTTAACCCGCTTTGTCAGGGCTCTTGCCAGCTCAGCAAGCCATTCATGGTCCGGGAAAACGGCAAGGGCATCCACAGCCAGATTGGAATGTTCATCAACCAATTTCTGGCAAGCCTCCATGCCCAGCAACCGGACGAAGGTATTCTTTCCCGCATCCACGCCCACAGCCTTACCCAGTGTTCCGGCATCGCCAATCACATCCAGCATATCATCCCGAATCTGGAACGCCAAACCCAGATGGTCAGCAAAGGTTGCGGCAGCTTTGACCTGTTCCGCTGTGCCGCCACCGGCAATAACGCCCAGAAGGCAGGCCGCGCGAATCAGAGCACCGGTCTTTCTGGACTGAATATCCAGAATCTCCCGCTCGGTGCAGGCACGATTCTCCGAAGCCATGTCCAGAATTTGACCGCCCACCATACCCAGTTCACCTGCACACCCGGCAAGAATCTCCACTGCACGCAGTCGCATTTCGGCAGAACCGGGTGCCATAGCCAGCCGGGAGAAAGCCGCCGTCAGCAATCCGTCACCGGCAAGAACGGCGGTCGCTTCACCATAGACCTTGTGGTTGGTCAGCCGGCCTCTGCGGTAATCATCATTGTCCATGCAGGGCAGGTCATCGTGAATCAGGCTGTATGTATGAATCATTTCCACTGCCGCACCATAGGGCAGTGCTTCCTCCCAATTACCGCCACACATCCGGCAGAATTCCAGTGTCATCATGGGCCGGAGTCGCTTGCCACCAGCCAAAAGGCTATAGCGCATAGCTTCAAAGAGGGTCTGCTGCGGCTCATGGGGGTAAACGAAGCACTGCCGGTTCAGGTAGTCCTCAATGGCCGATAAATATCGCTTCTGTCTGTCCGTCGGTTCATGCATCATGGTCAAACTCCATTTCTTTCGGTTCACCCTCAGCTCCCGCCACAACCTGCGTCACCCGGAGCTGAGCCTTATCCAGCACTTCTGTACAGCGGCGAACAAGAGCAGTTCCTTCCTCAAACAGCTTCAGGGATTCTTCCAGTGGAATCTCCCCCTGCTCCATGGTTGTGACGATTTCTTCCAGCCGCTCCATTGCTTCTTCAAAAGTCTTTTCTTTTTTTCTTGCCAAGGTCAGTTCCCTCCTTTATGGGTTGTTATGGCATTGACTTGGGTTTCCAGCACACCGTCAGACAGGGTAATCTCCAGCCGCTGACCAGATTTGACGCTTTCCACTGACCGGACAGGTACACCCTCCGTGGTTTTGACCAGCGCATAGCCCCGGGAGAGTACCTTCAGGGGGCTCAGCGCCTCCAACGATGCGGTCAGTCTGGCGCACTCGCCGCTGCATTGGGCAATTTTCCGGTCAATGGCAGCGGACAATTCCTTATAGACACCATCGAGCATTTGCCGGCGGTCGTTGATGGGGGAAACCGGCTCTCTTAAGCATCTGGACTTGGCCAAATGCTCCAGATTCTGCCGGGCCGTGCGGAGCTGACGGGTCAGAGCGATCTTCATGGCTGACTCGCCATTCGTCAATCGCTCCAGCAATGCATTCCTGTCCGGTACAGCCAGCTCCGCCCCATTGGACGGAGTTGCCGCCCGTAAATCTGCCACATAGTCGCTGATGGTCACATCCGGCTCATGCCCCACCGCAGAAATCACCGGTATCCGGGAGCGGTAAATGGCCTGCGCCACAATTTCTTCGTTAAATGCCCACAAATCCTCCATACTGCCACCGCCACGCCCGGTGATGATCAAATCTGCCAAATCCCATCGGTTGGCATAGTCGATGGCCGCCGCAATCTCGCCCGGTGCTTCAGCCCCCTGCACCCGCACCGGCAAAATCCGGACGGACACCAAAGGGTAACGACAACCGAGAATCCGGAGCATATCATGGACCGCCGCACCGGAGGGCGAGGTGATGATGGCAATCCGCTGTGGATATTGCGGCAACGGTTTCTTGTGTTCCGGGTCAAAGAGTCCCTGCGCCATCAGGCGGGTCTTTAGCTGTTCAAAGGCCACCTGCAAATCCCCTTTTCCGTCGGGCATAAGCCCATTGCAATAGAGCTGATACGCCCCGTCTCTGGGGTAGACAGACACCCGGCCAATGGCAATCACCTTCATGCCGTTCTCCGGGCGAAAACGCAACCGGATGGCGCTGGACTTAAACATAACGCAGCGAATCGCCCCGGTTTCATCCTTCAGCGAGAAGTAATGATGGCCGGAGGGGTACATTTTATAGTTGCTGATTTCTCCACGAATACACAGCCCGGAGAGCAGGCGGTCATCGTCCATCATGGACTGAATATAGGCGTTGATCTGACCCACTGTATAAATTGTTCTGTCCACCTTAACCCTCCCACGCTCTGTAGCCCAGCACAGCTACGCCCAGTGCATTATCTGTGGCGTATTTTGGTGGACAAAAGACGGCATCACAGCGCTCCATCCAGCGGCGCAGCATAGAATTTGAGGCTACACCTCCGGAGAATACCACAGGCAACCCGGGATAACGCTTCAGGGCATTGCAGGTCGCCCGCTCCACCGCCTGACAGACACAGCGCAGAGCAAAACCCGCAGTCTCCGCAGCGCCATATCCGGCGGCATGATAATTCTGCACCTGATTCTGCACCCCGGAGAGAGAGAACTCCAGCTCAGGACACTTCACCCGGAATACATCCGTCCGCTTCGCCTCCAGGCTCAGGCTGTCCAGGTGCCTGCCCGAAGGGAAAGGCAATTCCAGGAGCTGTCCGGTGCGGTCGATGAGCTGACCGGCAGAGATGTCTGTGGTGCCGCCAATACGGGTGCAGGCGAAATTCTTATTTTCCGGCTCAACCAACAGCAATTCCGTTGTACCGCCGGACAGATGCCACGCCAAAAAAGGCCGCTCCATCAGCTCCATGCGTCCGGTTGACTGCAAAGCCGCCGCCAAGTGTCCCTGCTGGTGCGAAACTTCAAACAAGGGAACATGGAGAAGTGCGGCAATCGCTTTCGCCTGCGTCACGCCCGCCAGAAAACAGGGCATATATGAGCCATCCACTGCCCGTGGTCTGGTGCTGACCGCAACAGCCGCCACATCCTCAGGCCTGACATGGCAAAAAAGTCTGTCGGTAAGTTCCGGCAGACCAACAACATGATGAAACAATGCATCCGACTGGCGAAGTCCCAGTGCGCCCGGCTTCACCGGGAGGAGTCTGGACTGGTTATCCCAGTCCAGACCATCGAACCACGCAACAGAAGTGGTATAATTGCTGGTATCGAAACCGATCACTTTCATTGGGCATTCTCCCCGGCGGTCACTTCGGCGGCAGGCGCAGTCTCCACTTGAGCAGGGGCAACCGGCTCTGCCTCACCGGCTGTGGCAGGTGCAGTCTCCTCCTTGGGCGTGCGCAGGAATGCGCGCAGAATACCATTAACAAAAGCACCCGCATCGTCACCGTCATATTTTTTTGCCAGGGAAACCGCCTCATTAACCGCCACACCCACAGGCACATCATCCACAAACTGGCACTCAAAGAGGGCGAGCTGAAGAATAGCCCGGGTCAGCCGGGAAATACGGCTCACGTCCCAACCTATGGCGTGACGGGAAATGATGGCATCAAGTTCCTGGGCGCGGTTGGCCGTACCGACCACCACGGTATCGATGTACGAAAGCTGTTTACGGCTGGGGCGTTCCACATAAATCTCATTCTCCTGAGACAACTGGGCATAATACTCCCGATCCAATCGGGCTTCAATGGTGGTCATGGGTTCTTCGCCGGTAAAGCTCCTGCTGTAAATCAGGTGCACGGCCAACTCTCTGGCGCTGGATCTGGTCATAGCTCCACTCCTTATCTATTCCTCATCTGATGGTGGATATGTACCCTGCCGCATCCAGAGCGGTTTGCGGCAGGGGGGTGATTATTTCTGCTCCACGGAAATGCCGCAGACATTGACGGTGACTTCTTCCACATTCAGTCCGGTCATGGACTCCACACTGGAAGCCACATTCTCCTGAACAGCCTTAGCCACGTTCACCACGGCGGTGCCATAGTTGACGATGATGTTGCAAGTCACAAAGAGACGGTCATCTTCGGTGATGGTGACCTTAATGCCCTTACCACGGGACTTCTTGTTGAGCATATCCACCAGTTCGGCACCGGTACGAACAGCAAAGCCGGAGACTCCCTCAGTTTCAGAGATGGCCACGGTGGCGATGGAGACGATGACTTCTTCAGAGATCTGAATGGAGCCATTCTCCTGCTTCTGGGTAATGTACGGTTTGTTCTCAGCCATAGGAATTATCCTCCTCAATTATCATAAAAAGAACAGCATACCTCTGCGGGTATCGTCGTTTCCGATATTGTACCACATTTTCACGAAAAAACAACCACCTTTTGAAAAGAAAAGCGGACAGCCGGCAAAAACGCCGACTGCCCACCGGTTTTACCCCAGCAATTCCAACGCAAAAGACCCCAGATTCAGGACTTCACCTCAATGATGGTCAGGTCTTCCAGCGTATAGTCCCCTTGAGACAGGACGATATCAGACAGCAAGGCAATATCCGTCTCGCTCAACCCTTCTTCCGGAGCGGCAACCGCCAAAGAAACTCCGTTATCGGACATATAGGCCACGCAGTCCGCATAGCCCTTGGCGATGACCAAGCTCTCGATCTGCGCCTCACTGAGGGCGACGGACACCAGCTCCTCCAGCTCCGCATTGGCGGTGGAGGTTCCATCCTCATCGCCGTAGGCCATGGCTTCCTGGAGCAGGTTAATGGCGCTGTCTCTGGACTGCTGACGGCTCAGGCGCACGGTGGCAAAAAAGTCCGTTGATGTCCCATCCACGGGAATCAAATCCTCGCCTGCCGTCTGCTCCAGCGCCGAAGGGCTCATCACCAGTGTGGATTCGTTGAGAATCTTCTCTGCGTTCAGGGTATCCGCCAGATTGGTGGCCTGCCCGTCACTGGTGTAGCGCCAGTTGAGATAAATCCCGGCGCAGACAAAAACCAGCACCGCCACCATAATTCCATTCTTCTTCCAGTTTTTCATGCCTAAATTCCTCCCAAATCATTTCATTTTCATCACCGATATCCGGTCGGTGGACAGTCCGGTCAAATCTGCCACAGCCTCCACCAGAGCCAGCCTGACCGCCGGATTCTCCGCTCCCTGACTTAAGATGACCGCACCCCGATATTCCGGTGCGGATTGTTGACGGATCAGAGGGGTCTGGGTACTGCCGGTACCATCCACCAGAACGGTGGAGATTTCACTGTGTTCACCGCCACTGCCGTCTTGTTCTGTGCGGCTGTCGGTTTGGTAGCAGGTCTCCCCCTCTGCGCCGATGCTGAGCACAACCTCCACCCTTCCCGCGCCTTCCACCTGACTTAGCAGCTCTGCCAGCCGGGTTTCCAATGCATTGGCATCCGCACAGTCGGTTTTGACTTGCTCTGTTGATGCCGGAGTCTTCGGTCTTTCCTCCTGTTTTCCTGGAATCAACAGAAGAACCGCACCCAAAATCAACACCAGTAACGGATAACGCAGTCCATGCAGTTTCTTCCCCTTTTCCCGCAACCAATCCTGCCATGCGCCGGTTCTTTTCACGGGAACCACACCTGCCTTTCCTCGGGTATTCCCAGCTCTGCCCATATGGTCTGAGCCAGCCTGGTCTTCACATAAGGCGACACCTCCCCGGTCAATTCCACCTGCCAGGGGAGCATATCCCCGGCCAACGTTACTCCAGCCGTGACCGTAGCCCCCAGTGCTTCGGCTTTGTCCTCAATATATGTTTCCGTCTGCGCCTTTATGACGGCGGTCATGGCTTCGTCCGTCTGTTTCCGGGCATCTTCCTGCATCTGTTCAGCTTCCTGCCGGTATGTCACCAATTCACTTTCTTCTGCCGCAAAGGAGATGAGTCCCAAGGGCTTACAAGCCACCAGAAGCAGATACAGTCCACAAATCATCCGGACAACAGACTGCTTGCCCGCCTTTTCCGGCATAATGCTGACCACCACGGCACACAGGATCGCCGCCAGAATCATGGTCAGGACATACTGACGCAAACTCTCCATCATCCCACTCCTTTCATAAAACAGATAATGCTGATGAGCTGAAGCAGGCTGCAAGTACCCACCATCGCCAACACCAAACCCATTGCCTGCGCAAAAGACTCGACCAGAGCGCTGTGTTTTCCCGTCCCCAGTACCGAGCACCAGGCAGAGGTCAGCTTGAGCAGCAGATACTGGGCACCCACCTGCAAAAATGGCGCGGCAGTGATGGCCAAAACCACCAGCAAACCACCAATACCCACCGTACTGCGAACAGCCCCCGCACCCACCAAAATGGCTTCCGACGCATCGGAAATAATGCCGCCGACCACCGGTACAGCCCCGGAAATGGTCAGCTTTGCCGCCCTGAGGGCTATGGCATCGGTACTGCCGCTGACCACCCCGGTAATGGTCATATATCCGGTGAAGCAATAGAGCACCAGTTTTAATCCCCAGGTAATCCAGCTCTTAATCATGTCGCCCATCCGGGCAAGCAGGCTGTTTCCGGTTAACGCCTTGCCGATGGATACCGCCGCAAACAAATACACCATGGGGCAAACCACCTGACTGATTACCCGGCTGAGCAAGCTGTCGGCAAAGGCTGTACCCAAGTACAGTGCCACTGCTTTTGTCGTGCCGCCGGAAGCGACCAGAGCAGTGGACACCACCGGCAGAAGTTGCTGGCCGTAGTTGCTGATTTCTGCCACCGTCTGCTGTCCCAGCCGGATAAAGGTGTCGGCAGACCTCAGCAACAGCAAACTGATTACTGCCACGCCCAGAAGCCCGGAGGCATCCAAACCGTGGTCAGACAGGGATGTCCTGAACAGTCCGCAGAGAATCACCGCAACCACAATACCCAGGCAGGTCGCCATAGCATCCTTCAGTTTGGGTGCCAGTGCCGGGATTGCACTTCGGCCAATTTCGATGATCCCCTCTAAAAGTCCACTGTCCTCACTGCGCAGATATGGGGTGGCAGACTCCGGAGTTTGTGGCAATTCCAGCGAGACTGCGCCCACAGGCAATACAACCATGCTCAACAAAAGCAGCAGAATCAAACACTTCCGCACCCTTAACCTCCCAGCAATTCCTTCAGGATTTCCACCACCGACCTGAGTAGTGGCAACCCAATGTAAACCAGCGCCCCATTTCCGCAGAAGCGCACCATTTTCCCCAAGGCAGACTGTCCCACATCCTCACATACGCCACAGGCGAATTCCGTCAGCAGGCTCATTCCCGCCGCTTTGAGCAGAATGGAAACATGCTCGTGTTGCAATTCGCCCAACAGCCGCAGTTCCGTGACCAAATCCACCACCGGCTCCAAAAAGTGCAATGCCAGCACAACAATGCCCACCGCACAGCCCATGGTCAGCAAAACGCTCATCTCTTTGGTGTGTTTGCCCACCACCAGTGCCAATACCGCACCAACTACCGCAAGACCAACCGCCTGTAAAAACTGTTCCATAGCTAAAAGTCAAAAAGCGTCTTCACCAGATCAAAGAGTTCCGAAATCCGCTGAGCCAGAATCATCAGCACCACCACCAAACCGGCAAGGGTGGTCATGGTAGCCTGTTCCTCCCGTCCGGAGCGCACCAAGACCTGATTGAGAATGGTGATGATGATGCCAACTGCGGCAATCTTAAAAATCAAATCCACTTCCATAGGCTTACAGCAAAACAATTGCCAGCGCAATACCGCCGCATATTCCCAACGCCCTGTAGCTCTTTACCCGACCGGGTCGCTCAGCAGCGACTTGCCTCAAATCAACTTTCATCCGTTCCATTTCTGTTGTGATGCCCCGCAGTTGGAGTTGCAGGTCAGCTTGTCCCAAGATTCTGCTCAGTCGGCGCAGACTTCTGGCGCACGGAACCGGCAGTTTAGGATTTTTCTGGAGTGCCTCCTCCATACACAGGGAGATGTCCATGGTCTCCTGCCGCTCCAATTCCTGACCCAAATCAGAGAATACTTTGCCAACAATACCGGAACAGGCCGAAGGCAAAATTCGGCACAATTCCGGCAATGTGGTCAACCTGTACTCCATCTGACAGTGCATCAGCTCCATGGCACTAAGCAGTTGTCGCAGGCTGTGTTCCAGCTCCCCATAACTCCGGGCCATAGAGCATCCACAGCATCCACAAGCTACAATCACGATGATCGCGCCCATCCAACGAATCATTTGTTCCTCAGCTCCTCCACCGTATATTCATTGCACCCCTTAAGCAAAACAGCCTGTCCAAAGATACCGGTGGACAAGATGCTCCGGTACAGGGGTTTATTCTCCAGGTCAGCGAGTTTTTCTGCGTGCAGTGTGGCCAAAAAGCGCACCCCCGACCAACTGCATTGCTGCATTGTTCTGCAATCCTCAGTCGAAGTAATCTCGTCTACCGCGACCCAATCCGGGCTCAGTGTCTGGACCGCCATCTCGATTCCCGGCAGTTTGTCCACTTCCGTGAGGATGTCCGTCCGGTCGCCGGGGTCGAAACAGTAGCCTGCGTAGTGGGTCGGAAACAGTTCCTGCCGCTGATCAATAACGGCGATCTGTTCCTTTCTTCTGCCCGAAATCTGCCGGATCAAATCCCGCAGCAGAGTGGTTTTTCCCGTGCCCGGTTTCCCCAGAATCAGAACGGAATCTCCGTTCAGCTTGCCCATCAGCCCGGTTGCAGCCCCATCAATGTCTCTGGCCACCCGGATACAGACCGAGCGGATGTGCTTCATGCCCTGCAAGGTGCCATCCCGGATGACCCACTCACCGCTGAGTCCAATCCGGTGTCCACCGCTTGCGGTCAGGAAACCCTGAGCAATACTCCGGGCGGCATAGGGCGAATACTGACTGGCAGCATTGACCACGAAATGCAGGTCCGCTCCGGCCACCACTCTGTCCGTCAGGCGCCACTCACGCCCCCATCCGGTAAACTGGGGCACACGCCCCAACCTGAGGCGTATTTCTCCTATAGGCTTGTCCCTCCCCTCCCGGTCTGTGATTGTTCTGAGCCACGGTGGGAGCAAGTCCATAAGCTCCTTCCAGCAACACTGCATCCCCTCACCTCCGATGCCAGCATATGCGGCTTGTACCTTGCCTATGTCTCCGGCACAAAAGAATCTTGTTTTCCATATAAAATAGCCGCAGCCAGAGGCTGCGGCCAATAGGGTTATTTGACTTTATGTTTATGGAGGTGGAATCCATGGTGGTGATGCCCCAGTTTCGCCCGCTCTTCCATGCGGTCAAAGTTGTGTATCCAGTCCGCTTTGAAGAAATAAATCAGGAAGATAACCGAACTGAGGAACCAGGTCAGGGGGTAAGCGGTGAAAACAACCTCTATTCGGTTGAAATACCCAATCATCACCGTGATATAGGTAATTCGCACGGCGCACCAGGCAAAGAGCATGGTAAACATTGGCACAGTCGCCTTGCCCGCCCCTCGCATAATACCGGCGATGCAGTGAGAGAAGGCCAGCAGGAAATAGGCCAGCGCTTCAATCCTTGCCTGTCTCGCGCCATAGGCAATCACATCCGGATCGGAATTGAACAGCCCCACAAAGAAACCGCCATAGAGGAAAATGACCACACCAATCAGCTCAGCCATGATGATGGAGCAAAGAATGCCAAATCTCACGCCCTTCTTGACCCGGTCATACTTCTTTGCGCCCAGATTCTGCCCAACAAAGGTAGAAAGTGCCATCGAGAAGCAGGTAATGGGCAGGAAGGCAAAACCCTCAACCTTGGAATATGCGCCACAACCTGCCATAGCGGCATCCTGGAAGGCATTGATGTTGGACTGCACAATGATATTGGCAAAAGCGATGACGGAATTCTGCATACCCGCCGGCAGGCCCAAGGTGATGATTTGTTTGAGGGTATCGAAGTGAAAACGAATCTTCCGCAATTGCAGGCGGTGCGGTCCGTCACAGTGGATCAACCTCCTCAGGCAAAGAACCACACTGGTACACTGGGCAATACCGGTAGCAAGGGCAGCAGACCAGACACCCCAGCGGAAAACGCCAATGAACAGCAAATCCAGAAGGACATTGATGATGGAGGAAATAATCAGGAAATACAGCGGGTGCTTACTGTCGCCCACAGCCTGTAAAATGCCTACGCAAATGTTATACATGACCACGAAGATCGCTCCGCAGAAATATACCCGGATATAGGCCACGGAATGGACCATAACATTGTCCGGCGTACCCATCCACCGCAAAATCGTTGGGGCAAAGGTGGCACCAAATACCGACAATACCACGCCGGATACAAGACCAAAGGCAATATCGGTATGTACCGCCCGGTGCAGGCCTTCTTTATCCCCCGCGCCAAAATACCTGGAAATGGTCACACCGGCACCGGTGGCAATGCCACTGAAGAAGCCAACCAGCATAAATACCAGGCTGCCTGTAGAGGCCACAGCCGCCAGAGCCTGCTTGTTCAGAAACTGGCCCACGACCAATGCGTCAACGGCGTTATATAGCTGCTGAAACACGTTGCCCAACAAAATGGGCATGGCAAAAGACAGCATTTTCTTCCAAATTGGTCCTTCTGTCAGGGAAAGTTTATCTCTGTTCACATCCCTACCTCCAATCACATCGCTTTGCATCCCTCCGGCAGACCGGTTTTATGCAACTCATCATTCATCCATCAAATCCGGCACAGGGCCTTCGTCCATCTCCATCTGCTCTCCGGTGAAGATGTCTTCCTCCTGCGAGGGTGCTCCGCCCTGCATGACCCGCCATTGCTCCTTGGTGACCAGAATGGCTCTGGGTTTGCTTCCGACAAAGGGACCGACAATGCCCTTTTCTTCCATCTCGTCCACGATTCTGGCGGCTCTGGCATAGCCCAGTTTCAGCCGCCGCTGGAGCATGGAGACAGAGGCCTGCCCGGTCTCCAGGAAGACCTCCACCGCCTGGGGGAGCATCTCATCCCCGGCAGGAGCATCCTCATCAAAATCGAGTTCAGGTTCCGGCGTCCTGCCGTTCTTACCGCTGTGCTCCGCTTTCTTTTCAATCTCATCCAGCACGGTCTGGCTGTAATCGGCACTGCTGCGGGACTTGACAAATTCCGCCACAGCCTCTACCTCGGCATCGCTGACGAAACAGCCCTGCACCCGGTGGGGCTTGCCCTTACCCAGAGGAGCATAGAGCATATCGCCTCTGCCCACCAGCTTTTCCGCACCGGGGGTATCGAGAATGATTCTTGATTCCATGGCTGAGGCCACCGCAAAGGCAATGCGGCTGGGAATATTTGCTTTCATAATGCCGGTAATCACATCGGCAGAGGGACGCTGGGTGGCAATCACCAGATGGATACCGGAAGCACGACCCATCTGGGCAATGCGCACAATAGAATCCTCCACCTCTTTGGCGGCGACCATCATCAAGTCCGCCAGCTCGTCAATGATGACCACAATCTGGGGGAGTTTCTCCCCTTCTCCGGTGCTTTCCACCACTTCATTGAGGGCTTCGAGCGTGCGAACATTGACATCATGCATCATCTTATACCGGCGCATCATTTCCGACACTGCCCACTGCAGAGAACCGGCCGCCTTCTTGGGGTCGGTAACCACAGGAATCAGCAAATGGGGAATGCCGTTATAAATACCCAGCTCCACCATTTTGGGGTCGACCATAATCAGTTTCACATCGTCCGGAGAAGCTTTGTACAGCAGGGACACAATCAGGCTGTTCATGCATACGGACTTACCGGAGCCGGTCGTACCGGCAATGAGCATATGGGGCAGTTTGGCAATGTCTCCCACAATACACTCGCCGCCGATATCCTTACCCACGGCAAAGGTGGACCGGGACGCGGCGCAAATGAAGTTGGAAGAACCAATGACCTCCCGCAGAGAGACGGTGGTCACCTGCTTATTGGGCACCTCAATACCCACCATGGCGATCTTCTCCGGAATGGCTGAGATACGCACACTGGGCGCGCCCAATGCCAGCGCCAAATCATTCTGCAAGGTGGTAATTTTTGCCAGCCGGACACCCTGCGCCAGCTCCACCTCATAGCGGGTAATGGATGGGCCACGGGTAACATTACAGATTCTGGCCTCAATCTTGAAACTCCGGAGAGCCTCATTGAGGCGCCGGCTGTTCTCTCTGAGTTCAGAAGTGCTGTCTGTACCGTAGGCAGGAGACGCTTTCAGCAGGGTCAGAGGCGGGTAAATGTACTCCGGCTTTTCCGCCGCCGACTGGGCGGCCACCTCCTGCGCCACTTCCTCTGCGGAAGCTCTTGCGCCTTCAGCCGTGACCTTTTCCGTACCCGGCTGGGGCGGTGTACCGGTGGGCGCAGTCTCCCGGTCGGGCGTCTCCACCTCGGGAACACCCTGCCCACCGGCAGATGCTACCTCAAACACATCAGGAAGCGGTTCTTCTTCCGGCTGGGGGTCAGCTTTTTTCCGCTTCCCGGCGGGCTTTTCGGATTTAGTGGTCGCCGGTTGTTCGGCGGCAATGACCGAATCCCCGGTGATGGGGTCTTCGTTAAAGGGCTCTGAGGTTTCTTTGGGCTTCTTTTTGGCTCTTTCCTCCCGGAGTTCTTCTTCAATCACCTGGTCAGGGCTACGCATTTTGGTCTTTCTGGCGGGAGTTTTCTTCTCCGGTGCGGCCAAAGGCTCATCGTCCACGGGAATATCATAGTCAGAAGCTCTGCGCTTGCGCTCCACCCGCTCCACATGGCGGGTGGCAAAGTGGTTGACCACCTTGGTGGCCGGTTCTTCTTCCTCCTCGTCCTCACCCCGCTCCGGTCTGGGGCGGTCACGGAATGCCCGGATCAGGCCCAGAACGGTAATATCAAAGGTACACAGCCCACACAACGTACCCAGCAGGAGCAAAAACACAATGCTCAACCCCCGGCCGAATGCCAAAGCAAACAATGTGGCCAGCAGACCACCCAAAACACCACCGCCTACACCGGCCGCACCGAAATTATACAGTGCGCCCACCATAGCAATGCCGCCGGGCACATCCATCTTCCCCGAGAATAAATGGACAATCGCCACCAGATGCACCAGAGTCAGTACCGCGCAAATTGACCGTCTGACCCGGTGTTTTCTCCAGTGCAAAGTCAGAATAAAGACCAGACCCAAAAACAGAACCGGCATCAGAAATAAACCCACCTCGCCTACCAGTCCGGACAGGAAACCCTTAAGACCCAGCAGGAAGATACCCTCTTTGGCAAAGCAGGCAAAAGCCGTCACAATCGTCAGCAGAACAAAGGACAAAACCAAAATGTACCGGACAGAGGTGCGGTCACAGGGTTGCTTCTCCCGGGCCTTGGCTCTGGTGGTTTTGGACTGGGGCTTTTTATTCCCGGCGGTACGGGCCGCCGTACTCTTCTTTTGTGCCATTGCTGACACCTCCTAACTCACTAAACTCAAAATAAAGACAAACGCCGCACTACCCAAAAGGACAGTGGCGAATTCACCGAAGCTCCCCCGCTGAGCCACAAACCGAGCCAGCCGCAGAGCCAGATATGTCACAATACCACAGACGACCATGCCAATCACATACCGGAAGCTAAATCCGCTGCTTGCATAAGCAGCAAGGCCCAGAACACACCGGAACAGCAGCAGAGGTACTGCCATCAAGCAACTCAACTTCACACTGAATACCGGCGAAAGCCCCCGCCAAAGGCACATGACAATCGCCATGGTCACGGGAGACAGCCCCGGAATCAGTCCCAAACCCAGAAACAGCCCAATGAGCAGACCGTCGGCCAAATTAAGGTCCATCAGCTCCCGCTTACCGAAGCCGGTTCGGTCCGCGCTGAAAACCAACAGACCCAGCACAGCCATAATCCCAGCCACCGGCAGGAGTCGCTCACCGAGTACAGCAAAGCGACCATAGAGCACAAGGAAAGGAATCATGGGAATAAAGCCCACAATCATCAATGTGACCATGCGGCTTGCCGCCATGCGCCGCTCCTGAGACGGGCGGATTCTCCTGCCCTGCCCCAGTGTTCTTCTTGTTTTGCCCTGCGTGAACTCCCGGCGGTACACCAGAAGAATCACAAAGGCAATAACCAGATAATTGAGGGCACTGAGCAGACCATCCGCAGATCCATTCAGCGGCAAACCCAGAAGTTTGCGAAATGCCGCTCCGTGTCCGGATTCTGACAGCGGCAGTACATTGGTCATTGCCGCCACCGCAGACATCATCAAAATCTGCAACCAACCAATTGCCATGGTATAGTCCCTCCTTGTACCGCCATTTGCGCATAAGTATAGACATTTTAACACAACTCTTTCCGGTTTTCCAGTCCTTAAATTGATTTTCCTCCGGTCAAAACCGGTTTTTTGGGACAAAAAGACCCACGGAGAGTTCCGGATGTGGTGCATCGTATCCGGAATTCTGCCGTGGGCTCTGTGTTATGGCCGGTTTTAGCGTTCTGTTCCCCTGTCTTCCGCAATCATCTTTTGCAGGCAATGGAACGCATCCTTTAAACTGCCCAAATGGTCAATCAGTCCACACTCCACCGCCTGCCGACCATAGAGAATCGTACCCACATCGGTGGCCATGTCCCCGGTGGCCATCATATAGGCTTCAAACCGCTCCCGGCTAATGCCGGAGTTGGCAGCGACAAATTCCACAATCTGCTCCTGAATCCGGTTGAAATAGCGGAATGTCTGGGGCGCGCCGATGACCATTCCGGTCATGCGCACCGGGTGAATGGTCATGCTGGCTGTGGGCACAATAAATGACTCTCTGGCACAGACCGCCAAGGGTACCCCTATGGAGTGACCCCCGCCCAACACCAGAGATACCGTCGGCTTACTCATACCGGCAATCAGCTCGGCTATAGCAAGACCTGCCTCAATGTCGCCACCTACGGTATTGAGCAGCAGGAGAAGTCCTTCTATTTCTTCATTCTCCTCAATTCCCGCCAACAGCGGCAGAAGGTGCTCATATTTGGTGGTTTTGGCCGTCTCCGGAAGGATTTGGTGTCCCTCGATTTGTCCAATTATAGTCAGGGTGTAAATCCTGCCGTTTTTTCCCTGCGTAATACCCGATCCCAATTCAATGAGCCGCTGTTGCTCCTGGTTCTGGTCTTCAGCGCTGTTCTTCTTTTCGTCCATAAGCATTGCCACGTTTCCTTTCCTGTGTTTTTGGCGTTATTATTCTGTTTTTCTTTAGAATCTATCCACAGAACGCATAATTACACTTGAAACCGGAAGAAATATTTCGTATAATGTCCCGTGGAAGGTGAGGCTATGAGCAAAACCAACGCAATACGGTTAATCAGTCTGGCGCATATCCCCTACCGGGAGGCATTTTATCCTTATCTGGAGAATGACCCCGGCGGTGTCCATCTGGCTGAGGCTGTCGGTATCCCTGCGGAGCAGATTTTTAAGACGCTGGTAGCGCAGGGCGGAAAAACCGGCATTAACGTGTTCTGTATTCCGGTTTGCTGTGAGCTGGACCTGAAGAAAGCCGCCAAAGCCGCCGGAGATAAGAACATGGAGCTGGTCCCCATGAAGTCTCTGCTGGGGCTTACGGGATATATCCGTGGTGGCTGTTCTCCCGTAGGTATGAAAAAACGTTATCCCACCTTCTTCCACGAGACTGCAATGCTCTATCCGGAGATTGCCGTCTCTGCCGGCGAGCGGGGTCACCAAATGCTCCTGCCGCCGGAAATGCTGGCCGCATATGTGGGCGGTCAGTTTATGGATTTGACCAAAGATAAATAAGAAATGATACGGAGGTAATCATCATGCAGTACACATTTAAGACTAAGGGCACCTGCTCTCAGGAGATTCGCTTTGGCATTGAAGACGGCAAGGTCGTCGGTGTCAGTTTCCTGGGCGGTTGCAACGGAAATCTGAAGGGTATCGGCTCTCTGGTAGAGGGCATGGATGTGGACGAAGTCATCAAGCGCATCGAAGGCATCCACTGCGGTGCCAAAGAGACTTCCTGCCCCGACCAGTTAGCCAAGGCACTAAAAGCCGCCAAAGCGCAGGGCTAATTCACCCGGCAAAAGATCGACTGAGAACCCCAATTCTGCGGTCGATCTTTTTTCTTCCCCGGCGCAACCTTTGGCGGTATTTACCGTCTTATTGTTATGGGTCATTCTTTGATAACCCGACCCAAAAAATCACGACAGTGCCGCAACATTCTTGGCGGCATATGGAGGGCTTATGCTGTTTTCCAGTTTAATTTTTCTCTTTGCCTTTCTGCCTCTGTTGATTTTGGTCTATTATGCCATGCCCAGCAAAGGGAGAAATGCGGTACTTCTGCTCTTCAGCCTGGTTTTCTATGCCTGGGGTGAGCCGAAGTATCTGGTCTATATTTTGGCGTCGATTACCATCGGCTACCTGGCGGGACTTCTGATTCACCGTTTCCGTGGTAAGTTTATGGCTAAATTGGCCATGATTCTGGCAACGGTTTCCACGCTGGGTCTTCTGGGCTATTTCAAGTACGCCGATTTGTTCATCACCACCATCAATGGGGTTATCGGCTCCACCATCCCCCTGCTGAAGCTGGCGCTGCCCATTGGCATCAGTTTCTATACCTTCCAGATTCTCAGCTATGTCATTGACGTTTATCGGGGCAACAGCGAGGTACAGAAGAATCCCATCAACTTCGGCGCCTATGTGGTCTTTTTCCCTCAGCTCATCGCCGGCCCCATCGTCCGCTATGTTGACATTGAGCAGCAACTCAGAACCCGGCACTGCTCATGGGACAAGGCCTACCGGGGTGCTGTCCGGTTTTTGGTGGGTCTGGGAAAGAAGGTTCTTTTGGCCAATCAGCTTGGCGCATTGGTTGCCGCATTCGATGGCAGTGCGGAGCAATCCGTGCTGTTTACCTGGCTGTCGCTGATTGCCTATATGATGCAGCTCTATCTGGACTTCTCCGGCTACAGTGATATGGCTATCGGTCTGGGTCGCCTCTTTGGCTTTGAATTCCCGGAGAACTTCAATTATCCTTTCCTGTCAGTCTCCCTCACCGAATTCTGGCGGCGGTGGCACATGACCCTCGGCACCTGGTTCCGGGACTATGTCTATATTCCTCTGGGCGGCAATCGGGTCAGCAAGGGCAGATGGCTGCTGAACATCATCATTGTCTGGGGTCTGACCGGTTTCTGGCATGGCGCGGGCTGGAATTTCCTGCTCTGGGGTCTGATTTTTGGTGCGGCACTGATTGGGGAAAAACTCTGGTATGGCCGTTTTCTGGAGAAGAACCGCTGGTTTGGTCACATCTATACTCTGGTTGTCTTCCTGTTCACCCTGGTGCTTTTCCGGGCAAACAACTTGACTGAGGCACTGCGCGGATTCTCCTCTTTATTTGGTCTTCATGGTCAGGTTTTGAGCAATACAGAGGCCCTGTATCACCTGCGCAGCAATCTGATTCTCCTGCTCGTGTCCGTTGTTGCCTGCACGCCTGTGCCTGTGCGGATAATGAACCGGTGCGAAAAGAGCAAACTCGCTCCGGTGGTGACCATATTGAAGCCCATTGGTCTGGTAGTTATTCTGTTGCTCTCCACTGCCTTTATGGTGGATGGCTCGTTTAACCCCTTCTTGTATTTCCGTTTCTAAGGAGGATAAATCCCATGAAAAAATTGACTTTAGCCCTCCTCTTTGCCCTGATTCTCGCCGGCGGCATCGCCATGTTCCTGGGCAATACCGATGTCTCTTTGTCTGAGCGGCGACAAATGGCCCAGTGGTCTGACGTCGCCGGAAGCAATCTGCTCAGCGGCAACTTCATGACCAAGGTGGAAAATGCCGCCATGGACCAGTTTCCTCTGCGGGACAGCTTCCGCGCATTGAAGGCCAACTTCCTCTACCGTGTCATGGGCAAGCTGGACAATAACAATCTCTATATCCACAATGGCAGTGCCGCCAAACTGGAGTATCCGCTGGACGAATTGTCGGTACAAAATGCCATCAGCAAATTTTCCAAGGTTCAGAACAGTTTCCTCAGAAATCCCAAAATCAACATCTATACCTGTATCGTCCCCGACAAGAGCTACTATCTGGCGCAGGAACTGGGTTATCCCACACTGGACTACGAGCGCATGGAACAGATGTTCTCCGAGGGGCTTAAGGGAACAAGCATTCAGATTTATGATCTGCTGGATATTGATTCCTATTATGCCACCGACCCCCACTGGACTCAGGGTGAGCTTGTCCCAGTGGCGGAGTATCTGGCGCAGCAGATGGGCGTTCCCTTTCATCTGGAAGGTGCTACCCTCCACGCTGACGGCGAATTTATTGGTGCTTATGTTGGTCAGTCTGCCATGAACCTGGCGAAAGACGAGCTGACTTACTGGGATGGCGGAATTCTGGAGAATCTGAAGGCCACCGATTTGTCTACCGGCGAAACCATTCCGGTCTACAATCTGGAAGGTCGTCAGGGCAATGACCCCTATGACTTTTTCCTGGGTGGTGCCGCTCCCCTGCAGGTTATTGAGAATCCCGACTGCCCCAACAACCGGGAGCTGATTATCTTCCGGGATTCCTTTGGCAGCAGTATTGCTCCTCTGCTGGCCGGCTCTTACCGCCGGGTCGTTCTGGTGGACTTGCGGTATATGAACAGCAATGTCCTCAATCAGTATATCCGCTTCTCCAATCAGGATGTCCTGTTTCTGTACAGTACCCTGATTCTCAACCAGAGCAGCGCCCTTCGTTAAAAAATTCACCGTCCAACGGTTTATCTTCGGGTCAACTTGTGCTATAATCATTGGTAACCGTTTCCAACCCGGATTCTTCACAAGTTGATCCGGCCTTTACTTACCACCTACACAGAAAGGACCGCCCATGAAACGCCTGAGACCGACATTTGACCGCAACAAGTTCCTGCTTCTGTCCTTTGCCCTCCCCTTTTTGGCTTACCTGATGGTGATGATTATCCGGGGGTATACGCCTTTCGGGGATTCTTCTATCCTGTATTCCGATATGTGGCACCAATACTATCCCTTCTTCGTGGAGTATCGGGACACACTGCGCTCCGGCGGCTCTTTGCTGTACAACTGGAATATGGGTCTGGGCGTGGACTATCTGGGGCTTATTTCCTACTATCTGGCATCTCCGTTAAACCTGCTGTCCGTGCTGGTGCCGGAATCCTTCCTGCTGGGCTATTTCTCCCTGCTGGTACCCATAAAGCTGGGTCTTGCCGGCCTGTTCTTTGGCATCTTCCTTCAGCAGATTTTCACTCGCAGGGACTGGGCTGTCCCGGTCTTCTCCGCTGCCTATGGCCTGTGCGCATGGGCTCTGGGCTATCAATGGAACATCATGTGGCTGGATACCTTTGCCCTTCTGCCGCTGGTGGTGCTGGGTATGGTGCGGTTGCTGAAAGAAAGAAAGTTTGTTCTGTATACCCTGAGTCTTTTCCTTGCCATTGTGTGCAATTACTATGTGGGCTTCTTTGTCTGTATTTTCGTTGCCCTGAGTTTCTTTGTCTATGAGATATGCTATGGCCGTGGCTTCCGTCGGTTCCTGGGTGATTTGGGTCTGATTTTCCTGTTCTCGCTGTTGGCTATTGCCATGACCGCCTTTATCCAGTGGCCCACATTGACGGCACTGGGAGACACTTATTCCAGCGTCAACAAATTCCCCACCAAGTTCGATTTGAACATCGTCACCAAAGATACCTTCCTGGGGCTTCTCGATGCCATGAGACAGGTCGCCGGAAATACCCTGGGCGGTACGGAAATCACCTTCAAAGAGGGACTTCCCAACCTGTACTGCGGGGTATTGCCGCTGATTCTGGTTTTCCGGTTCTTCCTCAACCGGAAGTTTAAGCTGCGGGAGAAACTCTGCACCACTTTCCTCCTGCTTTTCTTCATGCTCAGCTTCATTATCCGGCAACTGGACTATGTCTGGCATGGTTTCCATTTCACCAACATGATTCCCTACCGGTTCAGCTTCCTGTTCTCCTTTGTGGTACTGGTGGTGGCTTACCGGAGCTGGCTGGAATCAGAATCCACACCAAAATGGCAGTCTGTGGTTGCTGCCATTCCCATTTTGGGTCTTGTGGCCTGTTCCAATGACCGGACAGAGCCCATTTTCCTGATTTACAATCTGGTCTTCCTGGTGTTCTATGTCTACATCCTCACCGCAAAGGTCAGGGAGAAAAAGGTCATTGTGGAAACAGAAGACGGCCCCACCGCCGAACTGATTCCGCTTACGGCACAGCAGGTAAGCTGGAACCGGACTTTGCCATGGATTCTGGTGCTGGTGATGGCCCTGGAGCTGGTCACGGCTACGGTAAACTTCGGGGTGCGGTTTGGCGGCACCAACATCGCCAATTACCCCAGAGGCACCACCGATACCGCCGCCGTCATCGCCCACATGGAGCAGCGTGAGCCGGATACGGTTTACTACCGTGCCGAGGCCACGCAGACCCAGACCCTCAATGACGATGCCATCAATGGTTACAGCGGCATTACCCTGTTCTCCTCTTCCGCCAATGTGCGGGTGACCAGATTCATGTCTGCCCTGGGTTACGGAGCTAAACCCTCTTACAACCGGTACAGTTATGAAGAAGCGTCTCCTGTCTCTGAGTTGTTCCTAAATCTCAAGTACCTCATCTCCAGGGATGGCTCATGGACGGAAACCAGCCTCCATACCCCTGTCTTTAAGATGGGCAAAACCGACCTGGTGGAGAACAATGCCTATCTCCCCCTGGGTTTCATGGTTACCCGGGACATCCTGCCCATGACCTCAGAGGATGATGACGCGGGAACTTTTGCGTTCCAGAACCGGCTGTTCACTGCGGCAACCGGCATTGCCGAAGATGTCTATACCCGGGTTGAAACATTCGATGGCTACAGTAACGATGGCATTAAAGTTACTTCCCGGGGCTCTGCCGGTGCATACAGTTACTCCACCGGCAGTAAAACCGGCAAAATAACCGTCTCATTTACCGTCCCCGCCGATGGCTTTGTTTGTCTGGACTTCTATGTAACCAAGCGGAACAGCATGACCGTTTACAAAAACGGCTCCGAAATCTGCGCTGACTCTCTGAATCTGGATCAGATGGTCTCCGTGGGAGACTGTGTCGCCGGAGACTTAATTGAAGTGGACTTCACTTGCTCCAAAGCCAACGAGGATGGTCGGGTGACACTTGGTGCGGCCGTCCTGAACCGGGGAGTCTTCTGGACCGGCTATAACATGCTTAACTCCGGAACGCTGGAGCTGAGTAAATTAACCGGCACGACCGCCACCGGTACGGTTACTGCCACCACTGCCGCCCCTGTGCTTTATACCTCCATTCCCTATGACGAGAACTGGATGGTCACGGTGGATGGGGTGCCCGGAGAGACATTCCCGGTATTGGAATCGATGGTAGGTGTGGTTTTAACGCCCGGTGAGCATACCGTCACCTTCACTTACCACAATACTTCCTTCTATCAGGGGCTGTTGATTTCCGCAGTTGCCGCCTTGGTTTTCCTGGGCATTCTGCTGGTCAGCCATATACCCAGAAAAGCAGGTCGTTTCCAGCGTAAAAAGAAGAAATAACAAACGCGTCCACCTCAAACAACAATGAGGTGGACGCGCTTTTATCGGTTATTCCCTTCTGTCCGGCAGTCAGATATTCTTACGCATATTCCGGGAGAATGCCACGGTAAAGGAGGTGATTCCCCTGCGCCTGGGCCTCAATGCACAGCTTTTGCAGCCGTCTCCATGCGGCGTAAGGTGACAGTGTACCCAGAACAGAAATCAGCTCCGGCAATGCTTCGGCAGGTATAACCGAAAAGCTGTTCTGGCAGAATCCCCATGCAGGCAGGAATCCCTCCGTCAAGGTTTTGATGGTCAGGAAGGCATGAAAACTCTCCAGCATCATCCGGTTATTGATGTGGGTGGCGGTGTAGGCTTTGGCGGTACTGAAATCCAGCAGGTATCTGGACAATTCCTCCGCTTCCTCCGCCGGTCCACCCCGGCTGATGGGAACAACGCCCCATTTGGTTATCCGTTCATCCAGAATCCGGTCAGCCATGGTATTGTAACCTTTTGGCAGAATCCAGAAAGAATGCATCATTCCCTTAGGCATTGTCTCCACGCTCCTCTTTATCTCGTTTTTAAGATGGATATCCAGTATTATACCGGTTAAGCATAAAGAAAGCAACAAAGAACGTTCGACAATCCCGGAGAATGCACGACACAAATCGACAACACGCCGGATCTTCCGGCTCAGTCAGGTCAACGCGGCAAACGCCAGCAACAGCAGCAGACCAAGCACATTTGCGCTCAGGAAGACCAGCAGGAACTTCCCACCTTTGGCTTCCTTAAACCGGAGATACTGCTTCAGGGTGATGAGACTGGCCAGTGATGCAATGGGTGTACCCAGACCGCCAATATTGACCCCCTCCAGCAGAGGTTGCCACTGGTCGGTAAAGCCGGCCAGCAGTACCGCCGCCGGGACATTGCTGATGACCTGACTGGAGCCCACCGCCGTCAGCAGGGTATTGCGCGCAAGAAGACTCTGGAGTGCGGTGCGGATGCCCTCTACCCGCCCAAGGTTACCGGAGACGACAAAGAAACAGACGAATGTAACCAACAAGCCATAATCCAGCTCCCGCAGGAGTTTCCGGTCCATAACCACCAGTCCCAAAAGCACCACCGCAACGGTAATCCCATAGGGAACAACCCGGAAAACGGTCAGCAGGCACAACACAAACAGCAGTCCATAGACCGCCAACTTTCGGGGAGTGTCTATCATTTCCGGTTGCAATTCCAGTTCCGGCAGATTTTTGGGCAGCACCGGCAGCGCCGAAACTGCCAGAGCAACCAGGCTAACGGCAGTCAAAGGCAGGGTAACGGCAAAAAATGCCCCGGCTGATAATTCATATGTAGCATAGAGGAACAGATTCTGAGGATTACCCACCGGGGTCGCCATGGAGCCCAGATTGGCAGCAATGGTCTGCAACACCAGCATGGGAATCATTGCCCGGCGGCAGTCCAGTCCGGTCAGCAGACCCAGCGTAAAGGGAACAAAGACCAGCAGAGCCACATCATTGGTCACCAGCATGGAGCTGAAAAACGGCAACAGCACCAGCACAACCCCAAGCAGTCGCCCGCTGTGCGTTCTCTTGAGCAGCCCCCAGGTCATCCACCGGAAAACGCCACAGCCCTGAGCGCCAGCCACCACTGCCATTAAACTCAGCAACAGACACAATACCCGCAGGTCAATGTAGCCGAGGTATTCCCCATCAGGTGGGACAATAAACATCGTCAATATGGCGCAAATCCCAGAGATACACAGCACCATCTCTTTTTTCCAAAACAACCGCAAGTGTTTCAAAAAAACACCTCCCTAATTTTTGTGTCTCTGTACAGTGGGATAATAACACATGACAATGCATATTGCAATGGGACTGGTATTATTATTAAGTAAAATTCAGATCGCGAAGCTCATTCTGCATGCCATAAAATGTTTGCACTATACTATATTCGGTGAAGGTTGTTCTTCGTCCAAGCGCAGCAGTGGCGATACCGATACGAAGCATTGTGCTTACGCTCAATGTGGAGTTAAGCGCGCTGATCTTTCCGCAGAGCGCACTTAGTTCAAAAGAGACTGCGCTTATCCGGTAGACAAACGCAGTCTCTTTTGTGGCTATGGGCTACAAAAAAGATATTTTTGCTGTTTTTGCGTATGAATTCGAACTCTTACATAAATGATATATTGCTACGCAATATGATATACGGCTTCCGCCGTATGATATACTTGCTTCGCAAGCATGATATAATATCCGTTCCTTCATATGCCGCAGGCATATATCACCCACCGCAGGTGGATATCATATCGAAGATATATCACCCGTTCCGGCAGGAACGGATATCATTGAAAAACGACAAGTTTCTGTCGAAACTTGTCGTTTTTCATGGTCGGAGTGGCGGGATTCGAACCCGCGGCCTCTTGGACCCGAACCAAGCGCGATACCAAGCTTCGCCACACCCCGATATTCTCATGAACTTCTCTATTATAATCACGAATGCGCCGTCTGTCAAGTCCAAAATCTCCGACTTTTTCCGGCAAAGGCTGAATTCTGCCGCCCCCGGACTTAACCAGGGGCGGCTCAGGTTTTCTGTATCCCTTTAGGCTTACAGTTCAGTCATGCGGATGGCCTCAATGGGGTTGTCTTTCTTCAGCTTGCCGATGCCATAGAGCATGGAGGCAAAGACCACCAGGAAAATACTGCCCGCACCGACCAGCGCCAAATCCCAGGGGAACCGGAACGAGGTCAAAATGGCATCATCCATAACCCCATGGAGCCAGTAGCAACCGGCAAATCCAACCGGAAGACCCAAGAGCAGAGCCTTAATCCCGTAGATCAGACACTCATAAACCATCATCCGGTACAGCTCTCCGGTCTTCATGCCCACGGAGCGGAGCATTCCAAAGTCTCTGCGCCGCAGGGCAATGTTGGTGGAGATGGTGTTGAACACATTGGCTGCGGAAATCAGGGAAATCAGGACGATAAAGCCCAGAGAGAATACCCGAATCATGGTCACCAGTCCCCGCTGGTTCATCTGTGCCTCCAGATGGTCCATAACGGAGAATTGAGGGTCGCCTTCCACGGTTTTCTCCAGCATGGACATGGCCTGCTGATAGTCCGTCCATTTCAGTCTCAGCTCCAGCTCGTAAGGGCCAGACTGCAGCAGACTTTCCTCCAGTCTGGACAGGGGCAACACCAGCGTAATCGAGTTGCCATTCCAGGATGCCACCCCAAAGGGGAGCTGCTCCAGATGGTTCTCCACCTGAATCCGGGGCGCATACCGGGTGGCGCTGGCCAGAGGTTGTTCTTCCCTGACCTTGCCGGTTTCGTCACAGGCATAATAGTTGCAAAGACCCATTCCGCTGGAGGTTTCCGGGATGATTTCGATGCGGTAATGGGTTTGTTGCGGCTCGTCGGGGCGCAAATCGCCGTCACTGGTTGACCAGTCGTAGGCCACCAGCATGGGCTCACCCTGCGCAGACACGGTGAAATCATGGTGCGACCAGTGTCCATCATCCGTCAAGTCTTCGGGTAATTGGGCGGAGAAGGTGGTCAGAGGGGCAATGCCGTCGTTCAGTGCTCTGCCATAGTAGGTGTACCGCTCATATTCCCCCGCGTCATTTTCGATTAAGAATGTCCCCATATTCTGCTTCAGGGCAACGGCTTTGAGCATTTCCCCCTCCAGATAGGGTTTAGGGTCAATGCCTTCTGACTTCAGATATTCCGTAAAGATACTGTCCTCCAGAAAGACCAGCTCCACCTGGTGCAGTGACCAGCCATCTTCCGGGTACTGCCGCAGATAGCCCGCCTCCATAATCTGCCGGTACTCCTCCACCAGAGCGGCATTGGGCATACACACATACTGATACATGCTGTAGACCAGTGCCGACTTCGCCACGACCGGGTCTTTGCGGAGCTGTTCATAGACCTCCATCTGATTGTCTGCAAGGGAGACTATGGTATAATCAAAGTTCTCCACATGGGCCGTATCTGCCGTCATGCTGAGCTGTTGGGAAAAGTAGCCGGAGAAGGTAAACAGCACCAGACTGATGGCCAGAGAGAACATGGTCGCCCGGTACTTCCTGCCCGATACCCGGTGGTACTTCCGGGCAAGCAATCCGGGAAGTCCAAAGAGGAAACCGGTTATCTTCCCGCCGCCTGCGGTACCGGGGGGTGTCTTGTATTCCGTATTGCCCCGAATGGCCTCCAGCGGGGCAACTTCGGTGGCTCTGCGGGCCGGCAGCCATGTGGAAATCAAAATGGTTACAAAACACACCAGTGCCGCCGTCACAGCCGCCAAGGGCGAGAATACCCCATACATCTCCACCAGCCCATCGCTTCCAAAGGTGAACAGTCTGCTTAGATTCTCCCGGAGAAGATCAATGGTAATGGCAATGCCCCCATATCCGCAGACAATCCCCACCGGGATACCCAATGCGGCAATCAGCAGTGCCTCAAACCGGACACTCTGGCGAATCTGCTTTTTGGTTGCGCCTATGCTGCTGAGCAGGCCGAATTGCTTCGTCCGCTCGGAGACGGAGATGGAAAAGGCATTGCCAATGAGACTGACGGAGGCCACCATAATGATGGCAAAGAGAATGACAACCAGTGTTACCAGAACATCATTGGTATTGACTGCGCCGGTTCTGCCAAACATCCGCAGGTAAGTCCAGTTCAGTTGTCGTTCCTCGCCGTATGCGCCGTCAGCCGCCAGAGACTCCGCATCCAGAGCCCTGTCTGTCCGGACAAAGAGACGATGCCAGAGAATATCCCCCTGTTGCTCGTCAGACCGGGTGAGCATACTGACCGGCAACCATTCCGTTACCGTGTAATCCCGGTCTGTCATTATGCCCACAATGGTATAGGTACGTTCCCGGACTCCGTCTTCTATGGTACTGGCCAGAGCCGATTCCTCATCACCGGGCCATCTGCGGTGGAGTTCCAGGGTAATCTGGTCTCCCGGTGCGTATGGCGGCAGGTCATTGAGAATGCGCTGGGTATTCAGGGAATCGGGAATCACCAGTTCTCCGCTGTTTTCCGGCAGACGACCTTGCTCCAGCGGGACGGACATCTGCTCCAGAAAAGCACCGTCCACCGCACCCAGCATATAGGTACTGTTGAAATTAAAGTCGCCGTCCATGGTGTAATATCCCAGAACGCCATAATCCGCCACCTGTTTTGCCATGGGGTCTTTCCGCAGAGCCTGAGCCTGCTCGCCGGTGGCATAGCTGAAACTGACGAAGAAATCACCGTTTATGAATCGATAGCCCCGCACCATGTAATCCCTTATGCTCCAGGCCAGGGTAACCACCGCCATAAACATGGCCGCCGACACAATGACGCCCAGAATGGTGGCAATGGTTCGGGGACGGTTCTTCTCCATGGATTTCCAGGTGACTTTGCTCAGAATGTTCACCGAATCACCTCATCTCTGGTTATCCGGCCGTCTTCCATGGTGAGGATGCGGTCAGCTTGCAGGGCGATGGACTCGTCATGGGTGATGACAATCAGAGTCTGCCCATATTGCTTATTGGACAGGCGCAGGAGCTCCACAATCTCCTGAGAATTTCGGGAGTCCAGATTGCCTGTGGGCTCGTCTGCCAGAACCACCGCCGGGTCATTCATCAGGGCTCTGCCAATGGAGACCCGCTGTTGCTGACCGCCGGAGAGCTGACTGGGCAGATGCTTCTCTCTGCCCCGGAGATTCAGGGTGTCCAGCAAACTGTCCAGCCGCTCCCGGTTTACCCGTCTGCCATCCATCAGCACCGGGAGGGTGATGTTCTCCGTCACGTTCAGCACCGGAATCAGGTTATAAAACTGATAGATCAATCCCACCTGCCGCCGCCGGAAAATGGCCAGTTGGTCCTCGTTCTGCCGGAAGACATCCTGCCCCTCCAGACAGACCATACCGTCGGTGGGTCTGTCCACACCGCCTAGAATGTGAAGCAAGGTGGATTTGCCTGAACCCGATGGGCCAACAATGGCAACAAACTGTCCCTTCTCTACGGTAAAGGACACATCATCCAGCGCCCGCACCGCATTCTCCCCTGTGCCGTAGATTTTGGTCAGATGCTCTACACGCAAGATTTCCATATGCAATACCTCCTTATGGATTGATGGCTCTATCTTACAGAAAAGAAGTGACGGCGGCCTGACTTTCCGGTGACAAAACCGTCATATGGTTTGCCGGTAAAACTTCAGGGTAAACACTGCGCCCTTGTCCCCATTGGCCGCCTGAATGGTGCCGTTCTGGCTGGCAATGATTCTTCTGGACAGGGCAAGTCCAATGCCATAACCTGCGCCGGAGTTACCTTTCCCTTGATAAAACCGCTCAAACAGGTGGGGGATGTCTTCCCGGTGAAAGCCCGGTCCGGTGTCCTCTACGGTGATGCGGGTATAGATTGGGGTTTGCTCCGCCCGGACGGTGATCGTGCCGCCGGAGGGGGTGTGCTCCATGGCGTTCTTCAGCACATTGCCCAGAGCCTCCGCTGTCCAGACCGGATCGCAGTCCATGACCATCTCCCCGCATTGGGTGACGAGCCGTTGCTCCCGAAGCTCCATGGGAATGCTCAGGGGCATGGCCGCCCGGTGCACCAATTCCCTGACCCCAACCGACTCCCGGACAAAGGATACCACACCCGCATCCAGCCGGGACAGCTTCAGCAGAGACTCCACCAGCCACTGGGTGCGCCGCAGAAGGTGCTTGAGCTCCACGGTCAGCTCCTGCCGCCGCTCCTGAGTCAGGTCGGAGGCAGAGAGCATGGCCGCCGTCAGATTCATGGCGGTCAGGGGTGTTCTAAGCTGATGGGAGATATCCGCCAGAGAGTTTGCCAGATGTTTCTTGTCTTTCTCCAATGCCGAAGCATTTTCCAGAAGCCGAAGGGTCATTTTTTGAATCTGACTGGCTAAAACCGACAGCTCGCCCTCGGTATAGTGTTCAATGGGCAGAGGTTTTCCGCCATGCAGCAGTTGCTCCAAATCCCCACTTAGCCGCTTTATCCTGCCATATCGCCAGCAGGAAAAGCCCACAGCGATAGCTGAGAAGCTCAGTCCCAGAGCGCCAACCAGCAGAGCCGTCCGCCAACTCACCCCAAGTGCCACAAAAACTCCCGTCAGGGTAAGGATGAGGCAACAGGCCAGCTCCAGCATCAATTCCCGGTTTCTTCTCAGCATATTTACCCCTCCAGTCGGTAACCCAGCCCACGGACGGTACGAATCAGCTTCGGCTCTTGTGGATCAGGTTCTATCTTCTCTCTGAGCCGCTTGATGTACACCGTCAGGGTATTGTCACTGACGAAGTCCCCGGCGCAGTCCCAGATTTCTTCCAGCAGCTTCCCTCGGGTCAACACCTGCCCCCGGTTGTTGAGGAAAACCAGCAACAGCCGGTATTCCAGCGCAGAGAGGTACAATTCCTGTCCATTGCGCATGACCTGCGCTTTGTCGGTGTCTATCGTCAGTTCGCCTATGCGAACCGTGCTCTGCCGCTTACCGGTTCTGCGCAGAACACTGCGAATCCGGGATACCAGTTCCCGGGGACGGAAGGGTTTGGCGATATAGTCATCGGCGCCCATGTCCAGCCCGGTGACCACGCTGTACTCATCGGCAGAAGCGGTCAGAAAAATCACCGGTATATCCCGCTGTTTTGCCGCGGAACAGACCGCAAAGCCATTTCCTTCGGCAAGGGATATGTCCACCAGTGCCAAATCAAACCGCTGACTGTCCATCATGGCGAGCGCCTGCGGCTGTCCGGTGACCGGTGTGATGCGAAACCCTTCTCCGGTTAAAAATGAACTGAGCATACGAATCAGCGTCCTGTCGTCTTCCACCAGCAGTATTTGTTCCATGTTTTCTACACCTCACTTATAGCATACCATTTCCGGGACGAAATTTCAATGACTTTTTTGTCACATTGCCGGGAGAATTGGGATTTGCCTCATTTTTCCCGGTTTGCGTCTCCTTTTTTTCCATTTTTCACAAAAAATGAGCCCCATTCTTGTACAAAACGCAGTTTTTTGGGTTCAGCTATAGATTTTGCATCAGATTTGCGGTATAATCTAAGCATACTAAATACAAAGGAGTGTCTTTCTATGCTTCTGATTCAAAATGGTCACATTAAACCCATGGTCGGTCCTGAACTGGACCGCGGATGCGTTCTCATTGGTGATGACGGCAAGATTATCGCCGTTGGCGCGGAAATCGCCGCCCCCGAGGGTTGCCGGGTCATCGATGCCGGCGGCAGACTGGTCACCCCCGGCCTGGTGGATGCCCACTGCCACATTGGTCTGGACAACGAAATGATCGGCTGGGCCGGTATGGACTACAATGAAATTATTGAGCCCATCACCCCCCACCTCCGGGCCATTGACTCCATCAACCCCATGGACGATACCTTCCCCGCCGCCATCAAAGGTGGCGTGACCACGGCCTGCACCGGTCCCGGCAGCGCCAACGTTGTCGGTGGCACTTTTGCCGCCATTAAGCTCTATGGTACCCGGGTGGACAAGATGATTCTCCGTCACCCCATTGCCATGAAGTGCGCCTTTGGCGAGAATCCCAAGCGGTGCTATGGACAGGGTCTGAAAAAGAGCCCCATGACCCGCATGGCTGTTGCCGCCCTTCTGCGGGAACTGCTGTTCAAAACCCGCCGGTACATGGAAGATCAGGAAGCCGGAAAGAATCCCAACTTCGACATGAAGCTGGAGGCCATGATCCCCGTCATCAAGCGGGAGATTCCCCTGAAGGTTCATGCCCACCGGGCAGACGACATCTTCACCGCCATCCGCATTGCCAAGGAATTTGATATCCGCATCACCCTTGACCACTGCACCGACGGCGCTCTGATTGCCGATGAGCTGGCGCAGGAGGGTCTGCCTGCCTTCGTTGGTCCCAGCCTGGGTCACAAGACCAAAGCTGAGCTGCGGAACAAGAGTTTCTCCACCCCGGCCAAGCTCCATGCCGCAGGTGTACCCATCAGCATCATCACCGACTCCCCGGTCATCCCGCTGCAGTATCTGCCCATGTGCGCCGGTCTGGCGGTCAGTGAGGGTCTGGATATGGAAGAAGGCTGGAGAGCCATCACCATCAACCCCGCCACTCAGATTGGTATTGCTGACCGTGTGGGCAGTCTGGAGCCCGGCAAGGATGGCGATGTGGTCATCTGGACCGCTGACCCCCTGACGGCCATCGGCGGTGAGGCTTACATGACCATCGTTGAGGGCAAGGTGGCATACGAGGCTTAACCCCCATGACTTAAACCGGGTCACAGCGCCCCAATTCAATTCCGGTTGGGGCGCTGTTTTCTCCGCTTTCCTCCTTTACCGGCTGGATAGCAGTGTGATTGTACCAAAAACCAAGAAGCTGTGCTTCTGTTGCAGATAAAAGAAACGACTATGTGCGAAAGAAACGTAACTGTTTCGTAAAAATTTTGTAAATTTTGCAGGAATTTCTTACTTTTCATGGTGGTTTAAGTTATGTGTTTTATGATATATCATGAGGAAACCTTGAATACTAATCGGGAGGAATATCTATGAAAATACTGGTAATTGAAGATGAGGTGCTGTTGGCCAACTCGCTGAAATTTTTGCTGGAGTCCAAGGGATTTCAGGTAGATGTGGTCTATGACGGCGAAAACGGCATGGAGTATGCGCTTTTGGGCGTTTATGACCTCCTGATTCTGGATGTGATGATGCCGGGCATGGACGGCTATCAGGTAACACGGCAGATCAGAATCAACCGCTGCTCTACCCCCATTCTGATGCTCACCGCAAAATCCGACATCGAAGACCGTGTCGCAGGACTGAATGCCGGCGTGGACTACTATCTGACCAAGCCCTTCGACAGCCGGGAGCTGCTGGCTTGCATCAATGCCCTGCTCCGCCGTCAGGGTGCTCAGGTCAATGAGCTCACTTTCGGCAATACTGCTCTGGATCTGGCCTCCGGTATGCTGATTTGCGAGGGCAAGCGGGTTCGGCTGTCTGCCAGAGAATTTGACGTCATGCGTCTGTTGTTCCTGTTTAAGGAGCGGAATCTGGCTAAGGAGACCATCCTTGCCCGGGTCTGGGGTTATGAAACCAATGCCGTGGAGAACCATGTTGAGGTCTATATCGGCTTCCTGCGGAAGAAATTGGCCTCCATCGGCTCGGATATCCGCATTGTCTCCATCCGGCGCATGGGTTACCATCTGGAATCCGGAGATTCATGCTGAAAAAACTTCGGCGGCAGTTTGTCTGCTTCACCATGATTGTGGTGACGGTTCTCCTTTGTGTGGTTTTCGGTCTTGTTTACCACTCCACCAAAGTCAGTCTGGAACATAACAGTCTGCAACTCATGGGGCAGTTGCTTGATGATTTCCGCCGCCCAGAACCGTATCCTGACCACCACAATAAGATACAGCTCCCCTATTTCATCCTTCAGATTGACCTGGAGGGCAATATTGATACCTATGCCAGCAGTTATTCCGAACCGGCCGATGCCGACTTTTTCCATAAAGTGGCACAAGAGGCACTGGCTTCCCCCAAAAAGGTGGGCATACTGAACGAGCATCATCTGCGCTTTTCCCGGGAAAGTGGCCCCGGTGGAATCACCATCGTTTTTGCCGACATATCCAGCGAACAGGCTACCCTCCGGGGACTCATCACCAACTGCGTGTTTATTGGTATCGTGTGTCTGCTGGCCTTTTGGGGACTGAGTTTTCTCCTGGCGTGGTGGGGTACCAAGCCGGTGGAGGAGGCATGGAGCCAGCAAAAACAATTCGTTGCCGATGCCTCCCACGAGCTGAAGACACCTCTGACTGTGATTCTCACCAATGCAGAGCTGTTGCAGACCCCGCAGCTCAGCCCGGATGCCCGCAACCAGTGCGCCAGCAATATCCTGACCATGACCCACCAAATGCGGGGTCTGGTGGAGAGTCTGCTGGAGCTGGCAAGAGTGGACAACGGTACGCTCAAAACCCATTTTGTGGAAGTGGAGTTGGGGCAACTGGTGCAGGACAGTGTTCTCCCCTTTGAACCGGTATATTTTGAACGGAACTTGAATCTGTCCGTCCATACGGAAGATGGGATTTTTGTCAGCGGCAGTGAGAATCATCTGCGGCAGGTACTGGAAATCCTGCTGGACAACGCACAGAAGTATTCCAGTGACTGCGGGTCGGTGGGGATTCGGCTGACCCGGCAGGGCGGGCATTGTCTGCTGTCGGTGTCCAATCCCGGTGACCCCATCAGTAAGGAGGATTTGGAGAACATCTTCAAGCGATTCTATCGGGTGGACAAAGCCCGGAGCATGAATCACAGTTATGGTCTTGGTTTGCCCATCGCCCGGGGCATTCTCCAGGTGCATGGGGGGAAGATTTGGGCCGAGAGCGAAGGTGGCATCAATACTTTCTATGTCCAGCTCCCCTGTCTCAATCCCGGTAAAGACAAAACTTCTGTGTCCCCATAACGAAGTCAAGGCTCACCGTCCGTCTTTTTGGACAGTGAGCCTTTTGCTGTTGGGTCATGGGTTTTGGTCTTCGGCGGACTTCCGGAAGACCAGCCACTTACTGATGGCATAGTTCAGCAGGACAATCAGCAGTGACAGCGCCAGCTTGGCATAAACCAAGCCATTTAAGTCCAGCAGTTCCCAGGTATCCATCCGGAACACCCGCTGGCAGAAGAACAGCCCCACTTCTTCCAGCGCGAAGGTCAGTATCCGGGAGCCGACGAAGGTAAAGAGTTCTCTGGAGACCACCTTCCAATGCCAGTCGTGGCTCTGGAAGACGAAGGGTTTATTGGTGAGGAAAGCCACACTCACCGCCGCCACAAAAGCGATGGCATTGACGATCAGCACCATAGAGCCACCCATCAGCTCCAGCATCACATGATAGACCCCCCAGTTGACCACGGTGGTCAGGATGCCGAAAACCATATACACCAGAAATTCTCTGGACAACACTTTCTTTAACCGTTGTTCTTTCACGGGAATACCCATCTCTTTCTCAGTTCTGCATGAATAGACATATTATACCCAAAATCCGGTCATAAATCAATAGGTTTCTTCCGGTCATTTTCCGGGCATTGTCCCACTCGCCCGGTCATAGGCTGTACAAATCCATCTGAACAGGAGGATACGCTATGGTATATGACCTGCAGGAGCTGAGTTGTGCCATACCGGCCCAGGTGACGGAGGTCTCCCCACCGGGGCCGGAAGGTAAGCCCATGGTGGTAAAAAAGCGGGGCTATTGGCATGGTCTTATGGTGCGCTGCGCGATTGCATTGGCGCTGAGCCTGTGGATTCTGACCCTGCCCCATTGGTGGCCCAAAGGGGCGGAGTTTCTCCGGTCACAGGCCGGGCATGGTGAGATTGGCATCACCGAAAGAGCGGCTCAGGAGCTGATCAGCGACGTGCTCTCCGGCGAGCCGCTGCCTGAAGCCTTTGCCACGTTCTGTCAGGAGGTCAGCCATGCGGGCGATTCAAATTAGCCCATGGCTGCCGGTTTGGTTATGCGTGCTGTGGCGGGTGTTGCCCCGGGGATGGTTTCTGCCCCTGATTCTGGCGACGGCTGTCCATGAGCTGGGACATATGGCCGTCATTGTCCTCTCCGGTGGACGCATTCGGGCACTGAGGCTAAAGCTCACCGGCGCACGGCTGGAGACATCTCCCCTGTCATATGGGCAGGAGGTCTGCTCCGCGCTGGCCGGGCCTGTGAGCAGTCTTTTCCTGCTTCTCTTTGGGGCGGTGTGTCCCCCTCTGGCCTTCTGGGGGCTGGCACAGGGTCTTTATAATCTGCTCCCGGTGTACCCACTCGATGGCGGGCGGGTGATGCTGGCGGGACTGAGTCTGCTGTTGCCCCGGGACAGGGCAGAGCGGTGGTATCGGGTGACGGCAACTGTTCTGGTGGTCGGATTTTGGATCTGGAGTTGGCGTTTTCTTGCCCGGCTTGGTCTGGGATTTTTGGGGTTTCTCCCCGGTGTCGTGCTTTTTGCCCAAAGTTTCCCGGATTTTCCCGGCAAAATACGCATTTTCCGGTTGCAAAACCAGCCGGTAAACGGTACAATAAGAGGTAACGGAAAGAGAGGTACTACCCATGACCGATTTATTGAACCGGCTTCTGCCGACTGTCCAGAAACCTGCCCGCTATACCGGCGGCGAGTATAACCAAATTGTCAAAGACCCCAAAGATGTGGATGTGCGCATTGCCTATTGTTTCCCCGATACTTATGAGTTGGGAATGTCCAATCTGGGTATGCGGATTCTCTATGGGGTGATGAACGAGATGGAGGGGGTCTGGTGTGAGCGTGTCTTCGCCCCCTGGGGGGATATGGAGGAGACCATGCGCCGCCATCAGCTCCCGCTGTGGGCGCTGGAGAGCCAGGAGCCCATTAAAAATCACGACCTGATTGCCTTTACCATCGGCTATGAGATGAGTTATACCAATGTGCTCAATATGCTGGAGTTGGCCGGCATTCCCCTGCACTGCCATGAGCGGCAGGGGTTAAAGCACATGGTCTTTGCCGGTGGTGTCTGCGCCTATAATCCTGAGCCGCTGGCGGACTTCGTGGACTTCTTCTCTCTGGGTGAGGGAGAAGAAATTACCGTGGAGATTGTCTCGCTGTACCGGAAAGCCAAGAATGAGGACTGGAGCAAAGACCAATTCCTGCGCGAAGTGGCAAAGATTCCCGGGGTCTATGTTCCCAGTCTCTATGCCCACAACTACAATGCAGACGGCACACTCGCCGAAATTATCCCCGCTCCCGGTGCGCCCAAAACCGTCACCAAGCGCATCATTGAGGATTTGGACCATGCCTACTTCCCCACCCGGGGCATTGTCCCCACCACGGAGATTGTCCATGACCGGAGCAATCTGGAGGTCTTCCGGGGCTGTATCCGGGGCTGTCGCTTCTGCCAGGCGGGCTTCTCCTGCCGCCCGGTGCGGAAGAAAAGCCCGGAGGTACTCTACCGGCAGGCGCTGGAGTCTCTGGAGGACTCCGGCAACCATGAACTGACCCTGGCCAGTCTCTCCACCTCCGATTACCGGGGATTAAAGCCCCTGACGGATTTGCTCATCCCCTATTGCCAGGAGAATAAAATCAACCTCTCCGTCCCCTCCCTCCGGGCAGACAATTTCTCCCGGGAGCTGATGGAGAAGCTGCAGACCGTGAGAAAGAGCGGACTGACCTTCGCCCCGGAAGCCGGTACACAGCGGCTGCGGGACGTCATCAACAAGAATCTTACCGAGGAAGAAATCCTCGATACCTGCGCCAGAGCCTTCTCCGGCGGGTGGAACAATGTCAAGCTCTATTTCATGCTGGGTCTGCCCACGGAGACGGACGAGGATGTGCTGGGCATTGCGGAGCTGGTCTATAAAATCATCAAAACCTGGCAACAACACGCCAGCAACAAAAAGCGGGGTCTGCGGGTTCATGTGGCGACTGCCTTCTTTGTTCCCAAACCCTTTACCCCCTTCCAGTGGGAAAAGCAGATTACCCCGGAGGAATACCTGCGCCGCACCAAACTCCTGAAGTCCGCCATGCCCCACAAGGCGGTGGAGTATAACTACCACGCCCCCGACCTGTCCCGGCTGGAGGCGGTGCTGGCCCGTGGTGACCGGCGGCTGGGTGCCGTTCTGGAGAATGCCATGAGAAATGGTGCCCGGCTGGATGGCTGGGACGAGTATTTCCGCTATGACCTGTGGCTCGATGCCTTTGCTTCCTGCGGCATTGACCCCAATTTCTATACCGTCCGGGGCATTGCCGAAGACGAAGTCCTGCCTTGGGACAGCATCAGTGTGGGCGTCAACAAGTCTTTCCTCCTGAAAGAGCGCCACCGGGCTTATGATGGTAAAGTCACCCCGGACTGCCGGGAGGGGTGCTCCGGCTGTGGGGCGGACAAACTGCTCAAGGAGGTACACTGCGATGCCTAGATTGCTTTTTGAAAAAACCGGTCCTGCCGTGTTCATCTCCCATCTGGACCTGATGCGGGTATTCCAGCGGGCTTTCCGCAGAGCCGGGATGCTCATCCGCCACTCTCAGGGCTTCAGCCCCAGAGCCATTGTGTCCATTGCTCTGCCCCTTTCCGTGGGGACGGAGAGCATTTGCGAACTGCTGGACTTTGAACTCTCCGCGGGGGTAAATGTCCCTCTAAGCGAAATTCCGGAGTGGCTGAACCGAACCATGCCCGCCGGAATCCGGGTCACGGACATCTGGGAAAACGGCAGAAAACTCCGGGAGCTGACCCATCTGGATGCCGAGCTGATCCTGGAATATGATGCCGGTATCCCGGAGGGCGCTGTGGAGGCCATCTCCGCCTTCTTCCACCGGGACGAGCCCATTGCCGTCCCCAAGAAGACCAAAAGCGGCATGACCGATCTGGACATCGCCCCCATGATTCTGGATTTGCGTCTCAGTCCCATCAGTGACCGGGAACTCCGGCTCACCTGCCGGGTCTGCGCCCAGAATCCCTCGCTCAATCCGGCGCTTCTGGCGACCGCGCTGGAATTGCATCTGAAGCCCTTCGCCCCTGATTTCTGCCGGGTGAAGCGGCTGGAAATCCTGGACAGTAAGGGACAACCCTTCCGATAATGATACGCACAAAGGAGGACAACATGGATAACCGACCGGAACAGCAGTTTCTGACCCACTTTGGTCATCGCCCGGAGTACATCTTCTCTGCCCCGGGGCGGACAGAGCTGGGCGGTAACCACACCGACCACCAGCACGGCAGAGTTTTGGCCGCCGCCGTCAATCTGGAGACACTGGCTTATGTCGCGGAAAACGGCACCGACACCATCCGGGTGCTGTCTGAGGGCTACCCGGAGTGCCGGGTGGAGCTGACAGACCTGCGCGTTCAGCCCCAGTACTTTAACACCACCTATGCCCTGATTCTGGGTGTTGCCGCAAGGTATGTCCAGTTGGGGGCAACGGTGCGGGGTTTTGATGCCTATGTGACCTCCTCTGTCCTGCCCGGCAGTGGTTTGAGCAGCTCCGCCGCCTTTGAAGTGCTCATGGCCACCATTTGCAACCACCTGTTCTGTGATGGCAGGCTGAGCCCGGCGGAAATGGCACAGATTGGGCAGTATGCGGAGAATGTCTACTTCGGCAAGCCTTGCGGACTCATGGACCAGACCGCTTCTGCCGTGGGTGGCATCATCTATATCGATTTTTGTGACCCGGAGAAGCCACAGGTGGAGCGGCTGAGCTTTGACCTCTCTGCCCATGGCTATGCCCTTTGCATCATTGACTCCGGAGCAGACCACGCCGACCTGACCGATGAATACGCGGCCATCACCCAGGAATTGAGGGCCGTATGTCAGGTCTTCCGAAAAGAATACCTCCGGGATGTGCCGGAGGAGGAATTCTATGACCACCTGCCCCAGGTCAGAGCCGCCGCCGGTGACCGGGCCGCGCTCAGGGCCATGCACGTCTATGCCGAAAACCGGCGGGTGGAGTCTCAGGTTCATGCCCTGCGCCATGGGGAGATGGAGCGGTTCCTCCAACTGGTGGCAGACTCCGGGCGCTCCTCCTGGCAGTGCCTGCAAAATGTAATTCCCACCGGGGCAACAGGCCATCAGGAGGTAGCTTTTGCCTTGGCCCTGGCCGAGAAACTGCTCTCCGGGCGCGGCGCTTGCCGGGTTCATGGCGGCGGCTTCGCCGGTACGATTCAGGCTTTTGTGCCCCTCAATATGCTAACTGCGTTTGTCCGAAGCATGGACAGCGTTCTGGGTAATGGCGCTTGCCATGTGCTCTCCATCCGGAAAGAGGGCGGTATTCTGGTGGAGCGGTCTGTACAGAAGGAGGATTTGCCATGAATGTCAGCAATTATATTCTGGCTCTGGTCAGCTATGGAGAAAAAACCGGTCTGACCCATGTGGACGACCGGGATTACATCATCAATGGTCTGCTGGAGGCCATGGAACTGGATGCTTTTGACGAGAACGCGGAACCGGCACCGGCAGAGCTCCATGAGATTCTGGCGGTACTGACCGAGGACGCAGTGAGTTGGGGCATCATTGAGGACAATTCCGTGGCCCGGGATCTCTTTGATACCAAGCTCATGGGCATCCTCACCCCCAGACCCCATCAGGTCAGAGGGCACTTCGCCTCTCTTTATGCCCAGTCGCCAAAAACGGCCACCGACTGGTTTTACCGGTTCAGTCAGGACACCAACTATATCCGCCGTGACCGAATCGCCAAAGACCAGAAGTGGCAGTATACCTGCGAATATGGCACACTGGACATCACCATTAACCTCTCCAAGCCGGAGAAAGACCCTAAGGCCATCGCCGCCATGGGTCGCGCGCCCCAGTCCGGCTATCCCAAGTGCGCCCTTTGCGCCACCAATGAGGGTTACGCCGGGCGGATGAATCATCCCGCAAGGCAGAATCACCGGGTAATTCCCATGACCATGAATGGGTCAAGCTGGTATCTGCAATACTCGCCCTATGTCTATTACAATGAGCATTGCATCGCCCTCAATGGGGCGCATACCCCCATGAAGATTGACCGGGCGGCATTTTGTAAACTGCTGGACTTTGTGGAGCAGTTCCCCCATTACTTCATGGGTTCCAATGCGGATTTGCCCATTGTGGGTGGCTCAATCCTCAGCCATGACCACTTCCAGGGCGGGCATCACACCTTCGCCATGGCCGCCGCACCGGTGGAGAGAGAAATCTCCTTCCGGGGCTTTGCGGACATTCACGCCGGGATTGTGCGCTGGCCCATGTCCGTCCTCCGGCTCACCGGGAAGAACCGGGAGCGGCTGACGGATTTGGCGGAGCGGATTCTCGCCGTCTGGCGGGGTTATACCGACGAGCGTGTAAGCATCTTCGCCCAGACCGATGGCGTTCCCCACAACACCATCACCCCCATTGCCCGGATGGTCTCGGGGCAGTACCAACTGGATTTGGTTCTGCGCAACAACCTGACCACCGCCGAGCATCCCATGGGGCTTTTCCATCCCCATGAAGAACTGCACCACATCAAGAAAGAGAACATCGGTCTCATTGAGGTCATGGGTTTGGCGGTACTGCCTGCCCGGCTGGACACGGAGCTGAAGCAACTCCGGCAGGCGATTCTGACCCGGCAGGACATCCGGAGTCAGGAATCCATTGCCAAACACGCCGACTGGTGCGATGCGCTGTGCAGTCGCTACAGCTTCACCCCCGGCAACATTGACCACATTCTCCGGGAGGAAGTGGGCAAGGTCTTCCTGCAGGTGCTGTTGGATGCCGGTGTGTACAAGCGGACGGCGGAGGGACAAGCCGCCTTCCTGCGGTTCACCGAGGCGGTGGGTCAGCCCGGTTGAAGATCATATGCTTCTTTGCCGGTCAGAGGTTGAGCTGTCTCCCCCAAGAAGCTCATCCGCTGGCCGGTTCGGCTGTCTTTGGCTTTATTATACCCCGACAGCCGGAAAATCGCTAACCTCGGGGCAGGCTGTCAGCCCAAAATGACGGCATGCCCATCCGCTCTCTTTTCCCCAAAAAAGAGGGCGGGATGATGCTTGGGCGAATGCCTAATTATCCTCTTTTTTGTATTCTTTTCTTATCTGTTGGACAAAGTGTCCTGGCCTGCAAGAACAACTGTCCAGGTTACCGGAATCATTGTCTATACCCTGGACAACTATTCCACCCTCGTTTTCCGGCTCAGGGCAAGCCCGTTTTCTTTGGGGCTTGTCCCGGGCAACTGGGGCAGATTCTCCCCCTTGCCCAAATCAGGGGAGAATCAACTGCCGCCTGTTTTCCTGATTCTCTCTTTGTTCTTTTCTTTTATCTTTTCTTTTATCTATTCTGTTGGACAGATATGGCTATGGCAAATGCGCAGAAATGACCAGGGGTATCCCCGGAAACAGCCATGGTCATGGGACAGATACGGCACAGTCAAATGGCTGGATTTGGCTGGGATGTAGACAGATATGACCATGGGTAACGCCTCAGATTTAGCCATGGTATCCCCGGATATGGGGCAGGTATCCCCATTTCTGGGGCAGGTATCCTCAGATTTGGGGAGGTAACAGCCAGCCGGATATGGCCAGGGTATCCCCAAATCCGGGGCAGCAACTGGCTGGATTTAACTTCATGGCAGACAGATATGACCATAAGCCAGCCACATCCGGCACAGACTGAACCCCCGAAACTTCCCCCATACCGGCATCCGTCCGGCAAAATCCCCCCGCAGAATGCCAATTCTCACTGAGCGAGAGAGATTCCCGGTCTGATGGGTGGCATTCCGACCGGCAGTTTTGTAGAATTGCGCCAGACACTGCACCAATTTAGAGGTTAGCAGAATTCCTGTTTCGGAGGTATACTATGGATAAGAAGACCATGGGCAGCTTTCTGGCCGCCCTGAGAAAAGCAAACGGACTGACCCAGCGGGAACTGGCCGAGCGGCTGGGCGTATCGGACAAGGCCGTCAGCCGCTGGGAGCGGGACGAATGTTCCCCCGACCTGAGTCTCATTCCCCTGATTGCGGAGATTTACGGCATCACCTGTGACGAGCTGCTCCGTGGACAGCGCAACTCCCCCACCTCCGCGCCGCCCACCGAGCCCCCGGAAAAGTCCACCCGCCAGCTCCGCCACATTCTGGAAGAAAACCGCACCCGGTTTCTCACCCGCAGTCTCATGGCACTGGGTGTGGGTCTGTCGGGCCTCATCGGGGCAATGATCGGGAATTTTGGCTTCCTGCGGGCGTATATCGGCTTCTTTGTGGGCTGTGTGTTCTACCTGGCCGCCGGCTGTCTGGAGGCCGTCTTTGGGATTCAGGCCTTCCACAGCACGAATACCGATGATTTCCCCACCGGGGAGCTTAAGTCCCACCGGAGAGCCCTGAGGAAGATTCTCTGGCTGACCGGCGGCAGTATTCTCCTGCTCTTTGTCCTGAGTCTGCCACTGGTCAGTCAGGTGAGCAGCGCTTACCACGGACTCACCGGCGGGTATTGGTTCACCTTTGCCCTCCTCTATGGACTTCTGCTGGTGGCTGTGGCAGTGGTCGGGCGCTGGCTGTATCAGGGCATACGGCTCAAAAAAGCAGGAGACACCGCCGACAGCAAGGCAAGAACACGATGGAACATCCAGAAGAAGACCGCCCTGTATACTCTGCTGGCCCTGTCCCTCACCTTTGTGGGTCAATGCGCCTTCAATGAAGCAGTCCAGCCCACAGATTTTGTTCCCGGCATGGTATTCCAGAATATGGCAGACTTCCGGGTCTTTGCCGAGACCCCCACGGCCAATCTGGAGGCAAGCTATGGCGACATTGCCCCCGGTATGGAAGCATGGTCAGCCATAGAATATGTTGATGCCTTTGGAAATGAGATTACGGAGGAAGAAGCCCTCACCCGCTATCTCTTTGAGGAGGGCAACGAAGACTATCAGTACATTCACCGAAATGAATCCATTGCCTGCATCACCCCCAGCGGGAAAACCGGCTATTTCCCCGTCACCGTCCATACCCATGGGCAGTGGCGGACAGGTGAAAGAATCCAGAACCTGTGCAACATGGGCTTTGTCCTGGTGTATGTGCTGGAACTGGTGACAGGAATCCTCATGGGCTGGAAGAAATGCCGGAAAACGTGAACCAAAGACGAAACGAGGTAAGATTATGGACATCCCCATGACCGTCGTTGCCCGGGTGCGCAGCGACTTCCCCAGCAAATTCGGCATTCCCCGGCAATCCGGCTTAGTCCCGGAATTGCGGGCGCAGGTGGTTTTTGAGCCGGAGTACCGGAATCCGGATATGCTCCGGGGGATTGAGGGCTTCTCCCATCTGTGGCTAGTGTGGAATTTTTCTGCCAACCGGAAAGATGGCTGGTCGCCCACGGTGCGTCCGCCCCGGCTGGGTGGAAATACCCGGATGGGGGTCTTTGCCACCCGCTCCCCCTTCCGCCCCAATCCCATTGGGTTAAGTTGCGTCCGGCTGGAGGAGGTGCGGCTCTCTACCCCCGATGGCCCGGTGCTGGTGATTTCCGGCGCGGATTTGATGGATGGTACGCCGATTTTTGACATCAAGCCCTATGTCAGCTATGCCGACTGCCAGTATGATGCCCGTGGCGGCTTTACGGACACGGCAGGAGAATACCTGCTGGCGGTGGACTTCCCTTCGGAACTGCTGGAGAAAGTCCCGGAGAGCCGGAGAGAAGCCCTGCTGGGTGTACTGGCTCACGACCCCAGACCCTCCTACCAGCAAGACCCGGAGAGAATCTATGGCCTCAGCTTCGGCGGGGTCAATGTGCGGTTTCGGGTGGAGGATGAGCGGTTGCAGGTGGTTGAGGTGGGACAACAGACAGATTAAGCAACCATATCCCACAGGAACAGCCAAAGCCCGGAAGGTTCACCAAAACCATTCCGGGCGATTTCCATATCTCGGCTGTTTTTCTCCCAAATGCGCCCCAGTCCCGGGGTCTGTGCCGTGGTCAGCAACCACCCACACCCCATGCCCCGACCGAAGGAGGGGCGGCAACACCAGCGCATCCACTTTCTTGAGGAAGGCTTGCTTCTCCCGCCTGTCTCTCCGGTGGCTGGCTTCGTCCGCTCCGTTGATGTGGAGCAGAACAAAGGGGTATTCTTCCGCGGCCTGCAGCGTGGCCTGCACCTTCGCCTGCAGGTCGGTGTCCGTGTCTCCGGTACAGCCCGCCGGGACAACGAGAGTCATATCCAGAAGCCGGGCAATCCCCCGGACAATCTCCGTCCCGCAGACCACACAGCCCCCCTCCGGAAATGCCGGAATCTTCGCCGGAACAGACTCCCCCCAGGGAATGAGGCACTTCCCCGCCCCCAGACACCAATCAAAGAGCCGCTCCAAAGCCGGGAGACCCACAGGCTTCATCATTTCAGCCGGTCGCCCCACACACCGATAGGGCGACTGCGTGCATATCTCAGTCACCGCCCCAGCCATCCCGGGGAACACCAGCAGACGCTTATACTGCCCCATGGGATAATACCGGCAGACCTCCTCCCCCACCGGAAGTCGACTCTCCCCGGCAACCGGGGCAACGCAATACCCCCGCTCATCCACCCGATACCAGCTCCCCCGGAGAATCAGGTCATCCTCCCCCACCGGAATCCCGCAACCCAGAGCCTCCACATAGCCCCGGAAACGCTCCGGCACTTCCTTCGTCCCCAGAAGCCGGAGAATGCACCCCAATGACTCCGGCGCAGAACCGCGGCAGGTATCCACCTCCCCCAGTTGGTATAACCCCGAGAGGTGGGGATATTGGCTAAGATTAAATTCCGGGTCAGTCATGCCGTCAATGATGCACAGAATTTTGCTCAATGTCTCATCTCCTTTCCGGTTGGTAGAATGAGAAGGATACTGCCCCAAAGCGAGACAGTATCCTTCCGTTAACGTTTATGGCTTCTCCTGACCAACCTATGGGTCAGGCTTTTGCTTATTCGCCTATAGTCAGGAAGCGCATCAGCATGGTGGCAATCTGCGCCCGGGTAGAGGACGCTCCAGGGGACAGGGTATCGTCGGTCATGCCGGTGATGATGCCCTGCTCCACTGCCCAGGTCATGGCAGGAAGCGCATAGTCACTGACCAGATCGGCGTCAGCATATGCGCTCAGGTCACCTGTGGCAGTCGTATCCATGCCGGTGAACCCGGCATAGCGGCAGAGGAAGGTAACCACCTGCTCCCGGGTCACATGGCTGCTGGGGGCGAACAGGGTGTCGGTCATGCCGGTGGTAATGCCGGACACATAAGCCCAGACCACCGCATCATGGTACCAGCTATCGGCAGGAACATCGGTAAAACCACATTCATCCTCCACCGCAGGCATGCCCGCCATCCGGTAAAGCACCGTCACCAACTGACCACGGGTAGTCACGCCGTCAGGCCAGAACTTACCGTCACCCACGCCTTCCATGATACCACATTTTGTCACAAAGTCAACCGCTTCATGATACCAGATGTTCATGGGCACATCGGAATACACTCCGGAGGGGCAGAATGCAGGGATAACCCGGCTTTCTGCGTGGTCGCAGTTCACGCACCGGCGCGTTTCTTCCCCATCTTCGGTGCAGGTGGCGGGCACGGTCACGAACCAATCGCCAAACCGGTGACCGGTGGGCTCGGTGTACGCATCCACATAGCTCTCGCCGCACAGCTTGCAGGTAAAGGTGGTATAGCCGCCTTCGGTGCAGGTAGCAGGGGTCACAACCGCCTCATATTCATGCTCCGGTACGGTGGCAAAGAAGATTTCCTGATTACCCCGGAGGTCGTCATTCTTCTCCATGGTGCGGACAATGAAGGAAGTCTCGCCCTCCTGCTCCACCTTGAACCGAAGTGTCAGGGTAGCCGTACCGGAGGAAATGGCGGTGCTGTCGGCAAAAGCCAGCGTGACAGAACCCTCATCCTCCCGGATGCTCTGGTAAGCCAGGGCAGAAGAACTCTCCATCAGGGTCAGCATCTCAGTATCATAGTCCACAGCCAAGAGACTGTTGGTGGTGTCCTCATCCAGTGTCAGGGTCAGGGTGAAGATACCATCCCGGCAATCAGAAGCAAAGTCCATGCCGTTGGTGCGGACATGGTTTTCCTTGCCCGCAAGCTGAGCCTGCTCCTTCTCACCCTCCACCACAGTGGGCAGATTCCGGGCAAAGGACACTGTGCTGGAGGGGGTTTCCGCCGTACCCGCAACATAACCAGGAACGGAATTGGTGCCCTCATCGGTCAACTCGGATGCGGTATACAGGCTGGTGATGGACTCAACGCCGGGCAGAGCGCAAATCTTGCCGCAGGTGGGGGTTTCGCCCTTCAGGTCGATGTAGTACAGCTCCGCACCGCTTTCGTCATAGTAGCTGATCACCAGACCCTTGTTGGTCTCGTCTTCAACCAGTGTCATGGAAACATTGCTGTAATGCTCAAAGGTCACACCCAAAGCCCCCAGTGCCACAGCCGCGCCGGAATAGGATACCTTGTTCGGGCCATAGTAATAATAGCCGGGCAGGATATGGAACAGATAGAGCATGCCCGTATCCGTAACCACATAGCAGACCTTGCTATCAAAGGTATTGCCGAAAGCATTCTCGAATACAGAATCACCGGCATAAGCCAGAGCCGCGGCCTTCTCGGTATTGTTGGGCCAGCTCATGGTGCTCCAGTTGGATACAGTACCTTCAATCGCATCAAGGAGCATAGTCAGTGCACCGGCTTCCGTGATGTACAGGGGGAAGCCATAGGCGTTGAGCTCTCTCTCCCCGGTCCAGTCGCTGACGGTGATGGTCTGTGCGGGCAGAGTCGTGCCATCCCGGAAGAAGTAGCTGTAGTCGCTCATTGCGCCCTTGGTCTCGGCAAAGCCATTGGCGGGGTCAATGATGTACATATTGCCAATCTCGCCTTCCGTACCTACAGAGCCGTAAATCTTACCCGCATGGACACCGCCGCCATTGAGAACGACGGAAGCATCCGCCTCGTGGGTCAACGCCTTGGTGGAAGTGTCGATGGATACCCACCCGGCGCCTTCTTCCGTGACCACCTGCGCGTGAACCGTGGCAGAGACCTGGGTCAGATCCCGAACCGTCACGGTGCAGGAGGCAGTGGCAGGCTTGCCCTTCTCATCTTTGTCCACGGAAGTGGCCGTAATGACGGCAGTACCCGCCTGGATTGCCGTGACCAGACCGTTTTCGTCCACGGTGGCCACCTTGGGGTCGCTGGATACCCAGGTCATTTCATTGCGGTAAGTAATCGGCAGAACCTGGGCATTGAGCCGGAGGGTCTCCTCGGCAAAGAGTTTGGCTTCGGTGGTCTTCATCTTGATGCTCAGCTCGGTATAGCGGTCATACTGATACAGACTCACCACAGGCTGTACACCCTCGCCAAAGTCACCCAGAAGCGTGGCAAGCTGTGTAGCGGGGTCAATGGCATAGAGCTGGTTTCCGTCGCCCTTGGTGTGGGCAGACAGCAGCAGATAGCCGGTTGCCTCATCATAAATCATGGAGGCATACCGATCGACAAACTGATTGGCAACACCGTCAAGAATCAGGTCAGCCTTGCCCTGTCTGGTGGAAGCAAAGTTGTACAAATCGCCATAGGCAAAGGCTTTACCTTCATACAGCGCACCGTCTTCGGTGAGCATATAGTATCTCTGGGCAGGCAAATTCTTGGTACTGCCATAGTCATGGGTACAAGGACCTGCATACGCCAAAGCCACAACCGGGTCAGTGCTGCCGGTGGGGGCATTGAAGAACCGGGCAGTGCCCTCTTCCGGGTTCATGATGACAATCCGGTTATTGCCAATTGCCAGCAAACCGCCCTCCAGCTCACCGGTAGCCGGCAAAACGGCCGCATCGGTGAACTGCCAGTCCGTGGCAATCTCGCCCAGATCCGTCACCACGAAGGTATCGGCATCCACGCGATACAGCTTCCGGTTGTCGTGAACATAGAGCATATCCTCCACAAGCGCGCCTGCACGGTAGGGACTGGATTCCATGTGGCTGTAAATGGGTGCCCAGCCGGAGAGATTGTCGGTCTGCGCGTCAGACCAGTAGGTTCTGCCATCCGCACCGGTAATCTGGGCGGAGAACCTGATGTTGTCCAACTCCGTGGCGGTGACGGTACAGGTAGCGGTCAGATTGGGAGAGGCATTGGTGGTGGCGGTAATGGTGGCAGTGCCCACCCCCACCAGAGTCACCGTGCCATCATTGACCACGGCGACATCAGTATTACTGGAAGTCCAGTTGATGCTCTTGTCCTTCAGGCACCAGGGGTACACCGTAGGATTCAGTCTGAAAGAGGTATTAACCAGGGCGGAGACTTCACTTCTGTCCAGAGACAGGCTGGTAGCACCCACATCAGTCTTCAGTCTTACGGTGCTGGAAGGCACAATATACATGGCAACCGGGTAGTCCGCCAGACGGGAGGGGCAATTCTCGGAGAAGCCGCCGTCATAGTCGCAGGTTCTGGTGCCCTTACCAGTCTCAGGGTCAATCTTATACACACTGGGTCCACTACTGACCGCACCATAGAGGCTCATGCAGCAGGCCATATACAGCTCGTCCTTGTCATGGTCCCAAGCCAGAGAGCCATAGTGAGCAAAGTTCTTGGCTACAGGATTATTGGAGTAGCGGGCAATGGTCATCTTGCCGTCCACAATGTCATTGAGCGTGAAGCGATAGAACTTGTTGTCAAAACTGACGGCATAGAAGTTACCCACATCGTCACAGCACATCATATGCACCGCGTAAGCCGTCCCCTGGAAGGTGATGGTGCTGAGTTTGGTGGTCTCGCCGGTAATCAGGTCAACGGAGAACAAAGCATGGGCTCTGCCTCTGGCATCGGTGACACCCAGCATATACATGGTGTTGTCGGCATAGCTGAAGGACATGGCCCGGACGGACACAACCGCATCTTTCCAGTAGCCAACCTTCTCCCAGCCACCCCACTCGCCGTGTCTGGAGGTATAGTAGTAGCCGTCATTACCGGCAACGAATACATAACCGCCCACATAATCACCGGCAAGAGGTGTCACCGTCGAGCCGGAGACGAAGGTGGTGCCGCCGTGATTCAGACCGTCCCAGTACCAGACCTTGTCCGGCTCCATGTTAAACCAACCCTTTTCAATGGTGCGGTACTGAGAGTTGCTGTAATAGAAGAACTTGCCGCTGTCGTCCTGCCGCTCCTCGCCATAAGAAACCACATAAGCGGTCTCGTTCTTGGCATAGTCGCCCACAACAACCAGACACTCCGGGCCAATCTTGCCCTGCACATGGGACAAATCAATGACCGCGCGGCAGGTTTCACCGGGCCCGGTCTGCTCAGGGCATACGGTGGCGAAGACCACATCGCCTTTACTGCGCACCTCAATGGCAGCCAGATACCGGTCATCCTTCGCCTCAACAATCAGATTACCGGTCTGTAAATCCTTCTGGACACTGACCATTTCGGGCGCAACGCTGTCGATGGTGTAGCTTCTGGACAGGACAGTGCCTTTACCCAGCTCGTCGCCTTCAAACAACTCCATGATCCGTTCCTTGGTCATCGTGCCGTCTTCTTCGTAATACTCAGGGATTGCCAAAACCGAGATGGTGATCCGGTCGCCTTCCTCCACGCCCAGGGAGGACACCTTGCGGAAGAAGCCATAATAACCGTCGTGGGCCTGCCAATTGCCTGTGCTCAGGTTAAAGAACGCGCCGACCACCTTGGTGGAGGGTTCACCAATGAACAAATACTCACCGTCCTGATTGGTGATAAACAGGTTCATGGCGGCCATGTTCCGGATAGGCGTAATCAGGAAGCGGCTGAGTACCGTGCGCATACTGATGGCTTCCCGCCCGGCGGGGTAACTGTCCTCTGCCAGATAGGGGTTACCTACGCTGTAATAGAGGTCAGAGCTTCCATAATACTGCAAAAGCATGGTGTTTCTGTCCTCAATACCGGCATAGGGCAGGCCCTTGTCGCCATAGAGAGCAGAGGTATACGAGCCATGGTCAAACATGGACGCATCGGACCAGTTGCCATAGAAGGCCAGCATGGGGACAGTGTGAACCGTACCGGCAACGCCTTCTTCATTGGCAAGCTGGCGGACAAAGATATAGCCCTCCACATAAGCACCATTGACATAGTTCTCATCCAGCGCATCCTTCTGGGCATCGGTCAGGGTAATGGTCACCTGCACCTGTGCGCTGTCACCATGTAGAACCAGCATACCACAGTTGAGCATATTCAGAAGCCGGTGGGCATCGTGGGTGGAAATTGCGCCATCACCGTCCAGATCTGCCTGTTCCGCATGGCTGAGCTCCTCCCGGTTGCCGGCCATGTAGTCAACAATGGCCTGCGCATCGTCATGATTGACCACGCCATTGCCGTCAAAGTCATATTGGGACACATCTCCGGCAGGCTCAATCACCTGACCGTCCACCGTCCACTCCACCGCCGCCTGCAAGGCCGTGGTGGCGTTATCCAGATACCGCAGACCGTCGGCTTCAAAGAGCCCCTGGGTAAACAGCTCCGCAGAGAGCATGAACCGCTGAGTCTCATCGTTCAGGGCGTTGACCGTAAAGCCGAAGGTATATACACCCTCTCTCTGGGGGTCGTGGCCCAATTCCGCCTTGACCTTGCCGTCAGCCCAGAATTCGGTAGCATCTTCCTCCATCAGAATGTAGGACTGGGCAGAGGTCGCCGCGCCCACATCCGCCAGACCAGCGCCCTGACGGAAGACCGGGAAATAAGCCCCGGCAGATTCCTCCATGGGGACAGCCGTGGACATCATCAGACTCTGAATCAGAGCCCGGCGGGTCAGATTGGTCTTCTCCAGCAAGAGATTTTCATCGATGTACTGACCCACCAGAGCCGCCATACCGGTGACCTGAGGGGCAGCCATAGATGTGCCGGACATATTGGTATAAGTCTTGCCACCGCCGGAAGTTCCGTTGATGGAATAGATGTTGCCGCCGGGGGCAGTGATTTCCGGCTTGAGTTCCAGCGTACCGGGAACGCCATAAGAGGAAAAACTGCTCATGGTATAGTATTCCTCGCCAAAAACCATGGAGCCGTGTTCACCGCTGACGGTCAGCTTGCCGGTCAGATATCTGACTTCACCATTCTCCCCGGTAACCGGGACAGACCCGGCACGAATGGCCGCGCCGTCAGCCTGAGAAATACAGACACAGGGCGCTTTCTGGGTATAGTCCCACAAATCCATATTGATGGGAGCGGACTGATTGTTATAAATAATGGTCGCAATCGCCCCATTACGGACAGCGGCTTCTGCTTTCTCAAAGAAAGAAGTCTCGCCACGGGAGCAAATGGCAATCTTGCCGGTCAGAACATCCGCACCGATGGCGGCGAATTCTTCTTCCGTGCCAACGCCGTCAAGGAAGATGTACTCATGCTCACCGGCAATGGACGGCAAGGGATTGGCATCGCTGTTTGCGCCCTCCGTGAAGAACATCATGTTGCCGTGGGCGGTGATATAGTAGCCCGTGCCGCCGTCATTGTCCACGGAAGCCACGCTCAGCACCTGCGGATAAGTGCCGGGCTCACCTGCGGTGAACATGGACACATCATCGGCATAGAGATAACCGGGCTGCTGATGGAGGGCGTAGTCCGCCCAGTGGCCGGAGTTGCTGCCGGACATAACCACCACGGTATCGCTCTTGCTCAGATTGTCCAAAATCTCGGGATAGGTACTGTTCCGGGTGAAGCCGGGGTTGGCCATACCAAGAGACAGATTGACCGCATCACAGCCCAGGACAATGGCGTCCTCAATGGCGGCCATATAGTCAGAGTCATATGCGCCGCCGTTTCTGCCGAAGACCTTCAGGACAATAAGCTGGGCATCAGGAGCAACACCCTGCACCAGCCCCTCCTCCAGGCAGGCGCGGAAAGAACCGTCCTCCTGAGGGATATAGCCATTGGCGGCGGCAATGCCGGCCACATGGGAGCCGTGACCGCCCTGCTTATCCTTGTTGTGGTCGATATAGGCGGCATCCTTGTCGATGTAGTTGAAGCCAAAAGGAATCTTGGCATTCTTGTACAGCTCCTCAGCCGTCACCGTGGAGATAATCCCGCTGACGTTGAGCTGATCCAGAAGCCCATTGATTTCTTCGGCATCCAGCAGATTCAGACTCTCCACATAGGTGTCCTCATCTGTCCCCTTGAGCTCTGCCTGCCGGGACAAGGCATACATCAGTGCCTCGGCAGACACACTCTGATGGTCCACATCAATACCCGTATCCACAACCGCCACCCGGCGTCCGGCACCGGTGTAGCCGCCGGAATAGGCATCAAAACTGCCAATCATACCGGGAGAGGTAATCATGTTGGGAGAAGCCGTCCCCTCCTGGGTGATGGCAGGGTCGTAGCGGTTTTCCAGAATGACCGCCTGAACACCGGGAACGGCACTGATGGTCTCCAGCTTGCCATAGGCCACATTGACCGAGATCATGTTGGCGGCAAGGGTCAGATTCCACTGAACATCCAGTGTTTCGCCCAGTTCCCGTTCAATCCGGGCGGTAAGCTGTGCCTGCTCCTGTCGCAGAGCGGCACGATGGTTCAGGGCATCACGGTTCGTCGCAATACCCTGGGTGGAGAAACCGGCATCCAGCGTAGAGGGAGTCTCCAAAACGATGGAAGCTCTGACCATTTCCTCTGGGTCGATTTGAGTTTCTTCCTGGTCTTTGGCTTCGGCCTTCAGTGCGTCATCACTGAGGGCTTCAACGCCGTCGACCTGGGTGAACCGCAAATCTTTGTTCGTGGTATCGGGGTCTTCGGTGGCCTGTACCGGCACACTAAAACCGAGAACCAGAGCAAAGACCAGCAGCAGGGACAAAATGCGCTGAGACAAATGCTTGTTCATGGGGTTACATCCTTTCTTTTTCCGGTTGTACCGGGATTTATCTCCACACAGTGAAACACCGTGATGGATACAACGTAAAATCACTGACCTTACATTTTCTCTATGCTAAATTATAGCGGGTGCGGGACTTGAACGGAAGAAAGGGGTTTTTGTGTGAAATCATGTTCTCTTTTAGTCCACTCAACGAATTGTTGACTCCTCCAATTCTCAATTCCACTTCGGATTGACAAAAATCCGATTTTCTCTACCATTCCGCAGGTATTTGAATTTGCTGTGGGACTGGCTTGATTTTCCCCGGAATCTGGGGTATAATATCAACCATCAATTGAGTATTGGCAGGTGTTCACCATGAGCGACAACCCTTTAAGTCAAAATATTGCCAAGTACCGTAAGGCTGCAGGACTGACTCAAGAGGACTTGGGCAGACTGCTGAATGTGTCCATGCAGGCTGTCTCCCGGTGGGAGCGGGGCGGTGCGCCGGATTTGTCTCTGCTTCCGGAGCTGGCGCAGGCGCTGGGCATTACCATTGACCAGCTCTTTAACTTCACCAGTTCCAAACCTCTCGATCCCGCCACCTTCCTGCGTAAAGAGCTGTGCAGAGTGCCGGAGGAGCAACGGTTTGTCCGGGCATATGAGCTGGCACTGGAGTTGATTGAATTGATTGTGGACATCAATGACGGCAGTTCTGAGCGGTTGTATCAGTACCTGAAGCTCAACGAGCATTCCGACCGTAAGCAGCGTCTGGTCTCTCCCCTGCCCTCATTGCTCAGCGTCTCCACTGATGAGGGTTTGATGAAAGCTTCTCTTGCCTCCGACTTCCAGTATGTGCTGATAATGCCTGAGCCTGAGGACGGTTTTTCCTCCATCCTGAAGAATGAGCAGTCCTATCTCCGGCTTTTTTCGCTGCTGGAGAAACCCAACCGGCTTCGGGCGCTGTACTATGCCCATACCCGCCATGACCGCCCCTTTTCCGCAACCCTGCTGGGTAAGGAGGTGGACATTTCAGAAGCAGAGGCCGAGGAAATCCTCTCTGAGCTCAGCGACCACCGCCTGCTGCAAAAGGGCCAGGTGGACACCGCAGACGGTCCTCTAAACACCTATACTCTCCGGGTCAGCAGTGCCCTCATTCCCTTCCTCTACTTTGGCGCAGAGGTGATGCACGGCAAGAATCAGCATACTCTGGTGATTCCCGTGCGGAAGAAACCGCTGGTCAGCGGACAAATTGGCGAAAAAAGCCTGTTCCCCAACTGGACCACCGGGCAGGTGGACGCCATTGAAGAAGCGGGAGAAACCTACAATACTGCCCGTTCGCCCATGTCCGTGCGCTAAAAAATTAAGACCTGTTGCCGCAAACTCCTGCGCAACAGGTCTTCATCCTTTTTACCACTGCCCCAGCATGGTCTGCATCCATTGGCGCACATCCATGCCGTAGGCTTTGTTCAGCAGTTCGGATTGGAATACCTCACCGACTGTTCCATAGCATATGGCTTTTGATTTATCTAGCAACAGCGCATGGGTGCCATACGCCCGGGCTAAGCTCAGGTCATGCACCACGGATATTACCGCTCTGCCGCTGTCCTTCAGCCACTGCTGAATCAAGGCGAAGATCTGTTTCTGATAGACCAAGTCCAGATGGTTGGTGGGTTCATCCAGAATCAGCAGTTTGGGATTCTGGGCAAAAAGCTGAGCCAAAAAGGTGCGCTGCAGTTCACCGCCGGAGAGGGTCAGTACAGACTGCCCCGCCAATTCCGTCAGCCCGGTTAAGGAGAGTGCCTGCGCAATGGGCGCAGGGTCAGCGTCCTTGTGAGACCCAAAAAAACCGGGCGCATAGGCATAACGACCCAGACGTACCACTTCCTCCACCGTAAAGCCATAGCCCACGGCGTGATTCTGAGACAGTACGCCCATATTCCGTGCCATTTCCACCGGCTTCATCCGTCTGAGGTTTTTCCCTTGCCAGAGCACCTCGCCGGTATAATTGACGCCCTGAGAAATGGCATTCACAATGGTGGATTTTCCCGCCCCGTTGGGACCAATGAGCATGAGCCACTGTCCTTCCTCCAGCGAGAAGCTCACGTCCTGCACCACAATGTGCTCACCATAGCGAACACCCAGATGCTTAACTTCCAGCATACTCATCCCTTGCCCCTCCTTGTCTGATAGAAAATCACCACGAACAAGATCGCCCCCACAAAGGAGGTCACCACGCCAATGGGCAATTCCTTTGGGTCAAGGAGAATCCGGGCAACCAAATCGCAGAGCATCAGGAAGGTTGCGCCCCCAAAAACGGTGGCCGGCAAGAGTCTCTTGTGGTTGGGACCCACAATCATTCTCACCATATGGGGGGTTACCAGGCCCACAAAGCCAATGGTGCCGCCAATGGACACACAGACACCAATGAGGGCAGAGGCGGCAATGAGCACAACCAGCTTCACCCGCTTGACGTTTACGCCAATGTGCCGTGCGTTGTCCTCACCAATGGCAAAGGCATTGAGTTCCCGGGCATAGCGGAAAATGGCAGAGCCAAAGACCACCAGAGAGACCAGAAGCACCAGCGCATTTTTGTAACTGCTGCCCGCCAGAGAACCCATGGTCCAGAAGGTAATGGACTGCAGCTTATCCGAGGCAAAGGTGATGACCAGAGACAAAATGCTGGAGACAAACATGGAGAAAATCACGCCAATTAAGATAATGGTATTGGTGGCCAGAGAGTGGTCCAGCCGGTAAGCCAGCGACAGGATGATGACCAGCGACAAAAAGGCAAAGACAATCGCCAGCACCATCGTCCCGGCAAAGGGCATAGAGGGAATGGTGATACCAAACGCAATGGCCACGACCGCACCCAGAGACGCACCGGAGGACACACCCAAAGTCGAGCCGTCTGCCAGCGGATTTTTCAGCAGTCCCTGCATCGCCACGCCACACAGCGACAACGAAGCCCCAACCAGCGCCACGCAGAGGATTCTGGGCAGTCGCACCGAGAGGATGATAGAGACCGCGGAAATCTCCGGCTGAGCTTGACCGGTAATGGCATTCCAAATCACCGTCACCGTATCAGCGAAGGGGATATTGACACTGCCAATGCACACGCAGACCACCAGCGTCAGGAGCATCACCGCCCCAAACACCAGATAGTGCGCAAGGCCAAAATGTTCCGGTCGGGTTAGATTGGAGGTGGGGGGCATTGCACCCCCCGGGGATTGGGTCAGTTTATTCTTCCGTACCATAGACAAAGTCGTAGAGCATCTGTGCGCCCTCAGCCAGACGGGGAGCGGGGCGGGACAGCTCATTGTTTCTCAGATTCAAAATGGCTTCATTCTTCACGGCGGTCACATTCTCCCAGCCGGGACGGGCGAGGATTTCTTCCTCAGGCGTGGGACCCTCGCCAAAATACATGGTGATGGTCACGATGTAGTCCGGGTCACGCTCCAGCACCTGCTCCTCAGAGACAGCGCCCCAGCCTTCCACATCGGCAAAGATGTTGGTCAGCCCCATCATTTCCGCAATCTCATTCATAAAGGTGCCACTGCCGGCGGCCCACAGACCATACTCCAGCGGGGAGACTTCAAAATAAACGGTCTGTATAACATCATCCGTGGGGTGCTGACGGATGGCATTGAATGTGGATTCCATAGACTCAACAAGAGATGCGGCCTCCTCATTCTTGCCCATGAGTGTGCCAATGAGGTTGATGGCTTCATAGACCCCGTCAATGTCCTGAGCATCGGAGACAACCACCTTGATGCCGGCTTCTTCCAGCGCGGCAACCTGCTCGTCAGTCTGGGCCATGGTGCTCATCAGCAACACCTGGGGCTGGAGAGCAATGATTTCTTCCAGATTGGTGTCATCGCCGGAAGCAATGGCGGGCACATCCAGCACTTCGGCGGGATAGTCGCAGTATTCCCCACGACCCACCAGCGTATCCCCGGCGCCGATGGCATAGAGGATTTCGCAATCAGAAGCGGTCAGGGCAACAATGCGGATGGCAGGCTCATCCAGAGTAATGACTCTGCCGGTCATGTCGGTGACGGTGATGGAGGTGTCTTCGGGTTCGGTGGGGGCATCGGTGGGTTCCTCGGTCATAGGCGCACCGGTGCTGATGGGGTCGGTGGGGATTTCGTTGGGCTGTGCGGGGGTACAGGCGCTGATACAGGTCAGCAGGAGGGCGAGGGTCAGGAGGACAGCGATTTTCTTCAGGTACTTCATGGGAAATGCTCCTTTCAATAAACAAGGTCGGGCATAAGCCGCAGACCGTTTTTATATTGCACGAAAACAAAAAACACGACAGTGAAATCCTCACTGCCGCGCCGTTTTCGCAACAAATACCGCCCCATTGCATACTCGTGCAAGAAGCAAACATCACCACAAGCAGGTCTTCTGACTCAGGCTTCCGGAGACTTGCTCCACATTCACGCACCAGCCTTCCCGGTTTCCCAGTGACCAACTTACGTTACGGTGCATGAACTCAGCCCACACAGCGGCGGTACCGTCCGGGATTTTCACCCGGTTCCCTATTCTCTCTGCCGGAGGAAGTCCATCCGCAGAGCACTCATGGATTGTTCAGTTATGCTCATTATAGCACCGTCACCATCAGTTGTCAACCCTGAAATGGACGAAAAATTGGTTGACAAGGACCCCGGTTGGGTTTACAATGTAGGTATAAGGCGAAGTATGGCAAAATATCGGAGGTGGTCTTTTGCTCTGGCGTACACTGGCAATCGGCATTGGCTATATTCTGGATTTGCTTCTGGGTGACCCACGGCGCATCCCCCACCCGGTGGTCATTATGGGAAAATGCATCACCGTTTTGGAGAGTCATCTGCGACGAGCACTCCCCAAAACCCCCGCCGGTGAGCGGCTGGCGGGCGGGCTGCTGTGGCTGGTGCTGGCGGGCATTTCCTGGGCTGTCCCGGCGGGGCTTCTCTGGCTGTGTCAGGGCGTATCCCCCTGGTTGCGGCTCATGCTGGAGAGTATCGTGTGCTGGCAGGTTCTGGCCACCCGCTCTTTGAAAAGAGAAACCATGAAGGTCTATACCGCCCTGAAACACGGCACAATTGATGATGCCCGCCATGCCGTCTCCATGATTGTGGGGCGGGACACCGGCAGTCTGGATGCATCCGGCGTGACCCGGGCGGCTGTGGAGACTGTGGCAGAGAATGCCTCTGACGGGGTCATTGCCCCATTGTTCTTTCTGGCTCTGGGTGGCGGTCCGCTGGGTATGCTGTATAAGGCGGTCAATACCATGGACTCCATGCTGGGCTATATTGACCCACCCTATACCTACATTGGCTTCATTCCGGCTAAGCTGGATGATGTGTTTAATTACCTCCCCGCCCGGTTGTCGGCATTCCTGATGTTGCTTGCCGGCGGACTCATGGGGCTTGACCGGAAAAACGGCTGGCGCATTTACCGCAGAGACCGCCGGAATCACGCCAGCCCCAACTCTGCCCAGACGGAGTCGGTCTGTGCAGGGCTCCTGCGGGTTAGACTGGCCGGTGATGCCTGGTATCACGGTCAGCTCCACAAAAAACCTTTTATCGGTGACGACCTGCGTCCCATCACCCCGGAAGACATTCCCCTGACCTGCAGGCTTATGGTTGTGACCTCGTTATTGTCCCTCCTCGTCTGCATGGCACTCAGAATACTTTTGATGATCATTTAGGAGGCCCATATGCTGTATCAGATGAAAAATCCCCATGGCGGTGACGTTTACGACAGCGAAATCCGGCTGGACTTTTCCGCCAACACCAACCCCTTTGGCACACCGGAGTCCATCAAAGAAGCCATCCGCTCCGCTCTGGATCAGGTGCACCAGTATCCTGACCCCTTCTGTCGGGAGCTGGTCAGCGCCATTTCTCAGCATGAGCAGCTGCCGCCGGAGTATATCCTCTGTGGTAACGGTGCGGCTGACCTGATTTATGCCTTCTGTGAGGCCATTCGTCCCCGGAGAGCCTTGGAGTTGGCCCCCACTTTCCACGAGTACGCTCTCGCCCTTAAGCGGGTAGGTTGCGCCATCGAGCGCTTCACTCTGCGCAAAACCATGGATTTCGCCCTGACCGAAGACTTCCTGGAGGAGTTGCGTATCGTCTCCCCTGATGTGGTCTTCCTCTGCAACCCCAATAATCCCACCGGCAGAACCATAGAGCCGGAACTGCTGAAGCGAATTCTGGACTTCTGCGCCAAACAGAAGATTTATCTCTTCGTGGATGAGTGCTTCCTGGATTTGACTGACGGTGAACATAGCCTGAAGCCTTATCTGGAATCCTATACCCAACTGGTGATTCTCAAGGCTTTCACCAAGAGTTTTGGCATTGCCGGTATCCGTCTGGGCTACTGTCTTTCCGGCAACAATATCCTTCTGGGTCGGATGAGTCAGGCTTCCCAGCCCTGGAACGTCTCTGTTCTGGCGCAAAAAGCCGGTGTCGCCGCCCTGAAAGAAATGCCCTTCCTCCAGACCACCAAGGAGCTGGTCACCAGAGAGCGGCAGTGGCTCACCAAAGAGCTGGAGGCGCTGGGCTTCTGGGTCTGCCCGGGCGAGGCCAATTTCCTGCTGTTTATGGCAGGTCAGGACATCCATACGGGGCTGAAAACCAAGGGCATTGCCATCCGCAACTGCGACAACTACTATGGTCTGGGTGCAGGCTGGTACCGCACCGCCGTCCGCACCCATGCGGATAATCTGGCGCTGATTGCCGCCATGAAGGAAGTTTTGGAGAAAGCATAACCATGGCTAAATGTATCATGATTCAGGGCACCATGTCCAATGCGGGCAAGAGTCTCCTGACCGCCGGACTCTGCCGCATCTTCCGGCAGGATGGCTACCGGGTCGCCCCCTTCAAAAGTCAGAATATGGCCCTGAATTCCTTCGTCACTTCCGACGGACGAGAAATGGGCAGAGCACAGGTAGTACAGGCAGAGGCCGCCGGAATCCGGCCGGACGTGCGGATGAATCCCATTTTGCTCAAGCCCACCACCAATGTGGGCAGTCAGGTCATTGTGAATGGCAAGGCACTGGGCACCATGAATGCCATGGAGTATTACCGCCGGAAAAGAGAATTCATCCCCGCCATTCTGGAGGCGTATCACGCGCTGGAAGAAGAATTTGACATCATCGTCATTGAGGGCGCAGGCAGTCCTGCGGAAATCAACCTGAAGCAAGAGGACATCGTCAATATGGGACTGGCCAAGCTGGTGGACGCGCCGGTACTATTGGTGGGCGACATTGACCGGGGCGGTGTGTTTGCCCAGCTCTATGGTACTGTCGCCCTGCTGGAAGATGATGAAAAATCCCGGATTAAGGGTACAATCGTGAACAAATTCCGGGGCGACCGGAAGATTCTGGAGCCGGGTATCCGAATTCTGGAGGAGCTGTGCGGTGTGCCGGTGGTGGGGGTCATTCCCTATGTCCATGTGGATATTGAGGATGAAGACTCTCTGTCTTCCAGATTACAGGACAGCCAAACCCGAAAGCCGGTGGACATTGCCGTCATTCGCCTGCCCAAGCTGTCCAATTTTACCGATTTCTCCCCCTTAGACCGCAACGAACAGGTATCCGTCCGCTATGTGGGTAAACCGGAGGACTTGCATGACCCGGATATGATCATCCTCCCCGGCACAAAGAGCACCATTGCCGACCTGCTTTGGCTCAGGCAAAGCGGACTGGAGTCTGCCGTCTTAAAAGCCGCCGACAGAGGCACACCGGTTTTCGGCATTTGCGGTGGATATCAAATGCTGGGCAAACGCATCTGTGACCCGGAGCAGGTGGAAGCCAGTGGCATTGACGATATCCGTGGTTTGGGACTGCTCCCCCATGAGACGGTTTTCTCCGGGGAGAAGGTGCTTAAACAGGCTCAGGGCACATTCGGTTCGGTAGCGGGTATTTTCTCCCCCTTGAGCGGTATGCATTACTCCGGATACGAGATTCACATGGGGCGCAGTGAGGCTCAGCAGATACTCGCCAGCCGGGGCAACGTTTACGGCACATATCTCCATGGTATCTTTGACGCACCGGGCATTGCAGATACCATTCTCCACGCCCTGTGCCGGAAAAAGGGCATAGACCCCACCAGTCTCACCACCATGGACACCACCGCATGGAAAGAGCGTCAATATGACCTGCTGGCCGATACCGTGCGCTCCGGGCTGGACATGGATTTGGTATACCGGGTACTCAACCGGGAAGTTTAAGCAGGAAATACCCCATAAATCTCCAACACAAACGCTCTCTGACCAACCATCAGAGGGCGTTTTTGCATTCCGGTACAGGTAGGAAAAGGCCGTCGTTTCTCCCGGAAAAGTCTCTCCATCATGCCCTCACCGAGAATACAAACCCATGAGCAAACAAAAAACTGCCCCCCAAGGCAAGAAACCTCAGCGGGCAATTTTCATGGTGGGTAGTCCGTTAGTCGTATTGAATCTTCAGGCTGCTGAATGCGCTGTCACCCCGGAGCAGTATGGGCTTGGCATCCGCATTGGGGCAACCGCTGGTATCACAGGAGACACCGGCTCTGTCCAGTTCCAAATCCAGCCGCAGATGTCTGGGCATAAGAATCACCAGAGAGCCAAAGGCCACATCCATCTTCAGCGTACAGCCCTCACAGACCCGGGAACAATTCCGCAGGTCAACCACCAGCGAACCAAAAGCCACGTCCACATCGCCACCTGCAAACTCCGTCTCATTGACCACAATCCGGTCAGAACAGAAGGCATAATCCGCCTGAATAAATCCGCCGCTGGAATTAAAGACCCGGGTTGCCTTTTCTCTGCCGGTCACAACACCGGAAACTGTATGGCCGCCACGGTAATGATTCCGCTTCTTGCTTTTGTACTCATAGTTGAAGAGAATCCCTGCGCCAAAGAGCACAAGCACCAAGCCAATGACCACCGGCCAGGTCACATACCGGTTTTCCACAACCCCCAATTCCAGCAGCAACAGATAGCCACCGCCAAGGATAGCCAGTGCGCTGAGGGTGAAGTTTTTCCGCAGAACATGGTAAAACCCATAAAACAGTAGCATCATGGGCCAGAGTAAATCAAAGAAGTCCGCATTCAACTGCAAAAAGTGTGCCGCCAGATAAGTACCGCCCAGAGCAATCAGGAACAGCGCCCACAGATAACGCTTGCCAAACCGGCGGAAGTTCTGCCAGAAGCCAGGCTGGCCCGCCTCCGCTTCATCGGAATTGTGGTCATCGTTCCAGTTGTCCAAATCATCTTCCCGATTATCCTGACCGGAAACCACGCCCAGCAGTTCGTCGATGGAAATGTCAAAAATCTCCGCCAGTCGGGGCAAACTGGTCACATCGGGGCAGGACAGGTCATGTTCCCATTTGCTGACCGCCTGCGCCGTTACGCCCATCTGCTCGGCCAACTGATCCTGGGTCATGCCCATCCGCTTGCGGTAGTATAGAATCCGCTTGCCAAGCGTCATGTTCTTGGTGTCTTCCATTTTCAGTTCCTCCTTATTCCTGATGGTTACAGCATACCATAAATCTCCGAAAAAGCAATCACCAAAGGGTTAAGTCCGCCCCGTTTCCGCTCAACCGGTGGTTGAGCAGTCGGTTGAGGGCATATTTTACAGTCATTCTGCAGATTGGTCAGCTTCTCCCGAGGCATCAGAAAAGCGGGCCATCCCAAACAGGACAGCCCGCAAGTCCAATTCTTATTCTTCCGGATTACCACAGCCACAGCCGCACCCGCCGGCGCAGCCGCCACAGGAGGCGCCACAGGAGCACGAGCCCTTGCCACTCTTGCGCTTGCGCACTTCAAAAGCAACAATGACCACAAAGACAATGGCAACCAGAGAAGCAACAATGATGGTAGGCCAGTTCATAGATTACTCCTTTTCTTGCAATCAGTGAGCGAGGGTCTTCCCGGCAACGGGAGCCTTCCGCAGAAGCAAGACAACCAGCGCCACCAGTGCCGCCAGTGCGATTACCGTCCAAACCGTGAATATGCCGGCAGTCAGCATACCCACCTGATAGACAATCAGGGAGATGGCATAGGCAAAGACACACATATAGCCAATGGCGAAAATGGTCCACTTACCGCTGTTCATTTCCCGCTTAATGGCACCCATGGCAGCGAAACAGGGAGCGCACAGCAGGTTAAAGATCATAAAGGACATACCGGAGAGCTTACTGCCGCCGAAGAATTCCTGACCAATGATGGCCAGTCTCTGAGAATCCATGGACTCCACCAGCTCAAAAGCCAAATCCGCATCGCCCATGGAGGACAGAGAGCCGAAGACACCGACAACCTCTTCCTTCGCCACCAGACCCAGCACAGTAGCCACAGCCGCCTGCCAGTTGCCGAAGCCCAGAGGACGGAACAGCCAGGCAATGCCGTTGCCAATGACCGCCAGAATGGACATCTCGTCGCCATCGCCAATGTAGTGGAAGCCGCCCTGGAAAGTCAGGGAGTTCAGCACCCAGATAATGATGCTGGCGGCAACAATCACCGTACCGGCGCGCTTAATGAAGCCCCACCCACGGTCCCAGGTGGTCCGCAGAACATTGGACGCAACAGGCGCATGATAAGCGGGCAGCTCCATAACAAAGGGAGCAGGGTCACCGGAGAAAGCTTTGGTCTTCTTCAGAATAATGCCGGAGACAACGACTGCACCAATGCCAATGAAGTAAGCCACGGTAGCAACCCAGGCACTGCCGCCAAAGAGCGCACCGGCAATCATGCTGACGATGGGCATCTTGGCGCCACAGGGGATAAAGCCGGTGGTCATAATGGTCATCTTGCGGTCACGGTCCTGGTCAATGGTGCGGCTGGCCATAATGCCGGGTACACCGCAACCGGAGGCAACCAGCATGGGGATAAAGGACTTACCGGACAGACCGAACTTCCGGAAAAGGCGGTCCATAATGAAGGCAACCCGGGACATATAGCCGCAGTCTTCCAGCAGGGACAGCAGGAGGAACAGAATCATCATCTGGGGAACAAAGCCCAGAACTGCGCCCACGCCGCCCACAATACCGTCAGCCACCAGACTGATCAGCCAGGGTGCGCAACCAATGGCCTCAAGACCGGCGGCAACACCGGGAATGATCCACTCACCAAAGAGGGTATCATTCATAAAGCCAACGGTCCAGTCACCAATAGAGCCAATGGACAGGAAGTAAACGCCCCACATGACCAGCACAAAAATGGGCAGGGCCAGGAAGCGGTTGGTCACAATCCGGTCAATCTTATCGGAGTAAGTCATTCTGCCGGTGGACTTCTTCTTGTAAGTACCCTTGAGGATGCGGGCAATGTAGTTATAGCGCTCATTGGTGATGATGGACTCTGCATCGTCGTCCATTTCCTGTTCGGCGGTGCGGATATCTTTCTCCATATGGTCCAGAACAGACTGCGGCAGGTTCAGGCTCTCCAGCACCTTGGGGTCCCGCTCAAAAATCTTGACGGCGTACCACCGTTGCTGTTCTTCAGGCATACCATGGACAGCGGCCTCCTCAATGTGGGCCAGTGCGTGCTCCACTGCGCCGGAGAAGGTGTGCATAGGGACGGTTTTGCCGCTCTTGCCCTTTCTGGCGACTTCGATAGCCTTCTCTGCGGCCTCCATGATGCCGGTACCCTTCAGGGCAGAAATCTCCACCACCGGACAACCAAGCGACTTGGACAGCCGGGCAAAATCGATTTTGTCCCCCAGCTTGGTGACCATATCCATCATATTGATGGCCACCACCACCGGGATTCCCAATTCTGTCAACTGGGTGGTTAAGTACAGATTGCGCTCTAAGTTTGTGCCATCAACGATGTTCAAAATGGCATCGGGACGCTCACCGACCAAATAATCCCGGGCAACCACTTCCTCCAGCGTATAAGGGGAGAGGGAGTAAATGCCGGGCAGATCAGTCACGACCACATCGGGGTATTTCTTGAGTTTGCCTTCTTTCTTTTCCACCGTAACGCCGGGCCAGTTGCCAACATACTGATTGGCCCCGGTCAGCGCATTAAACAGGGTGGTTTTGCCGCTGTTGGGATTACCCGCCAGGGCGATGCGCAGTTCCATAGGGATTCCTCACTTTCCGGTTAGTTTACGCTAACTTCATTGTAAAAAAATACGATTCTCTAAAGGCGGATCAAAAACAGATTCTTATTCCACCTCAATATTCTCTGCATCCACCTTGCGGATAGACAGCTCATAGCCACGAACAGTCAATTCGAGAGGGTCACCCAGGGGAGCAACCTTACGGACATAGATTTCCACACCCTTGGTGATGCCCATATCCATGATGCGCCGCCGCACAGGACCCTCACCATGAACCTTAACCACCGTTGCAGTCCGACCGATTTTTACATCCCGCAATGTCTTCATGATTCATTTCCTCCTTCTTCACCGGAATACCGAGCCACCGCCCGGAGTCAATACAGTGGGATAATGGCCGAAGTCATCACGTGGACGACCGCCAAAATAGTTAGCTTCAGCTAACCTCATACATGATACTATTTTCTCCAGGATTTGTCAAGTCCCTTTGGCAAGATTTTTCCTGTTTCGTTAACTTTTTCCCAAACCCGGGCTTGCATTTGGGGCAGATTTATGGTATGCTAATCGAGAGTAGCGACAACTGATGAAATGGAGGAACAGCTTATGCGTTTACAGGAATCCGGCGAAATGTATTTGGAGACCATTTATGTCCTGCTGAAGTCCGGCGGTGCTGTCCGCTCCATTGATGTCTGCGAGCATATGGGGTATTCCAAACCCAGTGTCAGCCGGGCCATGGGGCTTCTGAAGCAGGGTGGCTATGTGGTGGCAGATGCCGATGGTTTTCTCACCCTCACCCCTGAGGGATTGGCCATTGCAGAGAAAATCTTCGACCGTCATACTGTGCTGACCCGCTTCCTGGTGAGTCTGGGCGTAGACACCGAGACTGCCGCTGAGGATGCCTGCAAAATGGAGCACGCCATCAGCGACACCTCTTTTGCCGCTCTAAAGCGACACGTTTTGGAGAATATTCCGGACTAGCCATCTCCCCTGCCCCATGTATAAGCGGGAAACGCGAAAGATATTCCCGGTTTATCTCAGAAAATTCACCCGCTTTGCTTGACGAAACGGATTATCCGTGGTATAATTCAGCCAATGCCGCCGTGATGGAATAGGTAGACATAGCGGACTTAAAATCCGCCTGAAGCGATTCAGTACCGGTTCGAGTCCGGTCGGCGGCACCACGAAAAAAGTCACTTTTGTCTACCGACAAAGGTGACTTTCTTCAATGATATCCGTTCCTTGCGGAACGGGTGATATAGCTAACGCTATGATATCTGCTTCGCAGATGATATACGCTTCGCGTATGAAAGGAACGGATATTATATCATGCTTGCGAAGCAAGTATATCACGCGGCACAAGCCGTATATCATATCGCGTCAGCGATATATCATTGAAAAGTAAGCAGTTAAGTGATATACTTTCTTTAAGAGGTGATGATAATGCGCAAAGAAATAGAGATAAATGGTTGTGTTGAAATACCTTGTGAAGTTTCAATAGATGATTTTACAGATGCTTTTATCGAATGGATTGAATCAAAAGGTTGGTCTTTTGGTGGCGGATTTAATGAAATCGTTGACGGATATTATATAAATCCTGACGGAACAAAAGGTAAATCCGTTCTTGAAAATTAGTGCCAAGTTACTTTTGGTCGTTTTTACTCCTACTTATACTACTTTTAGTCGCTCTTTCGCACAAAATAGTCCCTTTTCTCCACCGGAAAAGGGGCTTTTTTTCGTGATGCATTCCTTGCAAAACGTGATGCGCACTGCGTGCGTGATGCGGCTTCGCCTGTGATGCACACCTTCGGCGCGTGTTGGGATACATCGCATCACCCACCACAGCGTAGCTATATCCCTTATCACTCATTTGCAGGCAGGTATCATTCGCCCTCGCGCCGATACTCCACACCAACAAAATCCCCCCAAATCAGTCCCCAGGCATTCCGGGTCTGATTCAGGGGATTATTTGTCTTTCATCAGCGTCTTACAGCAATTTCACCTGCTTCTTACGCCTGCTCCACAGCCTCAACCGCAGCATTCAGCTCACTGGTATCCACGGTTTCCATCAGACCTGCGTCAAAGGCAGCGGCAACACTGGGGTCAATGGGAAGTCTGGCGAGAATGGGCACATCATACTGCCCGGCCACTTCCTCCAGCTTGCTCTCACCGAAGACAGCGAGCTTCTTGCCGCAGTCAGGGCAGGCAAAATAGCTGTAGTTCTCCACGAAGCCCAGAACGGGAACATGCATCATGTTCGCCATCTTCACCGCCTTGGAGACAATCATGGAAACCAGCGCCTGGGGGCTGGTGACCACAAGAATGCCATCCACAGGCAGAGACTGGAAGACCGTCAGGGGGACATCGCCGGTTCCAGGAGGCATATCCACAAAGAGATAGTCCACATCTTCCCAGATAACATCGGTCCAGAACTGCTTGACCGCTCCGGCAATAACCGGTCCACGCCAGACCACAGGGTCAGTATCGTTGTCCAGCAGGAGATTGATGGACATCACCTGAATACCCATCTGGGTCAGGGCAGGATAGAGCCCGGCATCACTTGCGCCGGAGCATTCGTTTACGCCAAAAGCCTTGGGCATGGAAGGGCCGGTGATGTCCGCATCCAGAATACCCACCCGATAGCCCTTCTTGGCCATCGCCACAGCCATCCGGGCCGTGACGGTGCTCTTGCCAACGCCACCCTTGCCGGAGACGACGGCAATGACCTTCTTTACGGAAGAATTGGGATTCAGTTTCGCCAGCAGGCTCTCTGCCTTGCGTTCGCCGCAATCAGAGCCGCAGGAAGAACAGTTACCATTACAGGATTCACTCATTTTCAATTACGCTCCTATTTGCCGGATTGTCCGGCTGTATTTTTATCCATCGCATATTATACCACGTTTAGCGGCTCTGTCAACTGTTTTAGCGGGATTTGGCCGTCTGTGGTCATTTCCCCTCACAGAAGTTCCTCCACATAGGCAGCCCGGACACCGCCAATGAACTTGAGGCGGGTTCTTGCGCAGAGGATATTGGCCTGACCTATCCGGCCCAGAGACAGTCGCACCGGGACGGCCACTTCCTTCAGGTGCATCCCAATCAGTGTGCCACCAATATCCAGCCCCGCATCTGCCCGGATATGCTCCACCGCCACAGGACTGCGCATCTTCTCCCAAACCGCCGTGGCAAAAGAGCCCCCCGCTTTGGGCTGGGGACGCACATTGACCACAGCATAGCCCCGCCGGACTGCCGCAGAGGACTCCAGAATCAGTGCCCGGTTCAAATGCTCACAGCACTGCACCGCAAGGTCAATCCCTTTCTCCTGCAAGATGGGCCAAATCCCGGAAAGTACCGCCTGCGCCGCCTCCATGCTGGAATTCTTGCCAATGCGACTGCCCACAATCTCACTGGAGGAACAGCCAATGACCAGCAGGTCACCCGGCTTCAGTTTCGCCTGCTCCAGCAATTGGGTTATGACCTCTGCGCTTTGACTTTTTACCTCATCAAACATTCTGTGTGCCTCCTTCTTTGTTCTTTCTCCATTGTACCGCCCCAATTTCCGGTTGTCAATGGGCAGATTCTTCAAAACAAGTCTTGACTTTTCGCCCAGTCAATGGTATCATACACTATACTTTATAAAGAAAGAGAGAGTCTCAACATGAAGAAAATCACCCGCATCCTTACCCTCTGCCTGGCTCTGGTCATGACCATTGGTCTGCTGACCGGCTGCGAGTCCATGGAAGAAAGAATCGCCAACCTGTCCAGCGTCTGGACCACCGTTACCAACGAAACCGAAGAAGATGCCCGCGCCGTTCTGGAAAGCATGGAGCTGTACGAGGAAGAAATCGCTCTGGTTGACCTGACCACCCTGAAATGCGTCAAGCTGGTGGAGTTCCGCACCGACAAGACTTACCGCTTCTCCTATGACGTGGAGGCCACCAAGGATCTGCTCCGTCAGTATTTTGAGACCATGTTCGATTCCCTGTATGAAGGTCGTACCACCCTCAATGCCGTCTATGAGACTGAGTTCGACAATGTGACCAAGGAAGAGTTCCTGGACTTCTATGCCGCGCTGTATGGCGCTGAGTCCGGCACTGAAATTGTTGACTTGTTCGTGGACAGTGCTTACAACTACGACAAAATGGGTGCAGACTGGGAGACCGGCACCTATACCCTGAAGTTCAATCAGATCATGTGCACCATCGACGGCAAGACCGAGGCTGAGGCTCTGGGTTATGCCATCGAAGCCGACACCCTGACCCTGACCTACGTTGACGCGGTCGAAACTTACACCAGAAGTAAGTAATCTTCCCTCCCCGAACCGAACTTCAATCGGTTCGGGGTTTTTGCGTCCCATATAAGAAGGCTGCGACGGAAAACCATCCATCGCAGCCCTTTTTATTCCATTTCCCGGAGACCCGGGTTATTTTACTTAGACTTTACCGGCAACGAACGCCTCAACAGCGGTCAGAGCCTCGTCCACCTTGCTCAGGTCGGAGCCGCCACCCATAGCGGAGTCCGGCTTGCCGCCGCCCTTACCACCGCAGATGGGCGCAATGGTCTTGATGATGTCGCCGGCCTTGATACCCTTGGCCACAGCATCCTTGCCGCAAACAGCCAGGAAGGTAACCTTCTCGCCCAGCAGAGCCAGCACCACAACGGCGGCAGCATCCTTCTCCCGGAGCACGTCACCCAGCTTACGCAGGGAGTTGGCATCGCCCTCAGTCAGCTTACAGGTAGCCACAC
>SVLX01000062.1 GCA_015067725.1 Oscillospiraceae bacterium | reverse complement strand
GATATTCCGTGTAATCCGTTTTTGCAATTAAATCCAATTCTGCCTGTCCAACAGGTCTATATAATCTCATTTACAGACCTTCTTTTTTACAATCATACCATATAATTCTGTACTTTTCAATGATATACCGCTGACGCGATATGATATACGGCGAGGCCGTATGATATATTTGCTTTGCAAATATGATATAATATCCGTTCCTTCATATGCCGAAGGCATATATCATCGCACGAAGTGCGATATCATATCGAAGATATATCACCCGTTCCGACAGGAACGGATATCATTGAAAACACCCTCATTGTATCACAATGAAGGTGTTTTCATGGCAGGGGATGAGGGATTCGAACCCCCGCAAACGGAGTCAGAGTCCGGTGTGCTACCGTTACACAAATCCCCTATTTGGTTGTTTCCGGCTCTGTCCGAACCGAACGTGATTATTATACGCAAAAAAAGCGAAATGTCAAGTCCTTTTTTCAGATTTTTGAAAATATTTTTTTCGGGGGTCTGGGCGGTTGCCATTGGGGGCAGTTTCTGGTATAGTATCCATAATAGAAAGGCAGGTGCGCCCATGGAGTATGGTCAGATGTTGCCCGGGGGTTTTGTGTCCCGCCCCAATCGGTTTATTGCCCGGGTAATGATTGGAGAAAAGGAAGAAATCTGTCATGTGAAGAATACCGGCCGCTGTAAGGAACTCTTGTTTCCGGGGGCGCAGGTCTGGTGTCGCCATGACCCGAATCCCGCCCGGAAGACCCACTATGACCTGATTGCTGTCCAAAAAGGCGGGCGGCTCATCAACATGGACTCCCAGGCCCCCAACGAAGCCGCTTACCGGTGGCTGATTTCCGGTGGGCTGGGAGCGGTGGAAGATGTGCGCCGGGAGGTTACCCGTGGGGATTCCCGGTTTGATCTGTGCTTTGTGCGGGAGGGAAAAACCTGCTATCTGGAGGTCAAGGGCGTGACCCTGGAGCAGGACAATGTAGCCCGATTCCCCGATGCCCCCACCCAGAGGGGCGCAAAGCACCTGCGGGGGCTGATTCAGGCGAAGCAGGAGGGCTTTGGCGCCTGTGTCCTGTTCGTCATTCAGATGTCCGGGATTCACCACTTTGAACCCAACAGCCAAACCGACCCGGAATTTGCCGATACCCTGCGCAAAGCAAAGGCGGCGGGCGTGGAGGTCATGGCTGTAGAATGTGGGGTTGAACCGGGCCGGATTTGGATTACCGATCATGTGCCGGTGGTGGTTTAATCATCAATCCCCAGCACATCCAGTGTCTCCAGCACCTCCTGTCCCCTCCCGGTCAGGCTGATGCACCCATGCACCGGCAGACCCGTGTAGGCGCTGTAATCAAAGCCCTTCATGGGGGCATCATAGTCAATGGAAATCAGATTTTTCCGCTCCAGAAGTTGAAGCGCAGTGGTAGCATCCCCCGGCAGTCCTTCTTCCAGACAGTTTGGCTCCATGGTGTCCATTCTCCGGGCAACCGGCAGGAAAGCATACTGCCCCAGGACCTCCAGAATCCGCAGTTCGCTTTCGGTCATCAGCAGTCCGCCGCCGCAACCGGAGCAGCCTGTGCATCCGCCGCAATTGCCGCCGCAGGATTGATGTTCTCCGCCCATGATTTTTCCTCCTTCGATGAAATATCCCCCTGTTTTTCAGGGTATTTTCCCTTAGTATACCACGATTTTTCGGAAATCGCAACAACACAGAAATAAGGAGCATTCTCCCATGAAAGAATTCCTGATCGGCAAAAATGACGCCGGACTCCGGCTGGACCGGTTTCTGGCCAAGGCTGTCCCCCTGCTGCCGGCTTCTCTGGCGCAGAAGTATATCCGCATCAAGCGCATCAAACGCAACGGCGCAAGAGTCCAACGGGATGACCGGCTGGTGGAGGGCGACAAGCTCCAGCTCTACATCAACGATGAATTTTTCGATACCCCCAGCGCCGACAACGCTTACCTGACCGTGGCGACCCCAAAACTCCACATCGTCTATGAGGACGAGAATATTCTGCTGGTGGACAAGCAACCCGGTCTGGCAGTCCATCCCCACGACGGCGCGGAATATGGCAAGACCCTCATTGACCATATTCAGGCTTACCTCTATGCCAAGGGGGAATGGAAACCCCGGCTGTCCACTTTCGTCCCCGCCCTGTGCAACCGGATTGACCGCAATACCGGCGGCATCGTCATCGCCGCCAAGAACGCCGAGGCTCTGCGTATCCTCAACCAGAAGGTAAAGGACCGGGAGCTGGACAAGCGGTATCTGGCCATTGTGGAGGGGGCAATGAAGCCCGCTCAGGGGACTCTGCGGGGGCAAATCTTCAAAGATGCCGCCAAAAACCGGGTCTTTGTCACCGATAAGCCCCAGCCAGGCTCCAAATCCGCCGTGACCAATTATGTGACGCTGGCCGTCAGAAACGGGCTGAGCCTGGTGGAATGTGAGCTGATTACCGGACGCACCCACCAGATTCGTGCCCAGTTCGCCCATGCCGGTCACCCCCTTCTGGGAGACGGCAAATATGGCAAGCTGGATAAGCGATTCGACCGGAAATATCAGGCGCTGTACTCCTATAAGCTGACCTTCACCTTCACCACTGACGCGGGAATCCTATCTTACCTCAATGGTCAATCCTTCCGGGTGGAAAATGTGGATTTCGTGACCGCCTATTTCCCCACTACCGGCGACTGAAATTGGGTCCCGGGAGAAATTTTTCGGGAAAAATGCGGAACGGTGTTGACAAATCCACTTTTTTCGTTATATTTGTATGTATAGTGGGTCGTGCTGTATGCGCCAGCATTATCCCTAAGATTTTCTTACAGGAATGGGGGAGGATAAATGTCCAAGGAACTCATCCGTCTTCGTAACCTGGTTATGGAATTTGACGGTGAACGAATTTTAGACGATATCAATCTTTACTTCAACGACCATGAATTTCTGACTCTGCTTGGCCCCTCCGGTTGCGGCAAAACCACAACCTTAAGAATCATCGGCGGCTTCTTGACACCCACTGCCGGTGACGTGCTCTTTGACGGCGCGCGCATCAACGACGTCCCGCCCTACAAGCGTCAGATCAATACGGTCTTCCAGCGGTATGCCCTGTTTCCGCACCTGGATGTCTATGAGAACATCGCTTTCGGTCTGCGGATCTCCAAGCTGCCCAAGGATGAAATCGACCGTCGCGTCATGGAGATGTTGGAGGTTGTTAGCTTAAAAGGCTACGAAAACCGAAAAATTACGTCCCTGTCCGGTGGTCAGCAACAGCGGGTCGCCATCGCCCGGGCTCTGGTCAACAGGCCCAAGGTGCTGCTTCTGGACGAGCCTCTGGGTGCGCTGGACCTTCGCCTGCGTAAAGATATGCAGAACGAGCTTAAGCGTATTCAGCAAGCTATGGGCATTACCTTCATATATGTTACCCACGACCAGGAAGAGGCTCTGGCCATGTCCGATACCATCGTCGTCATGGACAAGGGCAGAATCCAGCAAATCGGTACGCCTGAGGACATCTACAACGAACCCAAGAATGCCTTCGTGGCAGACTTCATCGGTGAGAGTAATATCCTTGACGGCATAATGCTGGAAGACTTCCGGGTGAAGTTCTTCGGCAGAGTCTTCACCTGTGTGGATAAGGGCTTTAAGACCAATGAACCCGTGGATGTGGTCATTCGTCCCGAGGATATTGACATCGTCGCCCCGGAGCAGGGTCACCTGACCGGTACGGTCACCTCCGTCACCTTCAAGGGACTCAATTATGACATCATCGTGGATTTCAAGGGCTTCAAATGGCTCATCCAGACCACGGACTTCCACCCCGTGGACGCCACCATCGGCATCCGTCTCAACCCGGAAGATATTCATGTGATGAAAAAGAGTGAATACTCCGGTATGTTTGGCGACTACAGCTCCTACTCCGCTGAGTATGACGAGCTGACGGAGGATGCAGATGATGAAGAAGAATAACCCCACTCCCCGCAGGCATCTGCCGGTGGGGCAGGCTCTGCTGACCGCACCCTATATCCTCTGGATGCTTATTTTCATTCTGGTGCCACTGGGTGTGGTGGTGTTTTATGCCCTGACCGATGCCAATACCGGCCTGTTTACCCTGGACAATCTGGGTAAGGTCTTTACCGGCTCTTTCCCCGCCATTTTCGGAAGATCTTTGTGGTACAGTCTGCTGGCTTCCCTGATTTGTCTCGTGATCGGCTACCCCGTGGCATACTTCATCGCCCGGCAGAAACCCAGTGTTCAACGAACGCTGTATATGCTGGTGATGCTGCCCATGTGCATGAGCTTTCTGCTGCGCACACTGGCCTGGGTGGGTCTTCTCCGGGATACCGGCATCATCAATGGCTTTCTGGGTCTGTTTGGGCTGGGCCCGTTCAATCTGATTCGCAATACCGGTGCGGTCATCCTGGGTATGGTATATAACTATCTGCCTTATATGATTCTCCCGCTGTATTCCGTCATCATGAAGATTGACCCTCTGCTCATTGAGGCGGCAGAGGATTTGGGCTGCAGCAACCGGAAGGTATTCACCAAGGTGATTCTGCCCCTGTCTATGCCCGGTGTCATTTCCGGTATCACCATGGTCTTTGTCCCCGCTGTGTCCACCTTCTATATCTCTCAGAAGCTGGGCTCTACCGGGACCACCATGATTGGTGACGTGATCGAGAGCCAGTTTAAAATGGCCCACAATTTCAATCTGGGCGCGGCACTGTCTCTGGTGCTGATGGTGCTGATTTTCGTCTGCGTTGGCGTGATGAACCACTTCGCCGGAGACGATAAGGATGGAGGTGTGGTGATTTGAAGCGACTGAATAAAGTCTATACCATCCTCATTTTCCTGTTCCTCTATCTGCCTATGGTGGTGCTGATTGTGGCCTCCTTCAACACCGGCAAGGACATTACCGACTTTGAGGGCTTCACCCTCAGCCGGTATTCTGAGCTGTTCCACGACCGCACCCTCCTGCCGCTGCTGATGAATTCCCTGAAAGTGGCGCTGATTTCCAGCATTATTGCCACCGTCATGGGTACCGCCGCCGCCATCGGTATCCGGAAGATGAGCCCCAAAATCCGCTCCTTCGTTCTGGGTGTAACCAATATCCCCATGACCAATCCGGATATTGTCACCGGTGTGTCCCTGTCTCTGCTGTTCACCTTTCTGGGTGTCCTGCTGAGGATTGAGGAAGTGCTGACCTTCTGGACTCTGCTCATTGCCCATGTGACCTTCAACCTGCCCTATGTCATTCTCAACATTATGCCCAAGCTGAATCAAATGGACCCCGCCCTGCAGGAGGCGGCCATGGACCTGGGCTGTACCCCCATGAAGGCATTTTTCAAGGTCACGATCCATGAGATCATGCCCGGTATCATCTCCGGTGCAATCATGGCCTTCACCATGAGTCTGGACGATTTCGTCATCAGCTATTTCGTCTATGGGCCTTCCTTCATTACCCTGCCTGTAGAAATCTACAACTATACCAAAAAGCCCCTGCAACCCAAGATTTACGCTCTGTTTACCCTGCTCTTTGTTCTGATTTTTGTGATGATGGTTCTGATGAATATCTTCCAGGCCAGAGGAGAGAAACGGAAAACCGATCAGCGTGGGCGGGGCACCATCTGATCATCACACATCGATTTTAGGAGGACTTTTCCATGAAAAAACTGCTTTCCTTTGTGCTTTGCCTGATGATGCTTGTCTGTACGCTTGTCGGCTGCGCCCAGTTTGCCACCAACAACCCCGGCAATAACGGCGAGTCCGGCAATAACGCTTCCGGCGATGAGGTCGTACTGAATGTCTATAACTGGGGTCAGTATATGGCCCAGGGTGAGGATGGCGCCATTGACGTTATCGCCGCCTTTGAAGAGGCCTATCCCCACATCAAGGTCAACTATACCACCTATGACTCCAATGAGACCATGTACTCCAAGTTGAAGGCCGGCGGCATCTCTGTGGATGTGATTATCCCCTCTGACTATATGATCGGCCGGATGGTGGAGGAGAATATGCTCCTTCCGCTGAACTTTGACAACATCCCCAACTATCAGTACATTGACGAGACCTACAAGAATACCGACTATGACCCTGAGAATGTCTACTCCGTCCCCTACACCTGGGGCACCACCGGCATCATCTACAACACCAAGTATGTCGATGAGGCTGATATCGGCAGTTGGGATCTTCTGTGGAACGAAAAGTATGCCGGCAAGATTCTCATGTTCGGCAACTCCCGGGACGCTTTCGGCATTGCAGAGCTGCTTCTGGGCTATGGCCTCAACTCCACCGATGAGGCTGAACTGCAGGCTTGCGCCGAGAAACTCAATGCGCAGCTCCCTCTGGTTCAGCAGTATGTGATGGACGAAATCTATGACCTGATGGATAATGAAGAGGCTTATATCGCCCCCTACTACGCCGGCGACTACATGATGATGTCTCTGGAGAATGAGGACCTGGCCTTCTATCACCCGGAGGAGGGTTTTAACCTGTTCATTGATGCCATGTGCGTCCCCTCCTGCAGCCAGAATAAAGAGGCCGCTGAGCTGTTCATCAATTTCCTGTGCGACCCCGAGATTGCCGGGGCCAATATGGATTGGCTGGGCTATGGTACGCCCATTACTGCCGCCCGGGATTACATCGCCCCCGAGGTGGTAGATGACCCCGCCGCTTACCCCAGTAATGAGGTGCTGGAGAGAGGTCAGTCTTTCCTGGCTCTGCCTCAGGAAGTCATTCAGAAGGTGGAAGAGCTCTGGCTTTGGGCAAAGACCAACTGATTGAAAACAAATATTCGCCCTGCGGCAGTTTTGTCGCAGGGCGTTTTATGATTCACTCGGGATATGTATATGACAAGAGCAGGTCGCAGTCTTCACCGCAGATGTAGCGCAACCAGGAATCCTCTCCCAGCAGATTCAGCCGGGCTTTCCAGTCAGTCGGGGCATCTGCCGGGGCGATCGCTACCTGTTTCCCGCCGCACCCATCCGGTGTAATGATTACCACGAAAGATAAGTCCCTGGGCAAAAACAGTCGGGTTCCATTCTTGCTGAAGGTAATGTATTCACCTCTGCCAGCATACCAGCCCAGGGACATCTTTCCAATCAGGCGCTCTCCATTGAGAAACAACCCCTGTGCGGAGGATAGCTCCTCGGTATAGTAGAATGGCGGGTTGTCGCCCAATCTGTACTCTGCCAGTATGCCGGTCAATTCAACCTGACAACTTGTGGTTGTCCCATCGGATTGCAACAGTACACCCTCTGCACAAATGGTTCTGAGTTCCTGCCTGGGCAGATTCACAAAGGACAGGTAAACGATATACACCGCCAGCGAGAGCACAAGACCGAAGACCGCCATTAGCGGCATAATCCACCATTTTCTCATGGCTTACCTTCGCTTAATCGCCATAGGTGTCCAGCATTCTCTCCAGAAGCGCCCAGTCTTCCTTGCAATAGAATTTCAGGGTAGAGTCTTGGAGCAAATCCGCCACCAGAGCCCATGCTTCGCTTTCCGATTCTGCTGGCGCAACCGCAAGTTGATACCCATTGCCGGTATCCGGAAGAATCATCACTACAGTCTGAAAATCTCTGTCCACAAAGAACCGGATTCTGTTCTTTTCGCTGGTCACATATTTGGCATCTTCATTGTACCAGCCCAGAAGCATCTTGGCGGCCAGTTTTTCTCCATTCAAAAAGAGGCCTTGTCTGTTGGAGTATTCATTGGTGAAGAAGTATGGATGCTTTGAGCCCACCAAATACTTGGCCGATGTACCACCCAGTCCAACCTGACAGGTTGTATATGTTCCATCTTCTTGAAACAATAGTCCCGATTGAGAAAAGTACTGCTCCGTTTTCTTGGGGACATGGGCGGCGAAAACGCCTGCAACAAAGATGGCCATTGCAAACAGGAAGACAAATACTGGAATCAATAGTTTTTTCATGGTCATTCACCACCAGTAAAGATTATACTCCATTATAGCATATCTGCCTTGAAAGTCAACAACCACCTCAAGGGGTTCGACATCAGATTCTACAGACTGCATCCAGCAAAGTAGCTTTATGGTACTGACAGCAACTGCCGGCAAAGACCAACTGATTCCCCATACCCCCCTCCCTCCGGACTGTTTAACCCACTCCGGAGGGAGTTTTTCCGTTTTTTCAACAAAAAAGTATCGATTGCCTTGACATCTGACCCTGTTATATGGTATTCTTGTATAGTTAGGCAAGGACTATGTCCTGTCAGAAAACAACGGCTGTTTTCCCGCTGCGCGGAAGACCGGTATTGTTGTTCGACCTATTTATTATCCTCTGTCTTTTGTGGAGATAACCAATGTAAAGGAGGCGCTCTCACCATGATCATCACCAAGAAAAAGCCCATCGACGAGCTGCTCGCCATGCTCTCCGGCGTGAAGAAGGTAGCCATTGTCGGTTGTGGCAACTGCGCCGCTGCCTGTCAGACCGGCGGCGAAAAGGAAATCCAGGAAATGAAGGCTCTGCTGGAGGAGCGAGGCATTGAGGTAGTTGCTACCGTCCTTCCCGACGAATGCTGCCATAAGATGCTGGTTAAGAAAGATACCAAGATTCTCCGGGATTGCGGCGCGGAAGCCATCGTGGGCATGGCTTGCGGCGACGGCGTTCAGACCGTTGCGGATAACATCGATTTGCCCATCTATCCGGCCAATAACACCATGTTCCTGGGGCAGATTGAGCGGGTCGGTATGTTCCATGAGTACTGCAAGATGTGCGGCGACTGCGTTCTGGGCGAAACCGGCGGCATTTGCCCCATCACCAAGTGCGCCAAGAGCCTGGTCAACGGCCCCTGCGGTGGTCAGAAGAATGGCAAATGCGAAGTCAACCCCGAAAATGACTGCGCATGGATTATGATTTACAACCGTCTGGTCAAGCTGGGCCAGGTGGATAAGCTGGGTCAGACCCGCCGGGATAAGGGTCACTGCGATGTGGCCTATCCCAGACACATCAACTTGAGGGAGAAGAAATAATATGAGCCTGTTACAGAATGCTTTCATGAACGGTCAGTTCGCCATTACCGCTGAAATGGCGCCCCCCAAGGGCTATGACTTCTCCGAAGCTCTGGAAGTCGCTGCCCTGCTTAAGGGTAAGGTCCACGGTGTAAATGTCACCGATATGCAGTCCGCCTGCCTGAAGGCTTCTTCTCTGGGTCTGTGTATCCAGCTGAAGCAGGCCGGCATTGAGCCCATCTTGCAGATTACCGGTCGTGACCGTAACCGGATGGCCATTATGGGCGATATCCTCTCCGCCGCTTCTTTCGGCATTGATACCATCCTCGCCCTCACCGGCGACCACCCCGTGGTCGGTGACTGCAAGGAATCCAAGCCCGTCTATGATCTGGACTCCGTGGGTATCCTGAATATGGTTTCCCAGATGGAGGCTACCGGCAATGACTGCGGCGGCAACGCCCTGACCGGTGGCGCGCCCAAGTTCTTCAAGGGTGCCGCCGTTACCCCCGTCTATGATCCCCTGCCTCTGCAGATCAATAAGCTCCGCCAGAAGGTGGAGGCCGGTGCCCGGTACATCCAGACTCAGGGTATCTTTACCGTGGACAGCCTGAAGCGGTTTATGGATGCCGTGGCCGCTGCCGGTATCGATGTGCCCATCATGGCCGGTATCATCCCCCTGAAGAGCGCCGGCATGGCCAAGTTCATGAACGCCGGTGTTCCCGGTATCGATGTGCCTCAGGACCAGATTGACCGCCTGACTGCCGCCGCCAACGAAGGCAAGGAGAAGGGCATCAAGGGTCTGCCCGCCAAGCTGGGCATGGAGCTGGCCGCCGAAATGATCGCCAAGATCAAGGATGAGGGCATCTGCCCCGGCGTGCACATCATGTCCATCGGTGCGGAGAAGAACATCCCCACCATCCTGCAGATGGCTGGTATCGAGTGCTAAAACCATCACCCAACAGCAAAACCGGAGGGCATCATGCTCTCCGGTTTTTGGCATTTATTGGCAGGAGAAACGCTCAACAGCCGCCCAGAAGACTCTGGTCAAAGGCAAAGAGCGCCTCGTTGATGGCAAAAATGTCATAGTCCCCCCGGGTGATGAAGTATTCCACAATCAGGTCGAATTTGCTGGCAGGAGACAGGGCAAACCCGGCCCGCATCAGAAGTTCCCGGGTTTCCTCCAGTGTCAGCTCCAGCGCCACCGCAAACGCCAGTACTGTGGGCTTGGAGGCTCGGTAGTAGGGGTCAGAGCGGATTTTGGAGAATAGCTTCCGGTGGATGTTGGCTTTCTTGTAGCATTGCGCATCGGTCATTCCCTTGGCATCAATGAGCCGCAGGAGCATCTGGGAGAAACTCTCATCCAGATGCTTCAATCGTTCTTCCAGAGATTTCCCGGTATCCGGCGTGGCACGGCCTGCGGAAGAAGATTTTGCTTTTGGCGTTCTTTTGGGGGTGGAAAAGGGTGCGGCACATTCCTCTGTGGCAACGTCCGGGCGCATAATGGGTGCTCTGGGGGGAAATCCCAGAATCTCCGGCATTTCTCTGGCCATATCCCGGCGGGCAGTGGAAGCATGGGCAGCCACATAGCGGTCATCAATATACTGCTGAATCTCCGGGAAGCGACTGCCGGCAGCCGCAAAAGCCGCCCGGTCAAAGATCACCAGATAAACCGTCATGTCATATGATTCCAGAAACCGCCCAATGGCTTTGGTGGCCACAGTCAACGCCTGATCCTTGGGATAGCCATAGACTCCGGCGGAAATCAGAGGGAAGGCCACGGTCTCGCATCCCTTTTCCTGTGCCAGCGTCAAAGCGCGGGTATAGCAGGAAGTCAGGGCTTCTTCCTCGCCGCAACCGCCCCCCTGCCAGACCGGACCTACGGTGTGAATCACATAGGTACAGGGCAGGTTGTATCCACCGGTGAGTTTGGCATCTCCGGTCATGCAGCCACCCAGAGTCCGGCATTCCGCCAGCAACGCAGGACCGGCAGCCCGGTGAATACAGCCGTCCACGCCACCGCCACCCAAAAGCGTGGGGTTGGCGGCATTGACAATGGCATCGACCTCCATTTTGGTGATATCGTTTCGGACAATCATCAGGGGCATGGATAACACGACCTTTCTTGTTTTGGTATTATGATAGCATATTTTGGCGGAGGATGTCAAATCCTTCGTCACAGGAATCCGGCAAAAAGCTTACTGTGCCTGTGCGGTTTGCCTGACCCGATACGGCGACCTTGTCCATTCACCGGAATGTAACATCTGTGTTCCAAGACGGCAGACCCCGCCATATGCGGCATGCGGGTTTTGTGCCGGGTCAAACGCCGTCCGCTTTGTACCGGAGCAAATGCGGTATACGAACGCTTCCGGTTGCGTTTGCCTGGCAAGCAGCCGGTAACCCTTGTACCAAAACTTCCCGCCAAACCCACTTCCCTTTTTTCTGTCTGTATGCTATAATGAAAAGGAAGTGGTGTGCAATTGCCGTTTTTGCCGCGTATTGCCCCGCAGAAGCCAATGGACAGCATCCAGCCAAAAAAATTAAAATAATAATGATAATTATTATTGACATTTGGAAGGATATGGGTTATAATATGACCATGAAGCAAACGAAAGGAGCTATTTGCTATGTATTGCGTAAGAAAAGTTACCGATGATCTGTTCTGGGTGGGCGGCAATGACCGCCGTGTCGCCGTGTTTGAGGGTGTTTATGACGTTCCCCGGGGCATCTCCTATAATTCCTACCTGTTGCTGGACGATAAGACCGTCCTGTTCGATACCGTGGACCACAGTGTTGACCGGGTCTTCTTTGAGAACATTGAGCACGTTCTGGCCGGCCGCAAGCTGGATTACCTGATTGTCCAGCATATGGAGCCCGACCATGCCGCCACCATTGAGGAGGTCGTCCGCCGTTACCCCGGTCTGCGCATTCTCTGCAACCGGAAAACCGCCAATATGATGAAGCAGTTCTTCACCTTCAATGTGGGTGAGGTGGTTCAGGAAGTCAAGGAAGGCGACGTCATTGAGACCGGCCACCACAGCTATACTTTCGTCATGGCCCCCATGGTGCATTGGCCCGAGGTCATGGTGACTTATGATCTTCAGGAGAAGATCCTGTTCTCCGCTGACGCTTTCGGCACTTTCGGCGCAATTGACGGCGCTCTGTTCGCAGACGAGGTTGACTTCTTCCGGGACTATCTGGATGAGGCCCGCCGCTATTACTGCAACATCGTCGGCAAGTACGGCACTCAGGTCACCGCCCTGCTGACTAAGGCCGCCGGTCTGGAAATCAAGATGGTCTGCCCCCTCCATGGCTTTGTGTGGCGGAAGAACATTGGTGACTTCATTGCCAAGTATCTGGCCTGGGCCACCTATACCCCCGAGGAAACCGGCGTGGTCATCGCCTATGCCTCTGTCTATGGCAATACCGCCAATGCCGCTGAGATTCTCTCCTGCCGCCTGCGGGAGCGTGGCATCAAGACCTGTATGTTCGATGTGTCCATGATCCCCTCCTCCTACATCATCGCCGCCGCTTTCCGGTACAGCCATCTGGTCTTCGCCGCCACCACCTACAATGCCGGTATCTTCGTGAAGATGGAAGACCTGCTCCGGGATCTGGTTGCCCACAACCTGCAGAACCGCACCATTGCTCTGGTGGAAAATGGCTCCTGGGCCCCCACCAGCGGTCAGCTTATGCGTAAGCTCCTGTCCGAAATTCCCAACACCACCATTCTGGATCAGACCGTGACCATCCGCTCCTCCCTGAAGGAAACTGAGCAGCTCTGTGTTCTGGCCGATGCCATTGAAGAAAGCATGCCCAAGAAGGAAGAGACTGCTGTGGTGGAAACCAAGGCTGTTGATGCCAATGCCATGTTCAAGCTCTCTTATGGTCTGTTCGCCCTCTCTGCCAAGGACGGCGAGAAGGACAATGCCTGCATCATCAACACCGTCATTCAGCTCACCGATACCCCCAAGCGGCTGGCATTTGCCGTGAACAAGGCCAACCTGACCTGCGATATGCTGCAGAAGGACGGCAACTTCACCGTCAGTGTCCTGTCTCAGGATGTGCCCTTTGAGGTCATTCAGCACTTCGGCTTTGCCTCCGGCAGAGACACCGACAAGTTTGACGGCTGGGCCTTCTCCGACCGGGCAGTCAATGGCACACTGTATCTGACCAAGATGGCCAATGCCATGATTTCCGGCAAGATTACCGCCGCCTATGACCACGGCACCCACATCCTCTTTGTGGCCGACGTGACTGAGGCCCGGATTCTCTCCGATGTGCCCTCCGTGACCTATGCGTACTACTTCGAGCACATCAAGCCCAAGCCCGCTCCCGCTCTGGCGCAGAAGAAGGGCTGGATTTGCAAGATTTGCGGCTTCGTCTATGAAGGCGAGGAACTGCCCAGCGACTATGTCTGCCCCCTGTGCAAACACGGTCCTGAGGATTTTGAACGAATCGGCTAAGATTTAACCATCGCCGCCCCTGAGGAAACTGAACCGCCCCTTGTCAAGTAGACCGGGAAAATAACTAAAAATGCAAGCAGCTGTTGCCGCCGTGGTGACAGCTGTTTTGCTTATGCTGCAAAACGAGCCTTGTATTTTTGAATACGCTTATT
>SVLX01000005.1 GCA_015067725.1 Oscillospiraceae bacterium | reverse complement strand
AAAAGTGCGCCCCAAGGCTCCCTCTCAGAGGGAGCTGCCGAGCGGAGCGAGGCTGAGGGAGTAAACCGGAAGTGCCCAGCATATTGACTCCCTCCGTCACGGCTTCGCCGTGCCACCTCCCTCTTAAGAGGGAGGCTTTGGACGTGCGTACTGTTAAGTTGACAGCATTGCTCATAGAGGGAGGTGCCCGAAGGGCGGAGGGAGAAATAAGCAGAGACTTCCGGTCAACGGGGTTGCTACAATTAACTCCCTTAGTCAACTTTGTTGACAGTGACCGAAGGGAATGCCTGTGGCCTCTCCCAAAGGGAGAGTCTTTGCCATTCCACCATCTGCCCCGAAGGGAAATCCCTTTTTGTATCCCCCTTGGCTCACAGTGCCCCCATCTCTCCCAGTATCTCCACCACCTGTTGCCGGGCGATGGTCTGGTCGCCATGGACTGTCGCGCCTGCCGCCGCCTTGTGCCCGCCGCCACCCAGAGCCATGCACAGCCGGGCGGCATCATAGTTGGGGCTACTGCGGACGGAGAGTTTGGTATCTCCACTGCTGAGTGTGCGGAAAGTAATGGCCAGTTCCACACCCTCCACATTCCGGGCGAAATTGGACACATCCTCCATGTCGTCTTCGGTGATGCCCAGTTCTTTCTCCAGTTCGCCGGGAATAAAGCACAGAGCAATCTTTCCACCCTCCAACAGCTCCAGATGGTCGGTCATGTAGGCATTGAGCCGGAGACGCGCCAGAGAAACCGTCTCAAAGAGGGTTTTATTGAGGGTATAGTGGTCGATTCCTGCCTCCAGACATTTGGCCGCCACCATCAGGGTGTTGGCGGTGGTGTTGGAGAATCGGAAACAGCCCGTATCCGTGGACACTGCCACATACAGTGCCTCGGCCATGGCCATGTCCAGGGCCACGCCCATGGTCATTAAAATCCCATAGACCGTCTCGCCGCAAGCTGCCGCCTCAGGCTCTACAATACCCCGCTCCGCAAAGCCCGGGTTGGAACCATGGTGGTCAATGAGCAAATTTACCGGCAAATCTTTACCGTTTAAGGGCAGCATTTCCCGTCCTGCCACATCCACACTGACGATCAGGGCATTGGGGCTGACACAGTCGGTGGTCAAGCCTTCGTGGAGGTGCTGATACCGGGTGGTGAGCTGGGGATTGGTCAGAATCGCCGCCTGTTTACCCACTGCCCGGAGTCCTCTGCACAGCAGGGCGGCGCATCCGGCGGTATCTCCGTCCGGGCGGCGGTGGGTCAGAATGATATAGTTGTCATGGCAGAGCAAATATGCTCCGACCTCAGCCTTCGTCAGTTTCTCCATCCTCTTCGTCCTTCTGAATGTTCAGCTTGCCCAGCAATTCCAGCATCTGGGCGCCTCTGGTAATGGAGTAATCCTCCTGCCAGTGGATTTCCGGGGTGTAGCGCAGTCTCAGGGACGCACCCAGCTCTCTGCGCAGATAGCCGGAGGCAGACTTCAGTCCGGCCACAGCATCCTTGGCCTTGTCTTTCTCCAAAAAGCTGACATAGACCTTGGAGTAGCGCAGGTCGGGGGTGGTCTCCACCCGGATAATGGAAATCATGGTGTTCTGAACCCGGGGGTCTTTCAGATTCCGGATCAGGTCAGAGAGTTCTCTCTGGATTTCTTCATTGATTCGTCCGATTCGATTCGATGCCATAAGGGAATCCTCCTGTCTTCTGGTTGTGTCCTCTGCCATGTGCAGAGGTTCATCTCCGGGCTGTCCCCGGTGAAAATGCCCGCCGCGCCGGTCGATGCGGTGCGGCGGGCTATGGTTTATCCGTTGTGGATCAGGCCTTAATCTCCTCCATGCCGAAGCATTCAAAGACGTCGCCTTCCTTAATGTCGTTGTACTTCTCGATGGACATACCGCACTCATAACCGGCGGTGACTTCCTTCACGGCATCCTTGAACCGCTGCAGAGAACCCACCACGCCCTGATGGAGCACCACATTGTCCCGCAGTACACGAACCTGCGCGTCTCTGCTGACTTTGCCGTCCTTGACGAAGCAACCGGCAATGGTGCCAATGGCAGAGACCTTGTAGGTCATGCGGACTTCGGCGTGACCGTAGACCACTTCTTTGTACTTGGGGGCAAGCATACCCTTCAGTGCGGCTTCGATTTCCTCGATGGCATCATAAATGACCCGGTAGAAGCGCATATCCACCTTGGAGCGGGCGGCAGAAGCCTGCGCACCGTCGTCAGCACGGACATTAAAGCCGATGACGATGGCATTGGCAGTGGAAGCCAGCAGGATATCGGACTCGTTGATGGCACCGACACCGGTGTGGATGACCTTGACCCGGACCTCCTCGTTGGCCAGTTTCATCAGGCTGGCCTTGACCGCTTCGGCAGAGCCCTGGACGTCGGCCTTGACCACCAGATTCAGTTCCTTCATTTCGCCCTCTTGCATCTTGGCAAAGAGGTTATCCAGAGTGACCTTGGTGTTCAGTTTGGCGGCGGCCTCCTTCTCGGCCTGACGGCGCTGTTCAACCAGCTCACGGGCCATGCGCTCGTCGGTGACAGCGTTGAACTCGTCGCCGGGGGCGGGCACATCAGCAAGACCGGTGATCTCCACGGGGATGGAAGGGCCGGCGGTCTTGACGGTGCGACCCTTATCATCAGTCATCACACGAACACGGCCCACAGCGGTACCGGCAATGATGATGTCGCCCTGATGCAGCGTACCATTTTGCACCAACAGCGTGGCAATGGGGCCTCTGGTCCGGTCCAGACGGGCCTCAATGACAGAGCCCTTCGCCCGGCGGTTGGGGTTGGCCTTCAGCTCCTGCACTTCGGCAGTCAGGATAACCATTTCCAGCAGCTCGTCAATGCCCATGCGGGTCTTGGCGGAGATGGGGCAAATGATGGTGTCGCCGCCCCATTCTTCGGCAACCAGCTCATACTCGGTGAGCTGCTGCTTGATGCGGTCGGGGTTGGCGCCGGGCTTATCCATCTTGTTGATGGCCACGATAATGGGAATGTTTGCGGCCTTGGCGTGGTTAATGGCCTCCACGGTCTGGGGCATAATGCCGTCATCGGCGGCAACCACCAGAATGGCAATGTCGGTGCACATGGCGCCGCGGGCACGCATAGAGGTAAAGGCGGCGTGACCGGGGGTATCCAGGAAGGTAATGGGGTCGCCATTGATCTGGACGGTATAAGCGCCGATGTGCTGGGTAATGCCGCCGGCTTCGCCGGAGGCAACGTTGGTCTGACGGATGGCATCGAGCAAGCTGGTCTTACCATGGTCAACGTGACCCATGACCACGACAACGGGACTACGGGGCTGGAGCTCGTCTGCGGTATCCACATGGTCGTCAATGATCTGCTCCTCGATGGTGACAGTTACTTCCCGCTCCACCTTGCAGCCCAGTTCGGTTGCCACAAATTCGGCGGTATCGAAGTCAATGACCTGATTGATGGAGGCCATGACACCATTCTTCAGCAGGGTCTTGATGACCTCGGCGGCGGTCTTCTTCATCATGCTGGCCAGCTCGCCGACGGTAATCTCATCGGGAATTTTTACGGTCAGGGGAGTCTTCTTAATGACCTCCAGCCGCAGGCGGCGCATTTTCTCCTGCTCTTCATTTTTGGCTTTGCTGCCCTGGAACTTGCCGCCGGTCTTCTTGGCGGTCTTGCTGCCCTTGCCGCCGATACGCTGTTTGCCGCCGGCCATATCGTGGGCCCGCTCAGAGACCAGCGTATCCACCCGGTCGTCAAAGCGGTCGGCATTGACCCGGACGGCAGAGGTATCCACCACCCGGCGCTCCCGCTTGCGCTCCGGCTCTTTGGGTTTGGCGGTTTCGGCGGGTTTGGCTTGTTCGGGCTGTTTGGGTTGCTCGGGTCTGGCGTGGGATTTACCCTGCTCGGGTCTGTTGTGGGGCTTACCCTCGGTTCTGGGGGCCTCACTTCTGCCGGCAGGCTTCTGGGCGGGCTTGGGTTCGCTCTTGGCCTGGGCGGTGGCAAAGACCTGCTCCAGAGAGGCGATTTGATTCTTCTGGGTTACATGATCGAAGAAAACATTAAGTTGCTCGTCGGTGAGCACCTGACTGCTGCTCTTGGGACGGTCAAAGTACATGGCCAGAATGTCTGTGACTTCCTTGGCGGTCATGCCAAGATCCCCGGCGACCTCCCGAATTCGATATTTGATAAAACTCATACTTCCGCACCTCCATGTGTCTTTCTGCCCGGCTTGCGCCCGGCGACTTTGTTGACGGTGGCATATTTCTTTCCGGCGGGTTTGCCGGATTCTTTACGATACTGGGGCCCTGTCCCGCCGCTCCTGCCGGAGTAAGGGGACTTGTTGCCCGACGTCCGGGGGTAGTGCTTTTGCCCGTCCCGGCTGTCCCATTTCCCGGTTTTGCGGCTGTCACCGGTTTGGGTGTCCCCCCGATTATCGATGAAGTGACCGCTCCGGCCGGGCGTTCCCTGAACCTTACCGCTTCGGTTGTTTTGCTGTTTCCCGGGGGTGTAGCCGGTGTTGCGCCGGTCTGCCTGCGGTTTGCGGTGGTCGGTATTTGGCCTTCCGTCCCGGCGGTCAAAACCGGTTTTGCGGTATTCTCCCCGGTGACCGGCATCCTCCCGGCGATGATCTTCCTCTGCGGGGGTGGCTGTTGCCGCCTGTTGAGGATTGGATTCCTGATTCTTGCGGGTCTTGCCGGTTCGGATATTCTTCTCGTGGGCCTTAAGTTCCTGTTGGTGGCGGCGCATCCGGTCAGCCTTAATGGTGAGCTGTTCCACAGCTCCGGCGTACTGCTTTTCGTCCCCCAGAGACTTGAGGAAGGCCAATGCCATGGCCGGGTCAGTCATGGCCGCCAAAGCGACCACGGTTCTGCCCAGAGCGGTGCCCATCTCCTCTTTGGTGAAGGGCAGGATAACCATCTGCTGGTCTGTTCCGGCCACAAAGTTCTTCGCTCTGCGGCGGGTATTGTCCGGTGCGTCACTGGCCACAAGAACCAATCTGGCATGACCTGACCGGGCGGCGGCACCTACGGGTTCTTCGCCCACTTCGATGCGTCCGGCTTTTCTGGCCAGGGATAAATAGTTGATGGCATTAGGATTCATGGCCATTCACCTCCAGTTCTTCCCGGAGGGCATCGAGCACCGTTTCCGGCACCTGCACCTCCAGATTCCGGTCCAGTGCTTTGGATCGGATTGCCTTCTTCAGACATTCTAAGCTGGGGCAGACATATGCGCCCCGTCCGGGGGCCTTGCCCTTAAAGTCCAGGCCCACCTCACCTTCCGGCGAGCGCACTACCCGGATCAGCTCCTTCTTGGGTTTACGTTCCCGACAGCCCATGCATTGCCGCATGGGAATCTTCTTCTGCATTTTGGGGCACCCCCTTTACTCCCACGGTTTGTGGATTTTATCACACCCGCTGACGGGCGAACATGGCGCATGGAGAGCGCGCCAATTATGCTTCGGTGGTTTCCTCCGCAGTCCCGGTCACTGCTTCTGCGGTTTCGGCGGTTTCTTCCACGACTTCGGTCACTTCTTCGGTTTCCTCGTCGTCCCGGTTAATGATGGTCATAATGTCCGCGGCGGCGGCATCCACAATTGCCTGCTCCTCATTGGCCTTGGACTGGGACTTGATGTCAATTTTATAGCTGGTCAGTCTTGCGGCCAGGCGGGCATTCTGACCCTCTTTGCCGATAGCCAGAGAGAGCTGGTCATCGGGGACGACGACCCGGCAAGCCTTCTGACCGGGAATCAGCTCCACACTGAGCACATCTGCCGGAGCGAGGGCCGCCGCCACATACTGGCAGGGGTCTTCGGACCAGGTGACGATGTCAATTTTCTCGCCGTGGAGTTCGGAAACGATGGCGGCAACACGGCCACCTCTGGGGCCGACGCAGGCACCCACGGGGTCAATACCCTCCTGCATGGCACGGACGGCGATCTTACTGCGGCTGCCGGGTTCACGGGCGATATTCCGCAGTTCCACCAGACCATCGGCAATTTCGGGCACTTCCAGTTCAAAGAGACGGCGCACCAGATTGGGATGGGTGCGGGAGACTGCCACCATGGGGCCACGGTTGGCCTTGTGGACTTCCACCACATAGACCCGGATGAGTTCACCCTCTTTATAGACCTCGCCGGGAATCTGTTCCTCAGCTTTCAGCAGTGCAACGGACTTCTCCTCACTGTTGCTGATTTGGATGCGCATATCCCGGGTAACGGGATCGATGTTAAAGACCGTACCGATGAGCAGTTCCTGACTCTTGGAGGAGTAGCTCTCATACATGGTGCCCCGCTCGTGCTCACGGATGCCCTGAATGATGACCTGCTTGGCGGTCTGGGCGGCGATGCGGCCAAAAGCCTCCACCTTTACGGGGATGGAGATCAAGGTGCCCACCTGAACATTGGGGTCTAAGTTCCGGGCGGCGTCCAGGGTGATTTCGGCATTGGGGTTCTCTACTTCGTCTACCACCAGCCACTGCTGGGCCATGGACATTCTGGTTTCCGTCAATTCCACCAGAACACGCTCAGACACGGGCAGGTGATGGTCCTCCCGGTCTTTCTTATATGCATTGACCAGAGCCTGCTTAATGCGCTCGACCATATAGGTTACGGGAATATGGCGCTCAGCCTCCAAATCCTTCAGCGCGCCGAAAATCACATCGGGCTGACAGAGCTGGGGGGCGGGGGCTGCTTTCTTTCTGGTTGTCTTAGCCATGTTGACACGTTCCTCCTGTCAAAATTCCACACGGAGCCGCACCATGGCAATCTCCGCTTTTTCAAAAGTAAAAGTACCGGCGGCCGTAGAGACCGTCACCCGGCCGTCTTCATAGTTTTCCAGCGTACCGGGGTATTCTTTCATGCCGTTCTTGGGCTGATACAGCTTTACCAGCACGGCACTGCCCATGAACCGGGCGAAGTCACCGGGTCGCTTCAGCACCCGCTCCAGACCGGCGGAGCAGACTTCAAAATGATAGCTGTCGGGGATGGGGTCTTTTTCATCCAGGATGGGGTCCAGGGCTCTGGAAACTCTCTCACAGTCTTCGATATCAATTCCGCCGTCTTTATCGATATACACCCGGAGGAACCAGTCAGCACCCTCCCGGACATACTCCACGTCCCAAAGCTCCAGACCCATGCCCTCGACCACGGGGCGGGCAAAGGATTCGACCTGTTCAGTGATCTTCATAGCAACACGCCTTTCTCAGCAAGAAAGAGAGGGGCTTCCCCCTCTCTTCCAAAATCCTTCTTACTTACCTAATAAGTATAACACCACCGGAGCCATATTGCAAGAGGTTTTTGAAGTTTTTTCCGAAAAAAGTCAGCTTTTTCCCGGGAAAATCCCCCGGTTTACCCTGAAGTCTCCGGTTTTCGCCCTCAGGTCAGAATACCCAGGTGCTCCAGCAGAATCTTCAGCCCCAGCAGGATGAGAATCACGCCACCGGCAAACTCTGCCCGCTTGCCATACTTCGCACCGCACAGGCTGCCCAGCTTCACCCCCAGGGCGGACAGGACAAAGGTCACGCAACCGATAAAAGTCACGGCGACCCAAATGCTGCCGGGGTTGAATACACCATCGACAAGCAGGGGCATCTCCACCATCGCCACCAGCGAAATGCCCGCCGCCAGTGCGTCAATGCTGGTTGCCACCGCCAGAAGGAACATGGCTTTCACGGCCAAATCCCCGGAGGTTTCTTCTTCGTCGCCGACCATGGCTTCTTTAATCATGTTGCCGCCGATGATGGCCAGCAAACCGAAGGCAATCCAGTGGTCAGCGGCTTCGATGGCACCGGCGAAAGAACTGGCCAGCAGGAAGCCGATAAGCGGCATCAGCCCCTGAAAGCCGCCGAACCAAAGACCGACCCATGCCGCCTGCCTGCCCCGCACTTTGCCCAGTGCCAGACCCTTGCACAGCGCAACGGCAAAGGCGTCCATACTCAGCCCTATGGCCAAAACAAACAATTCCAGTAATTTCATATGTCCCCCAATTCTCTTTACGACCGGCCTCAGTCGTGGTTTTTTGTTATTGTACCGCCTGAGCCGGGGAATGTCAATCTCCGGGTTTCTTTCGCCGCCGGGAAAAGACCCGTACCGGCAAAGGTTCTGCCCAGCCTGTAAAGAGAACCCTGCCCGATAAAGACACCCCCGCTGAGATGAGAAAACCTTGCCGGGGCAGACGGTATACCCCACGGATTGCTGACGGGGACTTTCGGAAAAGCCGGCGATGTCTGTGCGTTTTTCCACGACGAAACAGTTTACATCCGGGGAAGTTTGCGCTATAATCTAGAATAGATAACCGGCAAGTTTTGCCCAGGGAGGCGAAGAAGATGATTGACAGACCAGACGATGAACTCGAAGAACTGCTCCGGCAGATTGGCGATGTGGTGGAGGGCGGTAAAAAGCCCGCAACACCGGAGCCCACCATCCGGAATTTCTCCAATGGCTATGGTGCCCGCCGTGACCTGAAGCCCACCGCAATCCCGGCCTATAACCCGGATGTGGAGGCCGCCCGGCGAGCCGGTACTGCAATCCCGGCATATTTGGATCAGCCGGAATATGAACCGGAGGAAGAAGACCTGTACTACCCCGAAGAACCCGATGGGGAAGAATACGACGAGGATTATGCCGAAGAATATGACGACGAAGCGTATTTGGAAGACGATGACGACTACCCCGAAGATGACAACTACCCCGAAGACGACGACCCCAAAGACGATGACCCCAAAGACGATGACCCCAAAGACGATGACCGGGAGGCGCACCCCATGAGACAAGCACCCACCCGGGAGAAGAAAAAGCGCAGAGGTTGCGGCTGTACCGGTATGCTGTTGGTGCTGGCGGTGTTTGTGGGCGTGATTTGGCTGGGACTGTCCCTGTTCATCCGCGCGCCTCACACCGATGATCCCATTGGCGAGCGAAAGGGCGGCGCAGTGACCATTCTGCTCTGCGGTACGGATTTGGAGGGCACACGGACGGACACCATGATGCTGCTGTACATCAACCCCCGGGAGGACGCGGTGAATCTGGTGAGTCTGCCCCGGGATACCCTGACCCACACCACCGCCGGAAACAACGCCAAGCTCAACAGTGCCTTCGGGCGCAACAACGGCAAGGAAGACCCCGTAGAGGGCATGGAAAATCTCATGCTCTATGTTAAGGACATTATCGGCTATAAGCCCGATGGCTATATGCTGATTTCCCTTGAGGGATTCGTGGACATTGTGGATGCCATGGGCGGCGTGGAATTTGACGTCCCCCAGGATATGTATTACTCCGACCCCTCCCAGGGTCTGCACATCGATTTGGAGAAGGGTATGCAAACCCTCTCCGGCTACGATGCCATGTGTCTGGTGCGCTTCCGCAAGGGCTATGCCAATCAGGATTTGGGGCGGGTCAGTGTACAGCGGGAGTTTATTTCCGCCTGCATGGACCAGTGGCTGAAGGTATCCAACCTGAGCAAACTGCCGGAGGTACTCTCCAGCCTGAAGCTGAACACCACCACGGATTTGACCACCGGCAATATGCTCTGGCTGGCGCTGAATGCCTGGAAAGCGGGCTTTGACCACATCCGGAGCGATACCTTGCCCGGCTATGCCACCTCCATCGGCGGCGGGTCATACTATGTCTTGTATCCCGATGAAGTGGCTGAACTGGTCAATTCCACCTGCAACCCCTACAAGGTCACCATTGAACCCGGCGACCTGAATATCATGGATTAAAGAGAGACTTTTGGAGGAACTATGGAAGAATTTGTATTGAAGACCGGTTTGGTTGCCGGTCGCCCCGAAGATTCCCGCCCCCCGGTAGAGCAGGGCTGTTATGATTTTCTGGACAAGCTGGGTGTGGAATACCACCGGGTTGACCATGACCCCGCTTTCCACATTGAGACTTGCCACGCCGTTGAGGGGGTGCTGGGTGCGCCCATTGCCAAGAATCTGTTCCTGTGCAACCGGCAGAAGACCCAGTTTTATCTCCTGCTGATGGAGGGGGACAAGGTATTTAAGACCAAGTATCTCTCTGCCCAGTTGGGTTGCAGTCGGCTGAGCTTTGCTTCTGAGGAGGATTTGATGAACCTTCTGGGCGTTGCGCCCGGCTCGGCCAGTTTGCTGGGCTTATTGCAGGACAAAGAGAAGGCCGTGACGCTGGTCATGGACAGCCCCCTGAAGCAACAGGAATTCCTGGGTCTGCACCCCTGCCGCAATACCTCTACCTTGCGCATCACCATGACTGATGCGCTGGAGCGGGTGATTCCCGCGCTGGGCTATACCCTCAACTGGGTGACGCTTCCGGTGGAGGAGGCGGAATGAAGCCTGTTGGTCGCTTTGCCCCCACCCCCAGCGGCAGGATGCACATGGGCAATCTCTTTGCCGCGCTTCTGGCGTGGCTGTCCGTGCGGTCGAGGGGCGGTACATTGATTCTCCGCATGGAGGATTTGGATACCCAGCGCACCAAACCGGAGTATGCCGATACTCTGCGCCGGGATTTGGAATGGCTGGGGCTATATTGGGACAAAGAGATGCAGTGCCAAAGCCAACGGGACAGCCATTACGAAGAAGCGCTGAATATCCTGGGGGCGAAGGGGCTGATTTACCCCTGCTATTGCAGCAGAAACCGACTCCACAGCGTAGCCGCACCCCATTTGGGGGAGAGTACCTTCGTCTATGATGGTCACTGCCGGAATCTGACTGCCGGTGAGCGGCAGGCCATGGACCGCCCCCCGGCGTGGCGGCTGGAAGTCCCGGACAAGGAGATTGTCTTCCGGGACAGGTTGCAGGGGCTCTACCGGGAGAATTTGGCCCGGGATTGTGGAGACTTCATCCTGCGCCGGTCTGACGGGATGTTTGTGTATCAACTGGCGGTGGTGGTGGACGATGCCGCCGCCGGTGTGACCGAGGTGGTCAGAGGTCGGGATTTGCTGTCCTCCACCCCCCGGCAGATGTACCTGCAGTCACTTCTGGGTTATCCTACACCGGAATATGGCCATGTGCCGTTGCTTCTCAGCGCAGACGGGCGGCGGCTGTCCAAACGGGACAGGGATATGGATTTGGGGCTTTTGTCCCGGACCATGACCCCGGAAGAAATTGTGGGCAGACTGGCTTACTGGGCAGGATTGCAGGAGCGGGACGAAGCCACCGACCTGCAGAGTCTGATGCACCGCTTTGACTGGAATCGGGTCAGGCGGGAAGATATTACCGTAATCACCAACCCATAACCGCCCCCGGCGACCCGGAGGCACAGGGAAAAATTGAGGAAAGACCAATGAATGAAAAAAGTGCCCTCATTGCCATGAGCGGCGGCGTAGACAGCGCCGTTGCCGCACTGATGATGAAAGAGGCGGGCTACCAATGTGTGGGTGCCACCATGCGGCTCTATGAGCTGGGCGACGATGATTCCCCGGCGGAGAAGACCTGTTGCTCGCTGGAAGATGTGGAAGATGCCAGAGCCGTGGCATTTCGGCTGGGGATACCCTTTTATGTGTTCAACTTTAAGGCGGATTTCGCCCGGCAGGTCATGGACCGGTTTGTCTGCGCCTATGAAGATGGCAGGACGCCCAATCCCTGCATTGACTGCAACCGCTTTTTGAAGTTTGACCGGATGTACCGCCGGGCCATGGAGCTGGGGTTAAACTATGTGGTCACCGGACACTATGCCCGGATTCAGCAGGGAGAAAATGGTCGCTGGCAACTGCTGAAGGGACCCGACCCCCAGAAAGACCAGAGCTATGTCCTCTATGCCATGACCCAGGAACAGCTCGCCCACACCCTGTTCCCTTTGGGACATCTGCGGAAAGAGGAAGTCCGGGCGATGGCGGAGCAAAACGGCTTCGTCAATGCCAAAAAGCGGGACAGCCAGGATATCTGCTTTGTCCCCGATGGTGACTATGCCACCTTCATCCGCAACCGCACCGGGAAAGACTACCCGGAGGGGGATTTTGTGGACACGGACGGCAGAATTCTGGGCAGACACCGGGGCATTATCCATTATACCATTGGACAGCGCCGGGGATTGGGCGTCAGCGGAGGAAGACCCCTCTATGTCAAGGAAATTCGCCCGGAGAGCAATACGGTGGTGCTGTCGGACAATGACGGTCTGTTCACTTCCCGGCTCGTGGCCAGAGACTTCAACTGGGTCAGCATAGCAGAACCCACAGCCCCCATCACCGTCCGGGCCAGAGCCAGATACCACCACCCGGAGCAACCGGCGACGGTCACCGTTCTTCCCGGTGGGGCGGTGGAGGTGGTCTTTGAGACCCCCCAAAGAGCCCTGACCCGTGGGCAGAGTGTGGTACTCTACGACGGGGATTTGGTTCTGGGCGGCGGCGTGATTGATGAGGTAATGGGTAAGTGTGAATAGGGAACAGGTATTGAATTTGCGACCCCTGCGGGCGGTTGCGGATTCGCCGGAGGTTTGCTGATAGCCGAAGGATTGCACCACCCCAAAGACCCCCTCGGCGAGTAATGCGGTCAACTTAATGGCGCGCACATCCAAAGCCTCCCTCTAAGAGGGAGGTGGCATCGCCAACGGCGATGACGGAGGGAGTCAATAAGCTGAGCACTTCCGGTATACTCCCTCAGCCTCGCTTCGCTCGGCAGTGACCGAAGGGAATGCCTGTGGTGCTCCCTCTGAGAGGGAGCCTTTAGGATTGCACTCAGCCAAAGCCTCCCTCCAAGAGAGAGGTGGCATCGCCAACGGCGATGACGGAGGGAGTCGATAAGCTGAGCACTTCCGGCATACTCCCTCAGCCTCGCTTCATTCGGCAGTGACCGCAGGCCAAGACGGAGGGAGTTCCCATTACATTACTTCCCCGCAGGGGAATCATAACTGCCGAAGGCATCATCACAGCCGAAGGCGCATAACTGGCGCAGCCCATACTCCCCCTGCCTTCGGCATCCCCCTCGTGAACGAGAGGGACAAGGTTGCGGGGGGATAGGGACGTCGAGGGCGCCGCCCCCTACGAATGTCGCCTGAAGTCGTGCGGATTTGATGGGAGGTAAGCAGGCAACCTCTCCAGAAAGTCACTTCCCGAAGGGAAACATCACAGCGAAGCAACATAACTGCCGAAGGCATCATCACAGCCGAAGGCGCATAACTGGCGCAGCCCTGCCCCTGTATAAGTCTGATTGAGAGATGGGAGAGAAAACATGACAAAATTTACCTTTGTTGTCCCCTGCCTGTTTGGGCTGGAGGGCTTGGCCGCAGATGAACTGCGGCGGCTGGAACTGGAGAATGTCCGGGCGGAAAATGGCCGGGTGCTCTTTGACGGTGGCTGGGAGGCTATGGCCATGGCCAATCTCTGGCTGCGCACCGGTGAGAGAGTCCTCCTGCGGCTGTGCAGTGTCCCGGCGAAGAGTTTTGAGGAACTGTTTCAGGCCACCTATGCCGTCCCCCTGGAGGACTTTATCCCCAAAGACGGCAAATTCCCGGTAAAGGGGCACAGCCTGAACAGCCGGCTTCACTCCGTCCCCGACTGTCAAGCCATCGTCAAGCGGGCGGCGGCCAAGCGGCTGGGGGAGAAATATGGCATTGGCTGGTTGCCGGAGACCGGGGCTATGCATCAGCTCCAGTTCTCCTTGATGCATGACCAGTTTGAGCTGTTTCTGGATACCACCGGCGCAGGACTCCACAAGCGGGGTTACCGGGCAGTGGGCAACGAAGCCCCCCTGCGGGAAACTTTGGCCGCCGGTATGATTCAGCTCACCCGCTACCGGGGCAGAGACTTCTTCTGGGATCCCTTCTGCGGCTCGGGTACGATTCCCATTGAGGCCGCCCTCATTGCCGTCAACCGGGCGCCGGGTCTGGGTCGCCGCTTTGCCGCGGAGAGTTTCCCTTGCGCAGAGCAGGGTGTCTTTGACCGGTTGCGGAAAGAAGCCCCCGACCGGGAATACCATGGGGAATACCGCATCTTAGGCTCAGACAACGACCCCACCTGCATCAGTCTGTCCATGTCCAACGCAAGGAAAGCCGGTGTAGCCAAACTGATTACCTTCAAAGACGGCGATGCCACCAAGATGGATTTGCCCTCCCGGGAGGGCATTATCGTCTGCAACCCCCCCTACGGTCAGAGAATGCTGGAGCAGAGACAGGTCCAGGGGCTGGTGCAGGCGTTCGGGCGGCATCTGAAATTCTCCGACGGCTGGAAGAAATACATCATCTCCTCTGAGCCGGAATTTGAGCATTACTATGGTCGCCGGGCGGACAAGCGGCGCAAGCTCTATAATGGCATGATTCCCTGTGAATACTATATGTATCTTGGGGGGCGGAAGAAATGAAGCACTTCTTCTGCATCAACCCTGCCGCCGGGAAGAAGGACACCGCCCAGGAATTTGCCCAGACCATCCGCGCCTGTTGCCGGAATCACGGCATGACTGAAGGGACAGATTTTCTGGTGCAGTGCTCCCAAAAACCGGGAGACATCACCCAATGGGTAAAACAGGCTGCACAGACCGGGGAAGCGCTGCGGGTCTATGCCTGTGGCGGGGATGGTACACTCAATGAAGCGGTCAATGGCGCGGCGGGTCATCCCAATGTGGCGGTGACCAATATCCCCCGGGGCTCCGGCAATGACTTTATCCGGATGTTCACGGCGGCTGACCCCTTCCGGGATATGGATGCCCTCATCACCACCGGGAAAGAGGTAAGTTTTGACCTGATTGAAGTGGGCGGAAACTATGCCATCAATGCCTGCTCCATGGGTTTGGATGCCCGGATTGCCACCACCATGAACCGGTATAAGCATCTGCCGCTGGTCTCCGGTCACGGGGCATATCTGCTGTCCACCTTGGTACAGGTGATGAAGCGGATGTACCGCAATTACCGGGTGGAGATTGACGGGCAGGAGATTTCCGGGGAGCAGACCATGATTTTTGTGGGCAGTGGCCGGTGGTATGGCGGCGGATTCCAGCCTGTGCCGGAGGCTGACCCCACGGACGGGAAACTGGATGTCCTTTTGGTGAAGCGGGTCAGCCGCCTGACGGTGGCCAGAATCATTGGCCCATATAAGCAGGGGCGATATCAGGAATACCCCCAATATGTGCGCCACTTTACGGCAGACCGGGTAAAAATCACCTGCCACAGCGAAGAGCCCATCAATCTGGATGGAGAAATGCGGCTGGGTCAGGTGGCGGAGTTCTGCCTTGCCCCTCATAAGCTGCGGTTCTTCTACCCGGAGGCGGTGGAATTGGTGCGGAGCGGGGAAACGGCCAGACTGGTCGAAGCTTAAGCGAATAGACAAAGAGAACGCTGACGGTTCAAAATGATGATATGATACCGTCAGCGTAATTTTTGCAGATGAAGCAGGCAACCTGAGCTTCATCCGTACTGGATCAGCGCAGGACAATTGATGCAATCAACAGGGCAATATTCAAACCCCCGTCAAAAAAGCCTCCGGGTCGACCAGCACATCGTTGCAGGTGACGCTGAAGTGGACATGGGGACCCAGTGCCTTTTCCGTCAGGCAGGACTGTCCGACGGTACCGATAACCTGCCCCATGGCGACCTGCTGTCCCTCGGTGACGGTCACTTCCTCAGAAAGACTGGCATAGGTGGTCATATAGCCACCCTCGTGCTGAATGACCACTGTGGTGCCCATCACCTGATCGGTATAGACGGCATAGACCGTGCCGTCAGCGGCGGCTTTTACCTCTGCTCCCTCCTGGGCGGAGAGGTCAATGCCGTGGTGTACCCGCCAATCCTGGGTGGTCTGGTTATAGGTCAGTTTGTCTGCGGCAAAGACCGCCACCACCTCTCCTTCAATGGGCCACATGGTCCGGATGGGTTTGGGCTGGGTTTCCATGGGCCTGGTGGGGTCGGTGGGGGGAGCGGTGGTGTCATCTTTGGGCTCTGTGCCGATGACGGAAATGAAATCCTGCTGGGGCTCTTTTGCCGTCACATGGATGGGCACCGTGTCCTCCCTGACCGCGGGGACTTCTTCCGGGGACTGGTAGTAGACCAATCCGGCGATGGCGATTGCGATGGCGCACAGACCAAGGGCGATGTAGTAGCCCCGGGCCTTTGTGCCGCTCCAGGTTTTCTTGCGTTTGTCATTGTTCATGGGTAATACACCTCCGGGGTCATTATGCCCGGGGGGATGGCAGGATAAACCTGAGGGAGTGGAAAAATTTTCTGCCGGTCTATGTGGGCGTGGACATGAGGGAAAATGTGCGGGGCTACATTTAGTTAATATTCACAAGACGGAGGATAAAGTTTTGTTCATTATCACGATTGACAGAAAGCGGGGTTTGGTGGTATAATGTAGCCACCACACCAAAGCTGGGAGTGGAAATATATTGATTGGAGGAAACACCCATGAAGAAACTTTTTGCCCTTACTCTGGCGATTCTGATGCTCGTGCCTGTCTTCGGCTGTGCTGCTTCCAACCCGAATAACGACACGCCCACGACCCAGCCCACCGAAAGCACCGCACTGCAGACGGATGCAACAGAACCCACGGTGTCCACCGAAGCCACCGAACCACCGGAAACCACCGACGTCACCACCGACGGCAATCTGAATCCCGGCCCCTATGGGGTGGCGTTGTCTCCGGAAACTCTGGCTGCGTGCGAATTCGAGCAGTGGAGCGGGGATGTGGGAGAGCACTATCGCTATGGTTATGTCGGACAGAGCAATACCGTCACTCTGCCCGGCGGCGGGCTGACCATTACTTTCCCGGAAGGTTGGATGGATGATTTGGCCATCGTATGGCACAGGGGCAGCGAAGATTACTACTGGAGGGCAGATATTTCCGGTGAAGCGTTGATCCGTGCCTGGATTGCACATCAGGAAAATATTGCCCCTGAGGATGTGGACCATGGCGCACTGGCAAACCATGTTGGCGTGAACTATGTGATCAGAATCCTGGGCATTCCCAACGATGTCACCAATGTGGCCTATGACCCCAGAGGATATCTGGGCAAGGATGAGGATTATACCTATGTCTTTGTCATCCCTGAGTTCTGGGAAGATTGGTGGGATATGTGGAATTACCGGGAAGACATGATTGAAGCCCTCGGCGAAGACACCTACTACGACCTGCTGGGCGATCTGGTCATTACCGAAGAAATGGCCAAGGAAATGATTACCATCGTGAATCCCATCAGCGAATAATCCCCAACCCGACCTCCCCCGGCTGCCATTGGTGGCCGGGGGTTTTCCTGATTGGCGAAAAAAACAACTCTCGCTCTTGCGGGAAAGCCCCTTTTGCGGTACAATATACCCAATGAATACTATGCTGACCCCGCTGGCGGACTGCCGATAAATCCACGGCCTGCCCATCATTCGCAGGGAACTCAATTGGCGGTTCCGTGTTCCGCAATCGGGGAGTGCCAATGAACGCATATCGTCCCCACTACGCCCGTAGCGCGCGGCATCCCTGACGCGCATTGGTAGGCGGTGCGGATTCGCCGGGAGGTTTTCGCTTGCGGAAAGCCTGTACTGCCGGGCGGGTCATGACCCGCCCCTACGACTATCGACAAATAGCCGTACAAATTCGCCGGAAGGTATGCGGGCAACCTCCCCTAAATATCACTTCCCCGCAGGGGAATCATAACTGCGAAGCACCATAACTGCCAAAGGCACCATAACTGCCAAAGGCATCATAACTGGCCCAGCCCAGCCCCGGTGCGATATTGAGAAAGGATGAATGTTATGCTTTTTGATACCCATGCCCATTTGGATGCCCATCGTTTTGATGCCGACCGGGAGGAACTGCTGAAGTCTCTGCCGGAGGCGGGAATCGGCCTGCTGATGGACCCGGGCTGTGATGTGGCTTCTTCTCTGGCGGCGGTGAAGCTGTCCCGGGAGAACCATTGGATTTATGCCGCTGTGGGCTCTCACCCCGATGCCGCCGACAACATTGGCGATGATGTGCTGTCGTTGTATTATGATTTGGCGAAACGGGAAGACAAGGTCAAAGCCATCGGGGAAATTGGTCTGGACTACCACTATGAGGACATCCCAAGAGAACAGCAAATCCTCTGCTTCCGCAAGCAAATGGCGTTGGCGAAAGAACTGGACCTGCCGGTGATTATCCATATGCGGGAGGCGGCGGAGGACACGCTGAAGGTCCTGGCCGAATTCCCCCAGGTCACCGGGGTATTCCACTGCTATGCCGGGTCTGCGGAAATGGCCAAAGAACTGGTGCGCAAGGGCTGGTATATCGGCTTTACCGGGGTCATTACCTTCAAAAATGCCCGGAAACTGGTGGAAACTGCCCTGACCATCCCCATGGAGCGGATGGTGGTGGAGACTGACTGCCCCTATATGGCACCCGAACCTTTCCGGGGCAGACGCAACGACCCCGGCTACCTCTACCGCATGGCAGAAAAGCTGGCAGAACTGCGGAACATAAGCCGGGAGGAAATGGAGGACATCACCTTCCAAAATGGTCAGCGGCTGTTCCGGATTTGCGGTTAAAGAGAGGCGCACAGGAAATGGTTGCTTACCATGTGATTGGTGTTGGGATGTTGCTACTGGGTCTGTGGAATCTGATGATTGGGATTTTGGGGCTTTTTCCCCGATGCCTGACCACAACCACGGGAACACTGGCCAAGGGTATAACCAGAAACATTGCCCGCACCAAATACGGCCGCACAATCAGAACCCTGGACCGCCGACCGGTCATGATTACGAGATACGCATACACCTATACCGTCAATGGAAGAGCATACCGATATTCCGGGCGTGGGTCTCAGGGCAAGCACCGCCTGCTCCCCAAGGCGGTTATGGTCTATGTCAAGTGGTTTCCGGGGCGGGCATATCCCGACAGGTTTCGGGGGACAAAAGAATGGGTGCTGGGGCTGCTGTTTTTCTCTGGTGGGCTTTATGTGATATACCTGATGCACACCGTGATTGCCGGATAAAGCGGAACAACCCGCACCGGGTAAATATCCGGAACATAAGCCGGGAGGAAATGGAGAGCATCACCTTCCCAAATGGTCAGCGGCTGTTCCGGGGTTGCATTGCAGTCGCCGGGAATAAACCCATTGTACCCATAACCACCGGAGACAACCCCTCCAACTTGCAGGTGATAACATGAACGAGGTAAACAAAACCCTGTATATTCCCCTCTATGGCAAGGCCTATGTGAGCCGGAGGGGACTGTTCCTCCGGGACAAAAAAGCAGAAGCAATCTGGGCGGCGGAGGGCATCAAACTCCGGGGAAAGGCAAAATCCAAATGGCTGGCGTACTATATGGGCATCCGGGCGGCGGTATTTGACCGTTGGGTGCTGGCCCGGCAGAAAGAATACCCGGATGCAGTTGTCCTCCATCTGGGGTGCGGCATGGACAGCCGTGTGCTCCGGGTGAATGGGGAGGGACGGCGGTGGTATGATGTGGACTTCCCGCAGGTCATTGCGGCGAGAAAAACCCACTACCGGGAGCGGGACAACTACCGTATGCTGGCCGGGGATTTGCGTCAACCGGACTGGCTGGAGCAGATTCCGGAGACCGGGCGGGCAATCGTGGTGATGGAGGGGGTCAGTATGTACCTGAGCCCCGGGGAACTGGATGGACTGCTTCGTGGTCTGTGCGGGCATTTTGCGGGCGTCTCCCTGTTGCTGGATGGCTATACCCCCTTGGCGGCGAAACTGTCCGGGTACAGAAATCCCATCCGTCAGGTGGGTGTTCGGACGGTCTATGATCTGGATGACCCACTGAGACTACAGGAGTCGGGACTATCTTTCCTCCGGGAACACCCCATGACACCGGAGAGCGACATCTGCCAATTGCATGGCATGGAGAGAATCATGTTCAAGCACCTGTATGCCGGGCGGTTTTCCCAAAAGCTATACCGCCTGCTGGAATATACAACCCCCTGACCATCGGAATGGGGAACACCGGAGGGACTTGCCCACCGGAAGACAAACCGAATCCCAAAACCTGCAACCGGGCAGGAGAATACAGAAAACAGATTGGAATCCCACAGGCGATTCCCGGGGAGTAACACTATGCTGAACAAGAATCAAATTTACACCACCACCATCACCGACTATACCGCCCAGGGGCAGGGCATTGCCCATGTGGAGGGGTGCGCCGTCTTCGTTCCCGATGCCATCTGCGGCGAGGTCTGCGATATCCAGATCACCAAAGCGGCCAAGACCTGGGCGGCGGGAAAAATCGTGAACATCCATGCGGTATCCGGCCACCGGGTGAACCGGGCGTGTCCCGTGGGGAAGAGGTGCGGCGGTTGCGTGTTCCAGCACATGGACTATACCGAGGAATGCCGCCTGAAAGCAGACCGGGTGCGCCAGTCCCTGAACCGGATTGGTGGGGAAAATCTGGAGGAAGTGCCCATTCTCCCCGCCCCGGACATTCACCACTACCGCAACAAGGCCCAGTACCCGGTAACCCGGCGGAAAGGTCAGGCGGTGGCGGGCTTCTTTCAGGAGGGCACCCACGAGGTCATCTCCACCCCCCGCTGCGCCATTCTTCCGGCAGAAATGGATCAGGTGCGGGACATTGTGGTGGACTATATGAACGGATACCGGGTGCAGGTCTATGACGAAACCACGGGCAAGGGTCTGCTTCGCCACATCTATGTGCGCAAGGGCTGGGTTTCCGGAGAAGTGCTGGTGTGTCTGGTGGTCAATGGGGAGAAGCTCCCCCATGCAGAGGCACTGGTGGAAAAATTGAAGGCTGTCCCCGGATTCAAGACCCTGGTGCTGGGGGTCAACACCCGGAAAGGCAACGCCATTTTGGGGGACAAGTTCCTGAATCTCTATGGTGAGGGCTGGATTGAGGACACCTTGTGCGGACTCACCTTCCGGCTGTCTCCCCGGTCGTTCTATCAGGTGAACCACGACCAGGCAGAGCGGCTCTATGCCCTGGCCATTGAGGCGGCAGACATCCGGAAGACGGACAAGGTGCTGGATTTGTACTGCGGCGTGGGTACGATTACTTTGGCTATGGCCAAGGCGGCGGGACAGGTCATCGGCGTGGAGATTGAACCCCAGGCGGTAGCGGATGCCACACAAAACGCCCTGCGCAACGGCGTGGAGAATGTAGAATTCTTCTGCGGCGATGCAGGTCAGGCGGCACTGGAGCTGGAGAGACGGGGAGAGAAGCCGGATGTGGTGGTGGTCGACCCGCCCCGGAAGGGATTGAGCCCCGATGTGATTGAAGCCATTGACCGGATGAACCCCCGGCGGGTGGTATATGTCTCCTGCGACCCGGCGACTTTGGCCAGAGATGTGGCGCGGTTTAAGGAGAAGGGGTATGGGCTGAAGACCGTGCAGGCGGTGGATATGTTCCCGAGGACGGGGCATGTGGAGACGGTGGGGCTGTTGAGCCGGGAATAGGTCGGTGATTATGCCCGTAAACCGTTCATGCGAAGGCGTTCAAGGCGGATTCAGGCGCAAGACCTGAGGATAATATGCAGAGGAGGTTCTTGTATGGCAGACTTTTTTCCCGCTGAACAAGCAAAAGATTTTGACGTTGTATTAAGCATTATTCCCAAAAGAACGCGTTACGGTGGTTCAGCTTGGTTCTCGAAGGAAAGCATGGAATATGTGTTGGCTGACCATGTAATAGCAATTCCGTACAGATGTTACCTCGTTGAACCGTCCGAAAGCGATGTTGCAAAGCTGACCGCATTGCAGAAGCAAATCCTCTTCTGCTTGTATACCAGAAGCAGTAATGGCTATTTGAGAGAGAAATATGTGGGGAAACTGCTGTCTTCTGACTTTGAACCGTGGGTTATCCCCTATATTGTTAAGCTGTGCGATGAATATGTCATTGAAATTCTTCATGTGATTTATAATTCCCTGAGCGAAAAACCCAACGAACAAATCAAGTCGTTCTGTATGGCGAATAAACGCGCACTATGCAAAAGCTTCTCCAGAATGATTAGCTATTGGAACGAATACTATCGTGCAGACTGCTTCGATGTTAAAGAATATGTTGGCAGAAAGCTTTTTCGAGAATGTCTGGGCTATAGCCGGGCCTTTGAAAAGCCGGAGGATTGAAACAGCTCAACGAGGAAAGATGGATTGATGGCAGGGTCACGGACTTAAGGAACAAACGTTGCGCCAGTCGCATCAATTACGCAAATTTAGATTTGATGAAGAGGTACGAGTGAGTGAAGTTTTTTCTTGATGAAGCCCAACGAAAAGAAACGGGAAGCACCTGCTATTTTGAATTTCAAAAAGGACAATTCCGGCACAAATTTTGGCTAAAAGATTCACTTTTTCTCCATGCAGACACGTTTGATTCTCTTATGCTTTATGCGTTGTTCTCCGGGTCTGTCCAGGAATTTTGTTATTATGCCCCTACCGAAGTGAGCAAAGAACAATGGCAAACCTTGGTCATCAATGCGAAAGAAAACGAGCAATGGAAGGGTGTTATTGAAGAATTGAGTCCGTGGGTGGAAACGTGTTTTGCCAAGCATAAGTGTTTTACCATTTGCGGCATATAGCATTAACCAATGAACTCTGGTGCGATAGACCCGGCCTGTATTCCTAAAAAACGGAGAATATGAAATGAACAGAATTGAAGAAGTAAGAGAGATTGTGGACGAAATCTTGCTAAAAATGACGAAGGACGAGGCGCGAAGACATGCGTATTTACACTTGTATGGTGTCTCGCAGGCATGTGCTTTGATTGCCGCAAAGCGCAAAGAAAATATTGAACTATCTGTTATTGCAGGTATGTTGCATGACATATATACATATGCAAATCTGGATTCACAATCCCATGCTCATAAAGGGGCGGAGATGGCACGAGGTATTTTAAAGTCGTTAAGCGTGTTTGACAATGACGAAATAAATCTGATTTGTGCGGCGATATATAATCATAGCCATAAATCTGCGGTTCATGGACCTTTGGATGAGATTTTGAAAGATGCCGATGTCATGCAACATATTTTGTATAATCCTCTGCTCGACATAAAACAACATGAGCAAAAGCGATTTGACTTATTGAAGATAGAGTTTGGCTTGGAAGGATAAATATCGATATTTGGCTCCAAAATCGGGGACAGGATACCCTAATGGATTGACTCAAAATGTAATGCGCCGAATATTAAGCCAGCAAAAGCACCGGATAAAATGAACTGCATAGCGAGGCGGTAACCCATGATTTTCATCACCATCGAGGACTTTTATCAAAAGGCGGCATCCTGTCAAAAGCTGACCCGGGAAGAAGAAATCCACTACGCCACACAAATGAACGCCGGAGACTGCGCTGCCCGTCAGAAACTGATAGAGAGCTATCTGCCCATGGTCGCCGGATACGTCAAGAGGACAAAACCCCATATGCAGACTCTGGTTTTGGCACTGTACTGCCTGCAGGCTTTGGAAAGAGCCGTGGATTCCTTTGACTTTCTGCAAGACAGGGAATCCTTTACCCACCGGCTGAGCTGGTGGTTGCGGCAGGCGGTGACCAGCTACATCGCCAGACGGTAAAGCTGACGGATAGTCCCAAGCGAGAATCACCCCCTGCACAACCGGTCGCTTCACATCAGCGGCGCATTCCTTGACGAGGAAAAACCGGACATTGGGGAAGAAAAACCGGACATTGCCCCCCAAAAACCGGACATTGGCAGAGAAAAACCGGACATTGACCAGGGAATCCTGCCCAAAACCGCCGGGCGGGTGGAAAAGTTGCGTCTGGCATTCCCTTGCGGCGAGGTATTTTCCCGCAGGGATGTGATGGCGGTGCTTGACCTGAAGCCCAGCAGAGCGTCAGAACTGCTGAAGGTTCTGCGGGAAATGGGGGTTATTGCGCCGGTGACCGGATGCGGAAAAGGAAAGTACCGGTTTACTCAGCGGGGAGAATGAGATTGGGGCGGAGTGTGACCCCCCCCAGAAAGGAGCCCACCATGCCCAGAACCGAACCCACCGAACTCACCGTCCTGTGCCTCATCCAGCAGGGCGACAAAATCCTCCTGCAAAACCGAACCAAGGCGGACTGGCGGGGCTATGCCCTTCCCGGTGGTCATGTAGAGCCGGGGGAATCCTTCGTGGATGCCGTTGTCCGGGAAATGCAGGAGGAAACCGGCCTGACCATCCGGAATCCCCAATTGGTGGGGGTGAAGCAGTTCCCTCTGGAGGGTGGGCGGTATGTGGTCTTCCTCTTTAAGGCGACCCAGTTCACCGGGGAACTCACATCCTCAGCCGAGGGGGAAGTGGGCTGGTTTTCCTATGCCGAACTGCCGGGGCTACATACGGTTGCCGATTTGCAGACCCTTCTGGATGTGATGAATAACCCGCTACTGACGGAATTTCAGTATGTGGTCACGGACAATCAGTGGACCGCAACCGTCAAATGACCCCCCACAAAAATCATACCCCGGTAACCCACAACACCGTAACAGGAGGAAAAAACATGCGGATTGTCAATTATGAAGAAAGTTTTGGCGAAATCACCTTCCCTCAGGGTTTTGCCGAGAGACTGGTGGGGCTGACCATCGAAGAGCAGATGGACTGCTACCGCACCACCACCTATGACCGTTTCCACAATACAGGCTGGAAATCCAGACGGCAGGACTCCGGCTACTGCCGTCTGGACAAGGATTCCGATGTGACCGCCCTGATTGTGAAAGACGGCATTCTGGTGGGAATCATGGTGAAAAACCACAATAACCGGGAGCAGGCGTGTCTGCCGGAGGGCTTCGTCTGCACCTATTATGCCGAGGACAACAACGGCGCAGGGTACAAAACCAGAAGCATTTTCACCCATTTGGTGTGCATTTCGGAGGACTTTGCCCAAAACGAGGACAATGGCAATGCGCTGTTCCGGCAATTCCGGTCACTGCAGGAGCGGGCAGAAGCCGGTGGTCATGACGCTTTGGAACTCCAATTCTGCACCCTGCCCCAGAAAACACCACTGGAACTGCGGGTGGAGGTAAGCGGCATTACCCACGGAAGAACCGACTCCCTCTATGTTACCGATGCCCAGCGTTTCCTGCAAATCTATGGCCACATCTTTGCCGATGGACTGTACAACAATCTGCAGACCGGTCCGGTGGATGTCTGCGGCATCAATTATTATGCCCCGGAGCGGGTGATGTCCATGATGTCGCAGGTCCGGCGGGATGCTGGACAGGAGAGCGAAGTGCTCGCCCGGTGGCTGGACCGGGCGCGGTGGTATAATGGGTTCTATGTACTGGGGATCTGAGCTCGGTTATTCTGCATCAAAGCGAAATCAATGGGCGAATAACCGGCAGAAGGGACGACTGCGCCCATGATGCGCCAGATTACGGAAGGCAAGATGCAGTGGCTTCGGGCATCCGGCGCATTCTGCCCGCATTGTATGTTCGATGTGGCAGTTTAATCCAGCCACAGGACAGCCAAGACGGATGTAATTTCCGGCGCGAACCCGCTTTGCAAAAGGCCATAAGAATTGAAGGACTCCGTTCCCTTTGCCTGCCGGCAGAGAAACGGAGTCCTTTTGCTTTTATGGGGGCATCACATCGCTAAGAGAGCTGACGGCAGTACATCCGAATCAGATTCCCGTCGTCTTCTTCAATCAGACCATAGAAGGTGAAGCCGCAGTGTTCATAAAAATCGGTGTGCCCGGTGATGAGATATACCGTCCGGATGCCTTTGCGGGCAAGCTCCATGCAGGCGTGGTCAAGAAGACGCCGGGCGATACCCTGTCTCCGGAACGGAAGTTCTACATAGAGGGCGCAGAGATTGGGGGTGAGGTCGGGTCGCTTATGGAAGTCGTTGGCAATGACCCCCAGCCCGGCCATCAATTCCCCGCGTTCATCCGGCATCACATACCATGCCGGGACAGCCGCCTCCGGGGAAAGGGAGTCGCGCATACTGGCTAAATAGGCCTCCACCGGGACACCCCATTTGCCCGAAAACCATCGGGCGGCTTTCTCCATCAGCTCCGGGTGGTTGCGGATAGAAAGAATCGGGTTTAAGTTCATGCTATTCACCTCAGAAGAAGAATCTGCGCTCCAGTGAATCCCGCAGGGGTCTGACCATGGCAATAACAATCAACATCATCCCCAGCACACTCAGCGGAATCATGGTACACAGCGACCAGGACAGTACCCGCTCCAGATCAAAGGTCAGCCAGAGGAAGAACTCCAGCAGAGCCGTCCAGATTCCCAGCGCAATGACGGTGCCGCCCCAAACATAGAGCCGCCCATGGTGCAGATACCGGGTCAGGGCGGAGAAGGTCACCAAAATCAGACCCAGCACACCCACCACCGGGAAAGCAAAGCTGAGAAACCAGTCCCCACGGGTCACCAGATTGATATACAGTAAATATAGTGTAATGGCCGCGAAATCCACACTGACAAAGACCACCGGATTGGGTCTGCGAAACCAGGAGGGGAGCAGGAACAAAATATAGCCCAGCACCACGCCACAAGCCATATAGCCGGACCAACTGATGCTGCCGGCAAAAATCAGCTCGCAAATCAGCGGGACAATCACACACAATGTAGCGAAAATGGTCAGCACAAACAGCAGCCCTCTGGGGCTGACCTCGGCCTTGCCACTGCCCTTGGGATAGGTGGGGCGGGCATTACTTACGGGGATATCCGGATGATAGACCCGGGTATGGCATATGGGGCAGAGGGTTTGCCCCTCCGACAGCTCAATGCCGCATTGGATACAGTACATGGTTTGCTCCTTTCATCTGGTGTTGCTCTCTGCCCGGACATGGAGCCCCAACGCCCGGAAGACCCGATAGATTTCCCGCTCCAATGGTGCATCGGAAATGTTGCGGATGACATTGAGGTAAATCTTGCCGCCATAGGTGAGGGCAGAGGTGTTGTAGGGGGCGGAGGCTTGGGAACTGAGGACGAAATCCATCCGCTCCACATAGCGGGAGAATTCCTCCGGTACTTGCACCACACCCAGATTGGAGAAGTTGAAGCAGGTCTTGCGCTCGCCCACCGCCACAAATACGGCCTTCATCACCACATTTTTGATGAACAGCGGGGTTGCCCGGAGAAAAAGGGGCTTCTCATCATTGACGTTTGTGGCCATCATTGCGGCCATGTTTTTTGGGGTGATTTCCAGACCCATCTGGTGGTGGACAATCCGACAGACCTCGTCAAAGCCGAAGTCGCCCAGTTTGGCATCAAAGCCGGGGGTGGCATAGAGAACGAAATTCCGCAGAGTCCGTGAGGGGAAGAGTTTGCGCAGATTCACGGGCACCACCAGTTTAACCGGCTTATAATGCCTGCGGTGATGGACATTCTGTGCCTGCACCGCCTGCGCCGCCAACAGCAAAGCCGCAGCCATATAGGTGGTGACGGTAATCTTCCGCTTTTTCGCCTCAGCCACCACCGCATCGGCATCGAATATGAAGGTGGTATTGGTGCAGAAGCCATCCGGCTCCCGATTGCCCTGGATTCGGTAAGCGTCGGTGGCTTTTCGGGAGGCGGCATATTCTCCGGCATAGCGGAGGAAACTATCCTCCAATTCTTCTTCGCTGGGTTCTTCCAGCCGGTCGAGAATTCCGTCGGTACAGGGGACGGCGACACCATATTTTTGCAGGATATATTCGGCAACCAGTGTCTTCAGAAATACCAGACCGCCATTGCCATCGGTGAGGGCATGGAAAAATTCCGCGGCAATCCGGTTGTCATAGACAATGACCCGGAAGGCGCATTTACGGATATCCCCCTGAATCATCCGGGACAGGGGATAGGGTTGCTCGTCCATGATTTTGGGGGCCTTGGGCAGTTCTTCCAGATAGTACCAGAAGAAACCCGCCCGCATCCGGACGGCAATGGAGGGGAAACGCCGCACCGTGACCTCCAGCGCGGACTGCAGGATTTCCGAATCCACAGGCTCTTTTAATGTGGCAGACAGCCGGAAGACATTGCTCCAGTTTCGGTTTTTGGAGGCGGGGAAGATTTTTGCCGCATTGTCCAGTGCCATCCACCGGAGTTTCTTCTGGTCGGGGACAGTTGACCGGATGAAGCGACGAATTTTCTGAAAGTCGCCGGAAAACTCCTTCAGGGCGTAGAGCACATACCCGTGCCACATTCCCGGCGCGATCTCCAGTTTGGATTTACAGCCGGAGGTCAGCAACTTCTCGTGCATCAGCCGGGCATCGTCCAGCATGATCTCGTCTCCACCGGCAAAAATCAGGGAGGGCGGTAGCTTCTCCAATTCCCCAAAGAGGGGGGAGACCAGAGGCTGCGCCTTGTTCTGCCGGTCATCTTCCGGGCTGGGCGGGATTCCGGTGTTTTCGGATTTGTCACCATAGAGGTAACAGTCGGAGAAGAATTTCAGCCGGGCTTTCGTCATGTGGGGGTCCAGCTTTTCGTTTTGGGTATAGGAGTCTCCGGAGGCGGTCAAGTCTGTCCAGGGGGAGATGGCAATGATTCCGGCGGGTTGCGTCCAACCCTTTTCTTTTAACCGCAGAAAGAGGCTATAGCACAATCCGCCGCCGGCACTCTCGCCGCACAGCAGAATCTTCTCCGGTCCATAGCCCAGAGACAGCAGATGGAGATAAGCCTCCAAAGCATCGTCCAGAGCGGCGGGGAAAATATGCTCCGGTGCCAACCGATAGGCAACACACATGACTTTAATGCCGCATTTCGCCGCCAGCACCGAGCCGAAGCCCTTGGCATAGTTCAGGCTACCGGCGGTAAAGCCGCCGCCGTGGAGGTACAAAATCACCCCATTGGAAACTTCATCTTTGGGAGAAATCATGGCGCAATCCAATTGACCCAGGGAGAAATCCTCGGTGATGATTTCGTCTTTGTGGGCTCTGGCCATGAGTTTGCCCACCCGGTCCTGACCTTTTCGGCTGGTGGCCAGGGAACAGCTATCCAAAATGGGCCGCAGTAAAGTCAATTGGGCCCGCATCAGTTTTGTGATTCCTTTCATCCCATTGCCCTTTCTTCCGGGGATATGCCGAACGGAAAAACCGGACGGCAAGTGGATTATACCACATTTTGCCGCCCGGAACAAGGGAAAATGAGGATTGTAGAGCATTCTCTACGGTGGAGAGAGGGGAATTTGGGGTGGGGGAGGAGGTTCTCCGGAAGGTAGGGCGGTATACCGGTCTGTATTTGACTGCGGTTCAGCGAATCAACCCAAAATGCCGCAAAGCCTCAGCCAGCCCATCTTCATCCACATGGCCGGTCACATAATCCGCCGCCGTCTTGACCTTATCCGGCGCATTGCCCATGGCGACTCCGGTGCCCACCAGACGCAGCATCTCCATGTCGTTGTCGCCGTCGCCAAAGGCCATGGCTTCTGCCGCGGTGAGGCCCAGATTGCTTAGTACCTTTTGCACCGCAACAGCCTTACCCCCAGACCCGGCGATGATGTCAAATCCTCGGCTGAACCACTGGGTACAGCGACCGCTGGGGACATGGCGCATGGCATCGTTCATTTCTTCCGGGGAGAGGAACAGGACGATTTTATAGACCCGCTCCCGGGCGGCCTGATGGATGTCGCCCACCGGGGGCAATTTGGTGTGGATGGAGGCCATGGCGGGGTAGACCTCCGGGGTGATGCGGCTGAGGATATTGGATTTGTCCGTAGCCAGCCAGCAGGACAGACCTTTGCCCTCTGCCCAGTCCACCAGGGCCTGTACCTCCCGGGGGTCGATGGGATAGTCAAAAAGCAGGTTTCCCCGGGCATCATAGGCGGTCTGCCCATTGTTGGTCAGCAGACCGTCATAGCCCACGCCGTCGAGCAGATGCTCGTCCATCAGCTCGAAAATGTCCCGCCCGGTGGCAATATAGACCGGAATCCCTCGGGCCCGGAGCTGGCGGATGGCACTGCAGGTGGCATCACTGGCCTGCCGGGCGTTGAGAGAGACCAGTGTGCCGTCTACATCAAAAAATACAATTTTGGTCATGGAGGTTCTCCTTTGTTGTTGCGTTCTGGGGGTGTTGCAGAAACCCTGCGGAATAGGTTTGTTTTATGTTTAGTTACTTCGAAGAGCGGAAATTCTGGATAAACCGCAAAGGTCTCCTTGATGCGCTTGGTGGTTGGGTGCGGATTCGCCAGTAGGTTTCTGCTTTCTGGCAGGTGCTACTGCGCCCTCTCAGTCTCGCTTCGCTCGACAGCTCTCCCAAAGGGAGAGCCAAGGTTTTTGGGGTAGGTGGTGCGGATTCGCCGGAAGTCGGTGGTTGCTGGTGGGTTCTGCTGCAACTCCCTCTGCCTTCGGCACCTCCCTCTTGTGAGGGAGGCATTGGCTGGGGAGGTTTTGCGGATTCGCCGGGAGGCTTTTGGTTGCGGAAAGGTTCTGCCAGCGGGCGGGTCATGACCCGCCCCTACGACTATTAACGAGCAGATTGCGGATTTGGTGGGGGTTGGTGGTTGCGGAGGGATAGGGACGTCGAGGGCAGCCTCCCCTAAATATCACTTCCCCGCAGGGGAATCATAACTGCGAAGCACCATAACTGCGAAGCATCATAACTGCCAAAGGCATCATAACTGGCGAAGCCCTGAGCCAAAGGCATCATAACTGGCGCAGCCCTTCGCTTTCCAGCCGCTTTTCCAGTGTGGCGGCGCTGAGCTGGGTCAGGTATACTCTGGGGATGCCGTATTCTGCGGTCAGGATGAAGGCTTTGGGCAAGTCCTCTGCTACACTGACCACTTGCCCCTCCCGCTCGGCCAGCTCCAGGAATTTCCGGGTGTGCCTGGAGATGGTGGTGTTGTCCAAATCAAAGATGCCAATGATGGAAGAAGTTCTTACGGCCATATCGCCGCCAATGGGTAAATACATCTCACTTCACCGCCTTGCCGCCGAACATCCATGCACCCAAAATGCAGGTCATGGGGACAGCCAGAATCACGCCAATGGCACTGGAAATGCCGCTGACTACCTCAATGCCCATATAGCTGGAGGACATGAACTGATGATACCCCAGCCCCAGAGACCAGAGATAGAGAATCAGCACAAACCCACTGCCCAAAAAAGCCAGAATCAGGGTGTTGGTCATGGTGCCAACCATATCCCGGCCAATATTCATGCCGGAGCGCCACAGGTCTCTCCCGGTCAGGGTGGGGTCTACGGCCTTTAATTCGCTGAGGGCAGAGGAAATGGACATGGCCACATCCATGACTGCGCCCTGTGCCGAGATGATGACCCCCGCCACCAGCAGTCCCCGGATGCCCAGAGGCGTACCGGTCTGCCGGAGCTGAAGCAGAGCCTCGGCATCACTGGCCCGCAGTCCGTCAATCTTCACCAGATGCTGTGCCAGAAGACCAAAGACCATGGAAAGGGCCATGCCGCAGAGTGTCCCCAGACAGGCGCAGACCATCTTCCTGTCCACGCCGCCCAGAATCACAAAGCAAGCCGCCGTCACCAGCGCGCAAATCAAAAAGGTGGTGATGATGGTATTCCAGCCCTTCATCAGTAGCGGAATCAGCACCAAAAGCAGTGCCGCCACCGTCAAGATTAGCCCCAGAATGGAGCGCAGACCGGTCTTCCCGCCCACCAGAATGGTCACCAGTATGAACAGACCCATGAGGATATAAATGGCGGTACTGCGGTTGTATTCATATACTGTTGCCCGGTGGTCGCCGTTTTCGTAGGTGGAGACGATGAGGGTCAGGCTCTGCCCCACTTCTGCCCGCTGGCTGTAGATGGGGCCAACCGCATTGGTCACCAGCAGGGTTTCCCCGGCGTACTGGCCGGTTTTCATTTCCACCAACAGCGTCTGCTCGCCCCGGTATGCCCCCTCTGCCACCGGGTCGGGCTGGCAGGAGTCGGAGAGAATTTCGGTGACAGTGCCGTTTTCGTATTCGGCATATTCGCTGGGGGAGACCGCTTCGCCCGCCGGGGTGCGGTGACCATAGAGGTAGAGTCCGGCGAGGATGGCGAGAATCAACAAGAAAGACAGACCGGACATCAGCCGGGCTTTAACCGGACGGGGGGTAAGGGCGGTGGATGGTTTCATGGTGACCTCCTGTGGGGCTAGTGGTTTTGGAATTAGCATAGCAGGATTCCGGGTCGGTGTCAAGTTTGGTTTGGATGATTTCACCACAATGGGGGAGATCAATATGCGCAATTCAGTTTCTTTCTGGTTTTTTCTAAAATCTGGAAAAATACTATTGACAAAGCTGTAGGTTTTTGGTAATCTATATTTAGTTAAGTATCGGCTTTTACTGGTTTCAGAATATATTTCGCTACATTCGCAAAATATTCTGAGACAGGTACAGTTGAGAAAGGAGGGTGGGGCTTATGTGGGTATAGGGACACTTGCTGATGACCAACTGTATCGGATACTTACGGTGTTTTGAATGCAGTTGGCATTTTCTGGCTGATTGGTTGTTGTGAAAGTGTATTTCATGCAAGCAAGCGGTCAGGTTCGTTCATCCACCTTACACCACATGATGAATGGAGGAAATATCATGAAAAGAAAAATCTGGTCCTTTATGCTGGCAACCCTTCTTTTGGTTGCTTCTGTTGTCAACGTCGGTGCTTCTGGTGACCGGCCCAATTACTCGGATTACCAGTTTACCACGACCTATGCCTGCAATGTCCGGGCGGGTACATCCACCGACTATAGAATCATCGCCTCGCTTCCCCATGGGCATATTGCCTACAGTGACCACTCATCTTCAGCTTATGTCTATAGCCAAGAGCGGTGGATTGACCTGACCGTGAGCAATGGCTGGGGCTGGGTACGTGCGGATTTGGTTTGTCCATCCAATGCTTGCTATGTTGTTACAACGCAAGCTGGTGTGCATTTACGAGCATTAGCAACTGTGGACTGTGAATCATTGGGTATCCTTCCGTATGGTACATATGTTGAGGTTCTCGGCACCCTGGGTGAATTCTACCACGTCATGGTGCGCTCAACAGGAATGGAAGGGACATATGGTTATGTCTCCACGCAGTTTGTCCATTATGTGTAAAGACAAGGGAAATGCTCGGACGGTTTGTATAAGTGTTTCTTAAGGAGATTGATATGACAAAACACGAGCATATTCAGATTAGAAGACTGCTTGCCATTGTGCTGATTTGTGTTACAATATTTGCGGGTTGCTCTGACAATTTGCACGGGGACGCAGTTGAGCATACTCCCGGCGAAAAGATTGCGCTCAACCAGAACACTGCACCGGAGTTGCACTATTTTTCTAAAACCTACAGCTACGATGAAGCTGAGCTCCGCACCATTGTTCCTTGGGAAGACGGCTATCTCCTGTTCTCCCACACTGGTTCCCGTCCGTTGGATAACAGCTTCACGCAGGAAGCACCATGGGATTTGTTGTCAAACGACTACTACTATGGCGCGGCAACTGCAGGCAATGATTTATATACCATCAGAACCATATCCAGAGGAACCCATTGTGTCTGGAAAAACGATACCATTGTTTGCGAGATTCCGGGCGATTACTATTGCGACTATCAAATCCTCGTGGATGGTGATGGGGTATATACCCAGTGGCTCTGGAGGCTGGAGCCGGCACATTACAATGGTGAAGCCATCGGCCTCCCCACACCCCCGCAGGAAGAACAGTATCGCAATTTGGGCTTCTGGACCCTCGCCGGTCAAAACTATCTGGTCTCCGTTCGGGAACACGCCACTGAGGATATAGACCGCTGGATACTTCAGGATATCCGCCTGTTCCCGCTGAACAAAGGCGAACTGGGCGAGCCAATCATTCTGGAGGGCTTCACCGAATCGCCTTATAACCTCTCCACCGACGGTACTTACGGCTATTTCATGCTGAAAAATGAACTCTACCGCACCGATGGCAGGAATGTGGAATCCATTGGTGATCTGAATTACTATGGCGTGGACCTGAGCTGTCTGCAGACCATTACCCCTCTGCCCGATGGCCGGATTCTGGTGGTGGACAGCAATGCCCTCACCGTCCTGACCCCCGGTAAGGATGAGGCTACTCAGGATACCACCACCATCCGGGTGGCCCTCTATCCCTATGATCTCCACAGCTTCTCGAAAAAAGCCGCCCTGTACAACCGGGAGGATGGCGAGCACCGGCTGGAAATCAAGGTCTATGAAACCCTCGCTGACCTGAATCTGGCTCTGCTGTCCGGCGAGGTGGATTTGCTGGTCAGCAGTGACCCCCATACCCTTCGCCGCTATGCCGCCCGGGGGATTCTGCAACCGCTGGACGAACTGATTCCTGATGTTTTGCGTAGTGGCGAGCTGTTTGGCGGCGTGGTTCAGGCGGGTACGGTGGAGGATGCGGTTTACTTCCTGCCCACGGATATCCGCCTGCTGGCTATGGCTTTGCCGGCATCTGTGCTGGAGCGGTACGGCGGCAGTTTCCGGGATTTGGAGGAACTGCAGCAGTGTCTGGATTCTCTGGAGTCCCAGTCTTTTTATCAGGTACAGTACCGGGATGTTGCCCTGAATTACTTCCTGTGGCATGGTCTGCCCAATTGGGTGGATTTTGAGGCAGGAACTTGCGATTTTCAGGCGGAAACCTTCCTGTGGGTTCTGGAGCACTGCAACCGGTATGCCAAGGACTTCCAGTCGACCCAACATAGCGACGATGGAATCAAGCCACTCTTTAGTCCGTATTTCCAACTAAATGACGCAGACAGCCTGAGTAGCCTTGATTTGCAGTACGAAATCAAGGGCACAGCAACCCCGGCCTATTCTGAAAGCATGGCCGCAGATGTGTTCCCCTTCCCCATTGGGAAGAACAGCAGCTTGCTTTTGGAAAGTGACTTTGTTCTGGCGGTAACTGCCGGTTCTCCTGCGGAAGAAGCCTGCGGAGACTTCCTGAACTGGATTTTCGCAGAGGAAACCCATGAAGATGCTATGTTCTTCCATCGGGATCCAATTGACCGTGGTTTCTCCATCTATCGGGACATCACCGACCAGTATTTGAAGGATGCCTATTCCTATCTGGACACCGACCGCGCCAACGCTCTGCGGGAGGAATATCTCTCCCTGCTGGAAAACGCCAACCGCTATGTGGGCAGTGGCGCTGATGTTTGGCGGGTCATCAAAGAAGAAGCCCAGGGGTATTTTGCCGGAGACATGACGAAGGAAGAATGTGCCCGGCGAATTCAGGAGCGGGTATCCATCCTGCTGGCGGAACAGGGCTGAGGAAGTGACCATGAAACAGGCCAAAAAACCAACCACAATCCTGAGACAGCGCCGGAAAACGGCGCTGTTTCTGATACCCAGTCTGGTAGGGGTGCTGGTGTTCTATCTTCTGCCCCTGCTGGTGGTCTTCTACTATTCCCTGCAATCCAGACCGGTCAACGGGGAATTTGTGGGACTGCAGAACTATGCCGCATTGCTGAATAATTATGCCTTCCGGTTGGCGGCGAAGAATACGGCGCTGTTGTGCCTCATTACGGTGCCCTTGGCGGTGGTGCTGAGCCTGGCTTTGGCGCTGGTGCTGGAGCGGCGGTTGCCCATGGAGGGATTCCTGCGCTCTGCTTTGTTGTCGCCGCTGGTCGTGCCTGCCGCTTCGGTGGTGCTGGTGTGGCAGATCATTTTTCACAACAATGGCCTCATCAATGCCCTTCTTCAGGCGCTGGGGTTAAACACCGCGGACTTCTTCGCCACAGGCTGGAGCCGGGTCATGGTGCTAATCCTGTACCTGTGGAAGAATCTGGGCTATAATATCCTCCTGTTTACCTCCGGTCTGGCCTCCGTTCCCCGGGAGCTGACCGATATGGCGGAGCTGGACGGCGCAACCCCATGGCAGAAATTCTGCGCCGTGAAGCTCCCCTATTTAGGGCCATCCACCCTCTTTGTGACCATCCTCAGCTTTATCTCTGCCCTGAAAATCTTCCGGGAGGTCTGGTTGCTGGCCGGGAGCTACCCCCACAGCACCATGTATATGCTGCAGCACTTCATGTACAATACCTTCCAGACCATGGACTATCAGAAACTCTGCACAGCCGCAGTCCTGCTGACGGCGGTGACGGTGGGTATTGTGTATGTCTTCTTCCGGTGGGAGAAGCGGGTTGAGGGGCAGGTGGTTGGCGCATGAAGAAAAAGAAAGGCTACCTCTGGCTGCCGGTACTGCTGGTGCTGGCGCTGTTGTTCCTCTATCCGCTGGCGGTGACGGTGGCGGGCTCTTTCATGCCGGAGGATGAAATTCTGGACCGCTACGGCACTGCTCTGGGCGACCGAACCAAAACCTACATGGACCGGACCATTGTCCCCACCCTCCTGCCGGATAGCTTCACCGGGGCGCATTACCGGGAATTGTTCGCGGAAGACTCGCCCCTGCTTCCCATGCTGAGGAATTCCCTGATTTATACCCTGCCCATAACCGTATTCCAGCTTGCGGTGACCGCTCTGGCTGCCTATGGGTTCAGCCGGTATCCGGGAAGATTGGGCAGGTGGCTCTTTTTCCTCTATACGGTGCTGATGCTGCTTCCCTATCAGGCGGCGCTGGTGCCCAATTATTTGGTCAGCAAGTGGCTGGGCATTTTTGACACCCCATGGGCCATCTGGTTGCCGGGGATTTTCTCGCCCTTTGGCATATTCCTCCTGACCAAGTACCTGCGGCGCATCCCGAAGCAGTGCATTGAGGCCGCCCAACTGGACGGGGCAGGGGAATGGACCATTTTCACCAAAATCTGCCTGCCCCAGTGCAAGGGGATTCTGGTGACCATTGGCCTCATTACCTTCTTTGACAACTGGGCCATGGTGGAGCAACCCATGGTTTTGCTGGAAACCCAGGAGAAATTGCCTCTGTCCCAATACCTCAGCGCCATGAACCGGGACAGCTTCGGGCTGTCTTTCGCGGCGGCGGTCATTTATCTGCTGCCCTGTCTGCTCCTGTTCCTCTGGGGCAAAAAGCATCTGGAGGAGGGGGCGGTGACCGGCGGGCAAGCACCGTAAGCCAAAATAGCCGGGTATCGCTCCCTTTGCCTCCGCAAAACGCTTTTGCGGAGGTCATGGAAGAATAACCGGTGAAGCAGATCCGGATTGCCTTTGGGGTGATCCGGGTCTGCTTTTTGTTTCGGGGAACAGTTGAAGCCTGCGCCCATTGTTCGGTGTAAAAAGTGTGGTTGCTTTACAAAAACTCGTTGCATTTTTTGTGATTCCGTGATATACTATACTCGCATGATCATAACGGAGGTGCGTATATGTACCGGATTGCGATTGAAAAACTGTTCAAATGGAAACAAAGCAAAAGCCGTAAGCCTTTGATTATTGAGGGGGCCCGTCAAACCGGCAAGACTTGGCTGATGAAAGAATTTGGCAGACAGGCGTATGCGGATGCCATATATATCAATTTTGACTCCAATTCCAGAATGGCAGAGTTATTTGCTTCTGATCTGGATACTGAGCGGTTAATCATGGGCTTGGAGCTGTATGTCGGTCACAAAATCGACCCCGACAAGTCCTTGCTGATTTTTGATGAAGTGCAGGAAGTCCCGAGAGCGTTGTCGTCCCTTAAATATTTTTATGAAAATGCACCGCAGTATCACATTGTGTGCGCCGGTTCGTTGTTGGGCATTGCCTTGCACCAAGGCACATCTTTCCCTGTGGGCAAGGTGGATTTCTTAAAGCTGTATCCGCTCTCGTTCAAGGAGTTTTTGATGGCAACCGATAAAGGACAATTCGCCGAACTGCTGGACAAGCGGGATTTTCAGATGATTACGAGCTTTAAGCAGACCTATATTGAGGCGTTGAAACACTATTACTTTGTTGGCGGAATGCCTGAAGCGGTACAAAGTTTCGCAGAAAACAAAGATTTTAATGAAGTTCGTGAAATTCAAAAGCGCATCCTTGCGGCTTATGAACAGGATTTTTCCAAACACGCACCCAACGAAATCGTGCCGAGACTCCGTATGCTGTGGAACAGTATACCTTCTCAGTTGGCAAAAGAAAACAAGAAGTTCATTTACGGTCTTGTCCGGGAAGGCGCTCGTGCGAAAGACTATGAAACCGCACTGATGTGGTTGAGCGATTGCGGTCTTGTGCACAAGGTCAGCCGTGTCAATGCGGCGGGTATCCCCCTGCGGGCATATGAGGACTTGAAAGCATTCAAGCTGTTTATGGTCGACGTTGGTCTTCTTGGCTGTATGGCCGGACTTCGTCAGCGTACTTTGCTTGATGGAAACGACCTTTTTGTTGAGTTCAAGGGTGCGCTGACAGAGCAGTATGTTTGTCAGCAGTTGAAGACTGTCCAGGACTTAGGTGTTTTTTATTATACCAACGACAGAGGTTCTTGTGAGATTGACTTTGTTGTAGATACCGGCGAAGGGATTGTCCCTGTGGAAGTCAAAGCGGAAGTAAATCTCAGAGCCAAGAGTCTTAAGACTTACCGGGAAAAATACTCTCCCGAAGTTTCCGTTCGTACATCCATGGCGGACTTCAGGAGAGAAGAATGGCTCGTTAATCTGCCGTTGTATGCGATAGATCAAATTGCGCAGATTTGACGGTGCCGGCAACAATGAGATTTACCACTACCTTTTTTACCCCAAATCTGGAAAAAACCCGCCGATTCCTTGCAATCTCCCGGAAAATGTGGTATAAGTAAGATGAACAAACGTGGCCGGGGCCGCCGGGTTTTCCGGATGGTTTCGGGCGCTGGAGGAAGGAGCGTTAATCCTATGGAAATTAAGAAACTGGCATCTGCCGGGACCATGGAGTCCAGCGATGCCTATGTGGAAATCGAACCGGGTACGGACGGCGTGGAGATTCAGTTGGACTCTGTGGTCATGGCCCAGTTTGGTGAGGACATTCTGACCGTGGTGCGTCAGGTGTTGGGCGACCTCGGCGTGGAAAAGGCCAAAGTCCGGGTCGTGGACCGGGGCGCGCTGGATTGTGTCATCCGGGCCAGAGTGGAGACCGCCGTCCTGCGGGGAAAGGGGGAGGCCTGATGCGTCGTTCAATGCTGTTTTTGCCGGGCAATAACCCCAATATGCTGATTAACGGCAATTGTCTGGGCTCGGATGCGGTGATCTTCGATTTGGAGGATGCCGTCTCTCCTGCCGAGAAGGATGCCGCCCGGATTCTGGTGCGCAACACCATCCGCTATATGGATTTCCGGGGCTGTGAAATCATCGTCCGCATCAATTCCATCGATACCGACTTCTGGAAAGAAGATGTCCGGGCCATTCTCCCCCATAAGCCGGGGCTCATTATGTTGCCCAAGACCGGCACTGCCCAGGATGTGCTCACTGCCGATGCCTTCATCTCTCAGGTGGAGCAGGAGCTGGGCATGGAGAAGAATACCGTTGGCCTTATGCCTCTGATTGAGACTGCTCTGGGTGTGGAGAATGCCTTTGCCATTGCCTCCGCTTCTTCCCGGGTCAGAGCCATCTTCCTGGGTGCAGAAGATTTGACTGCAGACCTGCGTTGTAAGCGCACCAAGGAGAGCCGGGAAATTGAATATGCCCGCACCCGTCTGGTGGTCGCCGCCAGAGCCGCCGGGGTGGACGTATACGATACACCCTTCACCGATGTCAACGACGACGAGGGCATTGCCAAGGATGCCGCCACCGCCAAGGCACTGGGCTTCACCGGCAAGGCGTCTATCTCGCCCCGTCATGTGGAGGTCATCAACCGGGTATTCAGTCCCACCCGGAAAGAAGTGGACTATGCCTATGAGGTCATGGAGGCCATTGCTCTGGCCAAACAGCAGGGCAAGGGCGCAATCTCCCTCTATGGCAAGATGATTGACGCGCCCATCGTCGCCAGAGCACAGCAGACCATCGAAATGGCTCAGGCACTGGGCATGGATAAGGGGGAAATGTGATGGCTACGAAATTGGTAAGCTCCATTCAGGAGGCAATCCGGCTCTGCGGGCTGAAGGACGGCATGACCGTCTCCTTCCACCACCACCTGAGAAACGGCGACTATGTGCTGAATCTGGTGATGGAGGAAATCGCCGCACAGGGCATCCGGGATCTGACCATGAACGCCAGCTCCCTCTTTGAGACCCATTCCCCTCTGCTGGGGCACATTGAGAACCATGTGGTCAGCCTGATTCAGACCGACTATATGGCCGCCGGACTGGGCAGAGCCATCTCTCAGGGCATTATGGAAAAGCCAGTCCAGTTCCGCACCCACGGCGGCAGACCCAGCGACATCTGCCGGGGCGCAACCCCCATTGATGTGGCCTTCATCGCCGCCCCCACCGCCGACCCCATGGGCAACTGCTCCGGTAAGTATGGCCCGTCTGCCTGTGGCTCTCTGGGCTATGCCTTTGCCGATGCCATGCACGCTAAAAAGGTGGTGGTCATTACCGATAATCTGGTGCCTTACCCCCTGCAGGACTGGTCCATCTCTGAGGACTTCGTGGACTATGTGGTCACTGTGGATGCCATTGGCAACCCCAAGGGCATTGTCTCCGGCACAACCCAGATTACCCGTGACCCCGTTGGTCTGGTCATGGCTTCCCATGCCGCTCAGGTCATTGCCAACTCCGGCTTGCTGAAGGACGGCTTCTCCTTCCAGACCGGCGCTGGCGGCGCGTCTCTGGCGGCGGCCAAATTCCTGAAGGATATTATGCTGGAGAAGGGCATTCAGGGCAGTTTCGGTCTGGGCGGTATCACCGGGTATATGGTGGATATGCTTCAGGCCGGTTGCTTCCGCAACCTGATGGACGTGCAGTGCTTCGATTTGAAGGCGGTGGAGTCCATCCGCACCGACCCCCGGCATCAGGAAATCTCTGCCATGCAGTATGCCAGCCCCACCGCCAAGAGTGCCGTGGTGGACTCTCTGGACGTGGTCATTCTGGGCGCAACGGAGATTGATACGGACTTTAATGTCAATGTCCATACGGATTCCAATGGCTATATCATGGGCGGCAGTGGTGGTCACAGCGACACCGCCGCCGGTGCGAAACTCTCCATGATTATCGCCCCCATGTTCCGGGCCAGACTGCCCATCGTCACCGACCGGGTGCAGTGCATCTCCACCCCCGGCAGAGACATCGATGTGCTGGTGACTCAGGGCGGTATTGCCGTCAATCCCAGAAATGCGGAGCTGAAGGAGCGGCTGGTGAAGGCCGGTCTGCCTATCATGGATATCCGGGAGCTGAAAGAGAAGACCGAGCGCATCACCGGCGCGCCCAAGACCATCCGCCGGGGTGACCGGGTGGTGGCAGAGGTCATCTACCGGGACGGCACACTGCTGGACAGCATCTATAATGTCCCCGGCGAACAGCGGTAAGCGGCCGGAATCGGATTTACCCCATGGGATGGGGAAAAAGGTACAGCCCACGCATAAGTTGGGCTGATACAGTTGAGGAGGAACGACCATGAGAGAAATTTCTGCCAGCAAAATCACCCAGGTGGTGCGGCAGCTCTGTATTGATGCCAACTGTTTCCTGCCCGGGGATATGCAGTCCCGGATTGAGGAATGCCGGGCGTCGGAGCGCTGGCCTCAGGCTCAGGAGATTCTGGACCGCATCATTGAAAACTACACCATCGCCCGGGAGCGGGTACAGCCCATTTGTCAGGATACCGGCGTGGCCTGTGTTTTCCTGACCATTGGGCAGGATGTCCACATTGACGGCGACATTGCTGAGGCGGTCAATGAAGGTGTCCGGCAGGGCTACCGGGATGGCTATCTCCGCAAGTCCGTGGTGGGCGACCCCCTGAACCGGGTCAACACCGGGGACAATACCCCCGCCATGATCTATTATGAACTGGTTCCCGGCGACAAGCTGGAGATCACCGTCGCCCCCAAGGGCTTCGGCAGTGAGAACATGAGCCAGACCAAGATGCTCCGTCCCTCTGACGGACTTCAGGGTGTGAAGGACTTTATCCTGAAGGTTGTTGAGGACGCAGGCCCTAACCCCTGTCCCCCCATTGTGGTGGGCGTGGGCGTAGGCGGCACATTCGACAAGGCCGCGTATCTGGCCAAGAAAGCCCTGATGCGCTCCGTGGAACAGCGGAATCCTGACCCCTTCTATGCCAAGCTGGAGGAAGAACTGCTGCAGGAGATTAACGCACTGGGCATCGGGCCTCAGGGCTTCGGCGGCAAGACCACTGCTCTGGCCGTAAACATTGAGTATCTGCCCACCCACATTGCAGGACTGCCGGTGGCGGTGAATCTGAACTGCCATGTGACCAGACATAAAAGTGAGGTGCTTTGACCATGAGTATTCGTATCACTGCCCCCCTGACCCATGAGACGGCCAGAACGCTGAAGGCTGGCGATAGCTGCCTGATTTCCGGCGTCATCTACACCGCCAGAGATGCCGCCCACAAGAGACTCTGCGAACTGGTGGCCCAGGGCAAGGAACTGCCCCTGGATTTACAAGATGCCATCATCTATTTTGTCGGCCCTACCCCCGCCAAGGAAGGTCAGGCCATCGGCTCTGCGGGCCCCACCACCTCTTACCGCATGGATGCCTACAGCCCCACCCTGATTGCTCAGGGTCAGACCGGCATGATTGGCAAGGGCAAGCGTGGGCCCGAGGTGATCGCCGCCATGAAGGAGCATGGCGCGGTCTACTTTGGCGCAATCGGCGGCTGTGGCGCACTGCTAAGCAAGTGCATCAAGAAGGCCGAGGTCATCGCCTATGAGGATTTGGGCGCAGAGGCCATCCGTCGTCTGGAAGTGGAGGATTTCCCCGCCATTGTGATTATCGACAGCGAGGGCAATAACCTCTATGAAACCGGCAGAGCGGATTATCTCGCTCAGCAGGAGAAATAAGCCCCAAGAGCCTGCCGCAGGAATGTTGGCAGGCTCTTTTTGCTTTACCATGGCTCTGGGGAGTAGTTTTTGGGGAAAAATGGAGAAAACCCCTTGACAAACTGCCCGGGGGTGATTATACTGATGATGACAAAGGGGAGTCCGAATTGACGGGCTGAGAGGTGGATGTGTTCCACGACCCATTAACCTGATCTGGATCATACCAGCGTAGGGAGCATAAAGACTGCGGTTTGTGGGCAAAGATATTGAGTCGACCAGTATGCTTTCCCCCATTGCCGCAATTTCGATGCCTTCGCCGGGATGACCAGCGGGGCATATTTTATTTTCAAATGGAGGAAAATACAATGAAAGCAAGTGTAGCCATTCAGGTTCTGCCTGCCGCAACCAACACCCAGGAACTGGTCCGCATCGTTGACGAGGTCATCGACTATATCCGCAGTACCGGCCTTAACTACTATGTCGGACCTTTTGAGACCACCATTGAGGGCGAAGACTATGACCAGCTCATGGACATCCTCAAGGAATGTCAGCATGTGGCCATCCGGGCAGGCGCACCCAGAGTTTCCGCTTACATCAAGGTGACTTATGAACCGGAAGGAGAGATTCTGACCATTGACCAGAAAGTTACGAAGCATCATCAGCAGTAAATGGCCCGCAGTGCTGGCGGTGGCACTGTTGCTGGTCATCTGGCAAATTGTCTGCGTCAGCGGTCTTGTGCCCGGGTATATGCTGCCCTCCCCGGTGGAGGTGGTGCAGGCCTTTGTGGAGGACTGGCCGCTGCTGTGGGACAATGCCTGCATTACGCTGCAGGAGGCTTTCCTGGGCCTTTCCCTGGGTGTGCTCATTGGTTTTGGCTTTGCGGTGCTGATGGATAGTTTTGAGGTGCTCTACCGGGCCTTTTATCCCATTCTGGTGTTGACCCAGACCGTACCCACGGTGGCCATTGCTCCGCTGTTGGTGCTGTGGTTTGGCTATGAGATGACGCCCAAGATTATCCTCATTGTGCTTTCCACCTTCTTCCCCATGACCGTGGGGCTTCTGGATGGATTCCGCAGTGCCGACCCCGATGCCATTGGGCTTCTGCGCTCCATGGGGGCCGGACGGTGGCAGATTTTCCGGTATCTGAAAGCCCCCTCTGCTCTGCCCCAGTTCTTCTCCGCTCTGCGGATTGCCACGGCATACTCCGTGGTGGGCGCAGTCATCAGCGAGTGGCTGGGCGGTTTCGGCGGTCTGGGTGTATATATGACCCGGGTGAAGAAAGCCTTTGCCTTTGATCAGATGTTTGCCGTGATTTTCCTGATTTCTGCCATTTCTCTGGGGCTGATGGCGCTGGTGGATTTGGTGGAGAAGAAAGCCATGCCCTATCGGCGGCTGAACAAGAAAAGCTAAACTGGAGGAACGATTATGGAACGGTTAAGACGTTATTTTGCCCTGTTTCTGACACTGGTGCTGGTGCTGAGCATGACGGCCTGCACCACCGGCGGCGAGCAGGAGGATGAGAATCTGAGAAAAGTGACCTTTGTTCTGGATTGGACACCCAACACCAACCACACCGGACTTTATGTGGCCATCGCCAATGGGTATTTTGCCGAAGCCGGTCTGGAGGTGGAGGTGGTGCAGCCTCCCGAGGGCGGCGCGGAGATGCTGGTGGGCACCGGGAAGGCGCAGTTTGGTGTGTCTTGCCAGGACTCCATGGCCCCTGCGCTGGCCGGGGATGAGCCTCTGCCCATTACGGCGGTGGCGGCGGTGATTCAGCACAACACCTCCGGCATTATCTCCCGGAAGGGGGAGGGAATGGACACCCCCAAGGGTCTGGAGGGCCACAAGTATGCCACATGGGATGCCCCTGTGGAGAAAGCCACCATCCGGCAGGTCATGGAGGCCGAAGGCGGCAACTTTGACCAGGTGGAGCTGATTCCCTCCACGGTGACGGACGAAGTCTCCGCACTGCAGAGCCGCTCGGTGGATGCCATCTGGGTATACTATGCCTGGGCGGGCGTGGCCTGCGAGGTGGCGGGGCTGGAGACGGACTACTTCGCCTTTGCCGATTTGGATCCCATCTTTGACTTCTATACCCCGGTCATCATTGCGGGCAATCAGTTCCTGCAGGATGACCCGGAGACCGTCCGGGCATTTATGGAAGCCCTGAGCCGGGGCTATACCTATGCCACAGAGCATCCCAGAGAAGCTGCGGACATCCTCATGGAGGCCGCTCCCGAATTGCAGAGCAATAAGGAATTGGTCTATGCCAGTCAGGAGTATCTGGCAGGGGAGTATATTGCCGAAGTGGACCGCTGGGGTGAGATTGACCCTGAACGCTGGGCGGGCTTCTACACCTGGCTGGATGAGCAGAACTTGCTCACCGGTGAGCTGAATCCGGAGGCAGGCTTCTCTAACGACTATCTGCCTGAGGAATGAGCATGGACAAACTGGAAGTACGGGGCGTATGTAAGTCCTTTGACGGCAAGCCGGTTTTGCAGGATGTGTCCATCACGCTACGGCAAGGGGAGCTGGTCTGTCTGTTGGGGGTCAGTGGCAGTGGTAAGACGACACTGTTCAACATCATCTCCGGGCTTCTGTTGCCGGACAAGGGACAGATTCTCCTCAATGGGGAGGATGTGACCGGGAAACCGGGCAAGGTCAGCTATATGCTCCAGAAAGATCTGCTCCTGCCCTACCGCACCATTGAGGACAATGTGGCTCTGCCACTATTGTTAAAGGGAGAAAAGAAAGGGCAGGCCCGGAAGAAGGCGGCAGAGATGTTCGACCAGTTCGGGCTGACCGGGACGCAGAAGCAATATCCCGCCCAACTCTCCGGGGGTATGCGTCAGCGGGCGGCGCTGCTGAGAACCTACCTGTTTTCTCAGAATGTGGCGCTGTTGGACGAGCCGTTCTCCGCGCTGGATACCCTGACCAAGAGCAGTATCCACCGGTGGTATCTGGAGGTCATGGAGCGCATTAAGCTCTCCACCTTCTTCATCACCCATGACATTGACGAGGCGATTCTGCTTTCTGACCGGATTTACCTCCTCAGTGGTCAGCCGGGGCGGGTCACCAGGGAGATTGTGATTCAAGAGCCCAAACCCCGGGCGACAGACTTCAATTTGACGGAAGCATTTCTGGGGTACAAGCGGCAAATTCTGGAACAGCTATAATCAAATCAGGAACACGGACCATGGATGCGGGAAATGCGCCCTTGGTCCGTGTTTTTGGTTATGCCGCTGGACTTGTGCCTGAAATCCCGCTGTTGCCAGGGGCGACTTGCCGGTTCTTTCGCCGGGAATGGTCGAGATCGTTCCTTCTGCCGTGCTTTGGGTGGGTGCGTAGCCTGAGGCTCCCTCGCAAGAGGGAGCTGGCTTGGCCGTAAGGCCAAGACTGAGGGAGTGTTGCGGGAGTGCTCTGCTGATGGACTCCCTCCGCCCCTTCGGGGCACCTCCCTCGGTGAGGGAGGCACTGGCGGGGGAGGTTTTGCGGATTCGCCGGAGGATGGGTGGTTGCGGAAGTGCCGGAATGTCGAGGGCGCCGCCCCCTGCGAAGTCACTTCCCGAAGGGAAATTTTACTGCGAAGCCATGCGCGGCACTGGCTGGAATTGTGTCAAAAAAACTGCTTGCCCAATGACGGACAAGCAGTTTCGTTTTTGGATATTACCGGCCAACTTCTATGGTCTCGATTCCGGTCCAACCGGCGTTCTCGATGGCGGTGGCGGTCTGCTGGAACAGAGACTCGCTGCCGATGAGGAAGAGAACCATGTTGTCTTTCTGAGCCATCATGCCATAGTCGGGCATACCGCAGACCCACTGACGGTCAGCGAAGGTGGCCTTGTAGTCAGCCAGGACAGTTTCGCCCATCTCGGCACTCTCCAGAGTCAGGATATACATGGAGAAAGTGTTGCCGTTCATCATGTGGGTGCAGCTGGTGCCGCTGGTGATGCCCTCGGTGGAGGACAGACCCACGGTGAAGCCGAAGTAGTCATCCATGGCCATCTCGGAAATGACCAGGCTGTCCTGACCCTCGATGCCGGAGGTGTTCAGAATCTCCTGCATCAGAGGCAGAACGTCGGGGTTAACCTCGCCCATGACCTGAGCCTGAGCCACATAGACTTCCATGTCAGCGGTCAGGGTCTTGAAGCAGTCCACCATGGCATTGTAGCCGTCCATGAATTCCTGGGGGATGTTACCGGTGTAGGTGGCGGTCAGACTGGTGCCGTCAGCGAACTCGATATACATGGAACCGGTAGCATCACCGGCCTCGTAAACTTCCTGACCATTGAGGTCAGCCAGCTTAGTCTCAGCCAGAGCGGCGGTGATGGTGGCGAAGATGTCGGTGCTCAGCGTGCCAACCTTCTTTTCGTCACCCACGAACTCCACATAGACACCGCCCATGCCATCGTCATAAGCGGAGATGTAGTCATAGTTGTCATAGGTGGGCGCATAGCTCATGTTGAAGTAGGTAACGGCATTTTCTGCCACGGGCTCAGTGCCCTCGGTGGGCAGGGTGGTCTCGCTGGGCTCAGTGCCCTGCGTTTCGGTGGGGTTGGTGGGCTCGTTGTTGCCGGTGCAGGCGACCAGAGACAGGGCCAGAACCAGAACCAGCAGCATAGCGATACCGGAGCGGAACAGTTTCATCATTTGAATAATCTCCATTCTTGATTTTTAGGCTTGATTTTTGCAAGCGAGACATATTATAGCCGAAACCGATGGGAAAATCAATGGTGATTTATACCATAGTTAGCCCCCGTTCTCCGGGTTTATTTGTGCCAAATTTTGTGCATCAGGGTCTGTTGACCACGCCGGCAAAGAGAATCTGCCCCTCTGTGCCGGTGATGAGAAAGACAAAGGGTCTGTCCAGAATGAAGTCAATGATTTCTTCCGGGGGCTCTGCCGCGCCTGCGCCAAAGAAGATGGTGCGGCTGGCGGCAACCACGCCCTCCTCGTCAATGGAGACTCTGGTGCTCTGCTCTGCGCCGGTGACAAAGATGGGGCTGCTGCCGGAAAGTACCGGGGAGAAATCCGCCTGCGGGCCAAAAATCTCCGTCACCCCTATGGTACTGAGGGAGGTGCGCAAATCTGTATCCGCCTGCACATCAAATTTGGGGACAGACAGATTGACCTTCATGTACTTGACCTGCTCCCAGTTCCCGGCGGTCTTGTCCACGATCATTTGCAGGTATTCGCCCTCCTGCAGGACATCACCGGTGGTTTTGTCCTCGTCCGGCAGAATCAGCCACATCCGGCAGTTGTTCTCCAGTCCCAGACTGACCGCCCCGAAGCTCTCGCCCCAATAATAGTTGGTGTGCCGCTGTTCTTCGTTCATATAGGTGCAGGTCATGTCGCCGCCCGGGGCGTGGAAGGTGTCACGGGTGTTGTTCAGCCGGGAGAATTGGTCGGACCACTTCGCCCGGAAATATACCGTGGAGATCAGGGCGAGTGCGCCATCCTCCAACATGGGGCTGACCGGTCTGGCGCTATCCAGATGGTCTTTGGTGGCATTGTTCAGCCATGCGTTGATGTCTTTGGCGGTGCGGCGGGAGCTCAGTTCCCCCTGATAGACTGAGGCATGGTGATATTGGGCGAGGATGTCCATCACTTCCTGATTGAAGGTCAAATCCTTGTCCAGCCACAGGGAATTGGCCAAAATGGACACACCCCGGGCACTGTCTTCATAACTGGTCTCCCACAGGGCATCCACGATATGCCGCAATTCTTCCCTGTTCTCTGCCCCCAGCAGGTCAAGAATCTGGGCTTGGGTATTGCCGCCGGTGGTTTCGGCCAGCATGGCCAGGGCAATGTAGCCGCTGACCGGTGACCAGACCCGGTTCTCGTTCCCGGCACTGCCCAATATCTCCCCGGTGGATCTTTGCAGGAAGGGGAGCATCATTTCTCCGGCATTTTTTGCGGTACCGGCCAGGGTGTTGCGCCGTTCTTCCCAGAGGTCAAGGACAGCGCGGAAATCTTCATAACTGTCATAGTCTTTCCGGTCGGGTCGCTCGCCCAGGGTTGACCCGGCGGATTGGCTGATTTCCCGGGCATAAATGGGCTCAGGCAGGGCGGACAGACCCAGAACCAGCGCAATGACCAGTACCGCCGCCACCATGGCGCGGAGGAATCTGCCTTTTTTTCGCCGGACGGTGGCGGCGTTGGCGATATGGTGGTCGCCCACATGATCCATGGCTTCACAGAGTTTTTCATTCATGGCGGTATCCCTCCCGGATTAAATGTGTATGGAGTTTGCTGCGCAGTCGCCCCAGACGGACGGTGACGGTATTGGGTTTCAGCCCCAGGTCGGTGGCGATGTCCTTGACACTGTCCCCAAACCAGTACCGCCGGAGGAAGATTCTCCGCTCCGGAGGACTGCAACCATCCAGAAAACGACCGATCGCCCGCCCCAATTCCCGGGCCTCCACCTGTTCTTCCAGTGCGGGGGCGGGGATACAACCCTCCAATTCCGTTAAGGACAGGTCATAATCCCCCTGCCGCTTCATGGCGGTGTTGGTTCTCAGCCGCTTCAGGGCTAAGTTCCGTCCGGTTTTGTAGACGAATGCCGCCAATGGGTCAGGGCTCTTGGGGGGAATGGCGTTCCAGATGGCCAAATAGGTATCGCTTACGGTTTCTTCCGCGTCTCTGGGTTCACCCAGAATATGTATGGCTGTGGTATAGAGCCGATGCCCAAACCGCTGGGCGAGCTGCACCAGAGCCTGCTCCGCTCTGTCCCACAACAGCCGGATAATGCCTTTGTCGTCCATGGGTTCACCTCCTCACCTATACTATACCATAAGGCGGGGGAAATGTGACAGGGGAGGGAGAAAAATTTGGGGATTTGGGGTGGAAAATTGCCCCACCCAGAAAACCTGAGTGGGGCGGGGAAGTCAATTATTCTGGGCGACTTTCTGCACCGTGCCATCATAGGGGTCGATCAGTACCTGATAATACCCCTCATACAGCCCCTCGATTTGGCTGTAGACCTCTACATAGTAGAACAGCCGGTCTCCCGTTGCCCGCAGGGTGCAGGCGGTCTTCTCCGGGAGCAGGGTCTGGGGGAAGGAGGATTCTTCCATGGCTTCGGTGGCGGCGGCTATGCCAATGGCGGTGGCTTCTTCCTCGGCAATCAGGGGGCGGGAGTCCACAAGGGCAATGTCGCCGTTTGGCTTTTTGGTAAAAATCCCACCGTGAATGATGTCACAGGTTTGGATGTATCCGCCGTGGGTGCAATAGACAAAGACGGACATTCCGGTGGGATAGCCATCCCGGTGTTCCTCAAAAGTATAGGAACAGGCAAAATTGTTATCGCCCTGAGAGAAAACCCGGAACTCACCCACCATGTAGGGCTGAAGCCACTGGGTGACCTGTGCCATTACCTGTGCATCCCGCTCCTCGGCAGACAGCTCAGGCAAATCCTCCGGGTATTCGCCATCGGTGTCCTCAATGGAGCGGAGCAGTGCGGTTTCCGGGTCGAAGGAGTAAGTATACCCATTTTCCTGACTGCTGTAGGACAAAACCTGATTCTCCAAGACCTCATGGGTCAACTCACCAAGGAATACCGCATCGGTAACACCCATCCGGGACAACTGCCGCTCTGCGGTTTCTTCCGGGGAGACGGGGGCTTTGCCGCAGGACCACAGGCAGGTGGCAACTCCGGCGACCAAAACCGCCAGAAAAACAAGGGAAACGAGTCTGTATTTGCGCTTCATGGAAAATCCCTCCTTTGGTATTGGGGCTATTTTACTGTGCTTGTTTGCTATACCTAAATTGTAACACAAGTATTTACGGTTGTCAATAGTCTTTCAGAAATAAGCAAATTATCAGTTCAGGCAGAAAACAGGATTCCAAATAAAAAAGCCCCACCCGACAAGCCATCGGGCAGGGCAGAAAATATCTTCACCGGGGCAGGGAAAAGGTCTGCTCCCTGTGGATAAAAATGGTGCGCTTCAGCAGGCGCAGGAAGTGCCAAATGGTGACCCAGGTACTGCGGATTTTCCCCAGATGGGTGAAATACAGGTCATCCCGGTCGCCCCGATCCTCCGCCAAATGGCTGTAATCCCCCTCAAAAATCAGATTGGGGGTCAAAAACTGGTCCATCTCCCGAATACTGCGGAATTTCAGTCCCAGAACCGCACAGGCAAAACTGAGACAGGTATAGGCATCGGGTATCCGCACCCGCCGCCCGGAGGCAGAAGCCAGCGCGTCAAAGGTATTGTAAATGATGCCGGAGTGAGGGTCACCGGCCCGGGAGAAAATCTCCTCCAGCCGGTCATGGTGCATGGTGGGAATCTCCAGCCGGAACAGCCGGACGGGGACTTCGCTGCCCCGGGCCAGATACCGCTCCGCCGACTCCTGAATGAAGCCGCCATAGAGGGGCACATTGCAATAATACCGGGCAAAGGATACCCAGGAGCGGAAAGTGGGGTCCAGAGACAGAGAGACATGGTTATAAGCATAGTGGGTGAATCGCCGGACGACTTTACCAATCTTGCCATCGGTCTGGGAGATCATTAAGTACAGTGGTTTCGTCTGCTCCATGGGTCTGCCTCCTTTCTGCCTTGATTATTGTACCGGAAAAGCCGGGAAATTGCAAGTATAATTTGTGTTCTGACCGAAAAAAGTGCATATTCCAATTTAACAGAATACTTTGCATTGCGAGTTGTTCCGACAAAAAACCTCCCCAATCAGCCGACTGGGGAGGAAAGTGGACTGGACCTAAAATGGACTTTTGAAATGCCGGAGACTGGCGAACATCACTCTGCCGCCACGCCGATTCTCCCGCCGCACAGCACCTGCCGCTCAACCCCATCCGGGGGGAAAGCATCACAAAGGCGAACCCTTCCCGGCGGCAACAGAAGCACGATGGATGACCCGCCATAGAGGAACATCCCCTTTTCCGCTCCCCGGTCAAAGGGCGCGGCGGGGTGGTGGTTCCGGATTTTGCCCACCAGCAGAGCGCCAATCTCAATCTGCACCAGCGTGCCGAAGTGGTCGGTGTGCAGGAGCGTATATTCCCGGCTGTTGCGGACATAGACCGGCAGAGACTCCAGGGCAATGGGGCGCACCGTATGGAGTTTGCCGGGGATGAAGCCGCTGGCCCCCTCATGCCCGGAGTCGGGATAGTGGTAGCGGTGATAGTCGTTGACACATAAGCGGAAAGCCAGACAAGTGCCGCCCACATAGTCCCGCCAGACCTCGTTGCCGCCCAGCAAATCCCGGAGGGTATAGGGACTGCCCTTGATGGTGAAGGTGGCCTCGGGGGTGATGGGGTGGACACTGAGCCGCCCGTCACAGGGACTGATGAGCCCATGGGGGTCGGTGTCCATGGGGCGCAGCTCCGGCTTGAGCCGGCGGGTGAAAAAGTCGTTGAAGCTGTCAAAACTCTGCTTCCGGCAGGCGGAGAGGTCAATGCCATGCTTCCGGACAAAGGGGGCAATCAGCCGTCTGGATGCCCGGCTGTCCATGTACCGACCAACCACCCGGCTGACCACCGGTGCGCACAGCGGCCGCAGAATTAACCGCCCCAGTGGGGTGCGGTACAAAAAGGTCAGCAGTTTGGAATCATCCCGATACTCAACCATTGGTCAGCATCCTCACCAGCAGGAAGACCAGCGCCTCCACCGCGCCAATGGCCACCATAACCAGAATCGCCTTAAATCCCGGCTTCCGGAGACGGAAATTGCCCACAAATCCGGCGGCCACCATCAGCATGATGGCATAATAGAGCCAAATGCCATTGCCGGGGATAAATCGCTCAATCAGCACCACCGTGGGGAAAATCAGGGAGGCAGAGGTCACCGGCAGACCCACATAGTATTTCCGGGTGCCGCCCTCCACACTCTGCCGCTCCTCCTCCGTCACGTTGTAGTAGGCCAGACGGATAATGGCGGCCAGAATATACAGACAGGAAATAGTGGTCACCAGTACACCGGGGAGCTGAAAACCGCCCACCTCGGTATAGAGCTTACCTCTCAGCGCCATGCCGATACACACCGGCAGGATGCCGAAAGCCGCCAAATCTGCCAGAGAGTCAATCTGAATGCCGAAAGCCTTCATCTGGTCGGTGCGGTTTTTCTTTCTTCTGGCCACCCGGCCATCAAAGGCATCACATAGACCCGAAAGCATCAGCAGATATACCGCAATATAGGGATTGCCGCCGGTCAGCACCAGAGAAATACCGGCCACGGCGGAAATCACCGAGCAATAGGTCAGGATTACCGTATAGTCATAGAAACCAATCATGTTGTTCTCTCCTTTGGTCAGGGGGAGTCTTTTTAGAATATGGGCGCAACCCAAGGAAAATGGTATAGCCTATCTATTATAGCCTCTTTTCGCCCAAAAGGAAAGTCTTTTTTGTGATTTTCGGGCGGTTTTTGCATATTTTGTGAAAAAACACGAAAAATTTGACATTATCCGGCACAGCAGAACGCCGGAAGCGGGCCTTTTTCTGCTTTTTGGAGCGATAGACCTGACCTGTTCCCGGGATTGGGGACGATACCACTGCAGATGGGAAAGGAAAATCCCCACCACTGAGAAGGTGGTGGGGAAATGGGATCAAGGGGCTCAACCCTGACGCTGGAAGACTCTGTGCTTGTGGACTTCGCCCACGTCTTTTGCCGTCAGGTTGGAGTCGGAAATCAGGTGGCGGGGGCAGACCTCGACACAAAGACCGCAGTTATCGCAGAGCTCATAGTCGATGCGGGCCAGATTGTTTTCCACCTTGATTGCACCCTTGGGGCAGGTCTTCTGGCACTTGGTGCAGCCGATACAGCCAATGGAGCAACCACGCAACGTCACAGAACCCCGGGCGGTGGAGGCACAGCCCACGGTGATGTGGGTGCCATAGCGGACGGGGACAATCAGGTTGCGGGGGCAGACCGTGGCGCAGAGCATACAGCCCACGCACTTGTCCGGGTCGACCTTGGAAATGCCGTCCACAAGATGAATGGCGTCATTGGGGCAGATTTTGGTGCAACTGCCATAGCCCAGACAGCCAAACTTACACGTCAAGGGGCCACGGCCACCCACCTTGGTGGCGGCCAGGCAGTCGTCAATGCCTTCGTAATAGCCCTTATTCTTGGCGGTGGTGCCGGAGCAACGGACGAAAGCCACCTGACGACCCACCTTCTTGGCTTCCACGCCCATGATGGCGGCCATCTTCTGGGCGGAGTCGTCGCCGCCGGCATTACAAAGACCCACGGGGGCCTTGCCATCAAGGACGGCCTGCGCATAGGCGGCACAGCCGGAGTAGCCACAGCCGCCGCAGTTTGCGCCGGGGAGGGCTTCGCAAAGAGGCTCAAACCGGGGGTCGGTCTCCACATGGAAGACCTTGCTGGCCACAGCCAGAATGGTACCGAAGACGGCACCCAGACCGCCCAAAACGGCAACGGCCTTCAGAATCATTATCCAATCCATAGTGTTACCCCCTCCTTAGAAAATCTTCAGCCCGGAGAAGCCCATGAAGGACAGGGCCAGCAGACCGGCGGCAATGAGGGCAATGGGGAAACCCTTGAAGCATTCGGGGCACTCGGCCTCCTCCACCCGCTGACGGACGGCGGAATAGATGAAGATGGCCAGAGTGAAGCCCAGACCGCCGGTAAAGCCATAAATGATGGACTCCAGCAGGTTAAAGCCCTCCTGAATGTTCAGCAGAGCCACGCCCAAAACGGCGCAGTTGGTGGTAATCAGGGGCAGATAAATGCCCAATGCCTGATACAGCGACGGCACACTCTTCTTCAGGAACATCTCCACCACCTGCACGATGGCGGCAATGACCAGAATGAAGGCCATGGTATCCAGATAAGTCAGCCCCAGAGGACTGAGCACCAGATCATAGACCAGCCAGGTGACCAGAGAGGCGATTGTCATGACGAAGGTGACCGCCACGCCCATGCCCAGCGCCGTATCCATTTTCTTGGACACGCCCATGAAGGGGCAGATGCCCATGAACTTCACCAGAATGAAGTTGTTGGTCAGAATCGCGCCAAGGGCGATGCCAATGATACCGGTAAGACTCATTTTGCTGCGCCCTCCTTTCTCTCCTGGGCGGATTTTTCGATGCGTTTACGTTCCATGTGCCGGGTCAGCCACTGGGAGGCGGCAATCAGCACACCCAGGGTCAGGAAACCGCCGAAGGGCAGAATCATCATGTTGGCGCCGACACCTTCGGGCAGAATACGGATACCCTCGCCCCCGTTGAGCAGACCTGCGCCAAAGGTGCCGCTGCCCAAAAACTCACGGACGATGCACATGATGACCAGTGCCACAGTATAGCCGATGCCCTGGGTCAGACCGTCCACCGCCGAGGCGAGGACACCATTTTTGGAGGCAAAGGCTTCTGCCCGGCCCAGAATGATACAGTTGACCACAATCAGGGGGATAAACACACCCAAACTCTCGGACAAATCCTGAAGGAATGCCTGAAGCAGCAGGTCCACCATGGTAACGAAGCCGGCAATGATCACCACATAAGCGGCGATACGGATACTGCCGGGAATCACTTTCCTCAGCAGGGAGATGAGCACATTGGAGCAAATCAGAATGATGGTCACGGAAAGACCCATACCAATGCCATTAAACAGAGAAGTGGTAATGGCCATGACGGAGCACATACCCAGAAGCTGGGCAGTGACCGGGTTCTTGGAGAAAAGGCCATCGGTCAGTTGCTTGCGGAAGTTCATTTTGCACCTCCTTCTAAGGTGGCGGCGCAAGCCAGAGCGGCATTGACGCCATTGGTAATGGCCCGGCTGGTGACGGTTGCGCCGGTGAGGGCATCAATCGTACCGCCGTCCTTGGTGACAGCCAGAGTCCCGGAGAGCCCAACAAACTGACCCCGGAATGCTTCGCCGGTGGACCCGGTGGCGGCGTTGGCGCCCAGGCCACTGGTTTCGCCATGGCTGATGATTTCCACGCCGGTGACCTCCAACTGACCGCTGATGCCCACCATCATCACAATCTCCCCGGCATAACCGGAGGGCGCGACCTGGAAGACATAGCCGTCAGAGGTGGCATAGGCCATCTGCACCAGACCGGTTTCGTCGGTGAAGTCTGCGATTTCGTCGCCCAAAGTGACACCCTCAGCCAGAACGCCCTGCAGAGCCCGCTCGGTTTTCCGGGCAGTGGCCTCGGCAATGGGACCGGCGGTGATGTCATTGATGGCACCCAGAAGCAGAGCCATGACCGCGGTAATGATAAAGAGGGTCAGGACGGCGGAAAGACCGCTTTGCTTTTTCATTTTGCCGCCTCCTTCCCGGTTTTGACCAGACCGAAACGCTTGGGAACGCCAATCTTATCCAGCAGAACCACGCAGCAGTTCATCACCAGAATGGCATAGCTGACACCTTCGGGGTATGCGCCTAAGTAACGGATAACGATGGTAATGATGCCACAGCCCACGCCATAGACAATCTGCCCCCAGCCGGTGACGGGGGAGGTCACATAGTCCGTGGCCATGAACCATGCGCCCAGCATCAGACCGCCGGAGAGCACCTGCGCGCCCATCCAGACCAGCCGGTCATTGCCCATGGGGAACAGGAAGGCCAGCAGAGCCACGGTACCGATGTAAGCCAGAGGGATGCGGAGGCTGATGACCCGGCGAAGAACCAGATACAGACCGCCCACAACCAGAAGCATGGCGGAGATTTCGCCCATTGCGCCGCCGGTTTTGCCCATAAACAGCTCCGCCAGGCTGAAGTTTGAGAGGTTGCCGCTGTGCATGGCCTCCAGCGGGGTGGCAGAGGTGACGGCATCCACGGTGGAGAAAATGCCGGGCTTACTGCCGAAGGGAACCCAGGTGGTCATCAAACTGGCCCAGGAGAACAGGAATGCTCTTGCGCCCAGCGCGGGATTGATGATGTTTTTGCCGATACCGCCAAAGAGCTGCTTGACGATGATGATGGCGAAGAAGTCGCCCACAATGATGACCCAATAGGGAAGGGTCACGGGACAGACGAACGCCAGCAGAATACCGGTGACCACGGCGGACAGGTCGAAGATGGTATTATCCAGCTTCATGACTTTGCGGTAGCCCCACTCAAAGAAGACGCAGGCGGCAACGGATACCGCCGTCAGGGTGAGGGCACGGAAACCAAAGGCGATGATGCTCCAGATGAGGGCGGGCATCAAAGCGATAATCACATCCAGCATCAGATTCCATGTGCGGTTCTTGCCGTGGACATGGGGGGAACTGGACAGGGTCAGCACATAGAAGTATTTATTCTTTAAATCCATGGCTACTCCTCCTTACTTTTTCTCCGGCTGAGCCGGTGCGGGGGGTGCGGAGGCATCCCGCAGCTTTTGCTTGCCGGTGCGGATACTGTGTACCAGAGGGATGCAGGCGGGGCAGGTATAGGCGCAGGAGCCACACTCCACGCAGTCCATGAGATTGCGCCGCTTCAGTTCTTCCAGGTCGCTCTTCCGCTCGGCACTGTACAGGTACAGGGGCATCAGGTGCATGGGGCAGACGGAGATACACTTGCCGCAGCGGATGCAGTGGGGATTTTTGGCCATATAGCGGTTATTTTCGCCCAGAACGGTGACGGCATTGGTTCCCTTGATGACGGGGACAGCCAGGTCAAACTGTGCCGCACCCATCATGGGGCCGCCGGAGAGGACCTTATAAGGATTCCGGGAGAAGCCCACAATTTCAATGAGCTCAATAAACGGCACACCCACGGGGACGATCAGGTTCATGGGTCGCATGACCACATCGCCGGAAATGGTGACCAGACGGCGAACCAGGGGCATACCCTTCCAGACGGCATCGCTGATGGCATCGCAGGTGGCGGCATTGAACACGGCGCAACCCACGGCGGCAGGCAGACCACCGGGGGGAACCAGCCGGCCGGTGACCGCCTGAATGAGCTGCTTTTCCGCGCCCTGGGGGTAGCGGGCGGGCAGACGGACCAGCTTAATGGCGGGGTGATCCAGCAGTGCTTCTTCCAAAACGGCGGCCGTCTCGGGCTTATTGTTCTCCATGGCGATGAAGGCGGTCTTCAGGCCGAGAATCCGCATAAGGATTTCCGTGCCGGCGATGACACTGCTGGGAGACTCCAGAAGCAGTCGCTCATCGGAGGTGATGTAGGGCTCACATTCCGAAGCATTGACGATGATGGTATCCACCTTGCCCATGCCGGAGGAGAGCTTCACATGGGTGGGGAAGGTTGCGCCGCCCATGCCCACGATACCGGCCTCCCGGATGATACCGATCAGATCCTCAGGGGTCAGGTCATCGATTTTGGTTCTGCGCTTAATGCCGGGGTCAAGGGTATCTTGTCCGTCGCTTTCAATGACCACGGACATGACCAGCGTACCATTGGTATGGGGGCGGGGCTCAACGGCCTTAACCGTGCCGGAGACGGAGGCATGAACCGGGACACACAGACCCTGCCCATCGCCAATTTTCTGCCCCAGGAGCACCTGATCCCCTTTTTTGACCAGGGGTTTACAGGGTGCGCCGATGTGCTGGCTCATGGGGATGACCACCGTATTGGCGCGGAAGGGCTGGATCATTTGATACCGGGCCAGCTCTTTCCGACCTTTCGGGTGGACACCGCCGAAGAAGGAAAATGCCATATTCAGATCACCTCTCTATAATGTCGGGGGGAGCGCGGATATGGCCACCGGAGTAAATCACACCTCCCCGATGGCTTCAGCCGCATACGTTCAACTAATACTATACACTTTTTCGCCTTAAATGTCCACAGGTTTTTATGGTTTGGGCGAAAAAGTATGTTAATATCGATAGAAAATTGGATAATGTGCCAAGTGCTGGAAATGGGGGAGAATGTGGGGAGACAGGGACATCGAGGGCAACTTCCCCCAAAAAAACACTTCCCCGCAGGGGAATCATCACGGCGAAGCATCATAACTGCCGCAGGCACCATAACTGACAAAGCCCCACTCCCCCTGTAGCGCGCTTACATCCTTGACGCGCATTGGCAGGCAGTGCGGATTCGCCGAGAGGTTGGTGACTGTAGAACAGTTCTGCCGCCGGGCGGGTCATGACCCGCCCCTACGACCCTGTGATAAACGGTGTGCGGATTCGCCGGAAGATAACCGGGCAACCTCCCCCAAAAAATCACTTCCCCGCAGGGGAATCATCACTGCGAAGCATCATAACTGCCAAAGGCACCATAACTGCCGAAGGCAACATAACTGCCAAAGGCATCATAACTGGCGCAGCCATCTTTCCCTGCCGGGGAAAAATAATGCTTGACATTTGGTGCTGGTTGTATTATTATAATCATACAACAATACGGAGGTGATAGCATTGAATTGGAAACTGACAGGCGATGGGCCGGTCTATCTTCAGATTATGGCTACCATCCGGGGCGCAGTGCTCTCCGGTCACTTTGCTCAGGGTCAGCGGCTTCCCCCGGTGCGGGAGCTGGCGGCTGAGGCCAGAGTGAACCCCAATACCATGCAGCGGGCCCTGTGGGAGCTGGAGCGGGAGGGTCTGCTCATCAGTCAGGGGACCATTGGCCGGGTGGTGACGGAGGACAATGGGATTCTGGAGCGGATTCGCCAACTGGAACTGAAGAAGGTCGCCAAGGAATGTCTGGATAAATTCAAAACCCTGGGCCTCAGTGCGCAGGAGGCTGGGTCGCTGCTCATGCGGCTCGGAGAAAGTGAGGAAAATACATGAGTGAAGTATTACAACTCAATGGCCTGACCAAGCGGTACAGCAATTCCCCGGTCTTTGCTCTGGACCATGTTTCGCTGGCCCTGCGTCCCGGCCGAATCGTCGGCTTGCTGGGCCCCAACGGCAGCGGCAAGACCACCATGCTCAAGATGATTGCCGGTCTGCTGACGGCTACTGAGGGCGATATTGCCGTCTGCGGTCACCCCATCAGCCCGGAGAGTAAGGCACTGGTATCTTATCTGCCGGACAGAACTTACCTCCGCAATGGCTGGAAAGTCCGCCAGCAACTGGATATGTTCCAGGAATTCTATGCCGATTTTGACCGCAACCGGGCAGAGTCCATGCTCCATGCTCTGGGCGTGAGTCTGGAGGCCAAGATGAAGACCCTCTCCAAGGGCAACCGGGAGAAGGTGCAGTTGGTGCTGGTCATGTCCCGCCGGGCGAAGCTGTATCTGCTGGATGAGCCCATTGGCGGCGTTGACCCCGCAACCAGAGACTATATCCTCAGCACCATCGTGGGCAATTTCGACCCCGGTGCAACCGTCATTATCTCCACCCACCTGATCAATGACGTGGAGAATGTGCTGGATGATTACATTTTCTTGAATCAGGGGCGTGTGGTGCAGTACGGCAGTGCCGACGAAGCCAGAGCCGAAACCGGTAAGACCCTTGATGAACTTTTCCGGGAGGTGTTCAGATGTTTGCCAAATTGTTAAAGCATGAATTCAAGAACAGCCGCAGTATTCTGGGTCTGCTCACGGTCATTTGCCTGGGCGTGGCGGTGGTTGCGGCCATTGCCATGAAGCTGATTCTGGTCAGCGAAAGCAGCGGTACTTATACCGAGGGCTCTGCTATATTGATGCTCATCGCATTCCCTTTGTTGGCCATGGCGTTTTTGGCCATCATTGCCTATGGCGTTACCTCCATTATTTTGCTCTATGTCCAGTTCTTCAAGAACAAGTTCACCGATGAGGGCTACCTGACCTTTACCCTGCCGACCAATGTCCATCAGATTTACCTGTCCAGCCTGGTCAATATGCTCATCTGGCAGGTCATTACGATTCTGACCGTTGTCGTCAGCATCGGCATCTTTGTCCTCTTTGGTACATCGGCGGACCAGCTCATCAATACGGATCTCTTCCGGGTGGATACCAGCGAATTCGTCCTCACGTTTGAGATGCTGGGCAATGAGCTGGGCTGGACCCCGCTCAATACGGTGCAGATGATTCTCCAGTATGCGTTCAGCGTGGTCTCCGGTCTGGTTTTGGCCACCACCTGCATCACCATCGGCGCAACCATCGCCAAGAAGCACAAGGCACTTGCGGCCATCGGTATTTACTACGGCATGAACTATGTGGTCAATGGCATTACGACCATCGTCTCCATGAGCGCCGGGGTTATGGGCAATGACTTTGGCGGCGTGATGAGCGGCATGAGCATTGTCACCACCATTTTGAATCTGGGTATCATTGTGGGCGGCTATTTCCTGACCACCCACATGATGAAGAACAAGCTGAATCTGCCGTAAACCGGATTCCGCCGGGAAGATCACCGGGTGAACTGGGCAAAGACAGCGCAACGACCCACTTCACCGGGAAACTACCCCCTTGAGAAAAGAAAACAGGTGCTGCGGCAGGCGTTTTTGCCGCAGCACCATCGCCATGAGAAAGGAATAATACCATGGAAATTACCGTCGGTATGAAAGGCACGGTTTATAATACCGTGGAAAAAGAGGACACCGCCAGAGAAGTGGGCTCCGGTGACCTGCTGGTTTTTGCCACCCCCTGTATGGTGGCCATGATGGAGGGTGCCGCCTGCGCCGCCATTGAGGAGGCCCTGAAGGAAACCCAGACCACCGTAGGCGTGGGACTCTCCATCGAGCACACCGCCGCCACCCCCGTGGGTCTGGATGTCCGGGCAGAGGCAGAGGTCACGGCTGTGGAGGGGAAGAAAATCACCTTCCAGGTGGTGGCTTATGATGAGGCCGGGGAAATCGGCAAGGGTACCCATGTCCGGGTGCTGGTGGACAGCCAGCGGTTTCTGGATAAGGTGTATCAGAAGGTTTGAACATATCGCTTCCATCCAAACTCCCATAAGAAATGGCAGCCATTCCGTTTCTTATGGGAGTTTTCCTTTTGTTGTAACGTTTCCCCATTTTCCGACTCCAATAGACAGGAGGCGAGGAAAAATGGTGAAGCTGCGCAAAGCCAGCTATTGCAATTTGAAGCTGTTTCTGCTATATCTGGTGGTATATGGTCACTGGATTGAGCCCCAGATTGGTACATCGGCGGTGGTATTGACCCAATATCGCTGGATTTACTATGTCCATATGCCGGCATTCGCTTTTCTCTCCGGCTTGTTCCTCCGGGATGCCGGGGGCTGTTTGCGCCTGCTGAAGCGATGTTTGCCCATTTATGTGGTGGCGCAACTGCTGGCTTGTTTGCTGACCGGCGGCAATACTTCTATGGCTACTCCCTGGTGGCATTTGTGGTATTTGCTGAGCTGTTCGGTGTGGGCGGCTCTGGGGTGGCTGTGGTTTCGCTTTGGTCGGGGAAAGGGGAAACTGCTCTTTCTGTTGGTGGCGGTGCTCCTTGGCTTGTTGGCGGGGGAAGTGCCGTGGCTGGACAGAACCCTCTCCGGCTCCAGAACGCTGGTCTTTCTGCCTTATTTCTGGGCGGGGCTGATTTGTTCTGCGGATATTCCCTGGCACCGCTACCGGCTGTGGGGATGGCTTGCCCTGTTGCTGGGTGTTGGTGCGGGGCTGTTGTGGGGAGAAAAAATCCCGGTTACCTTTCTGTATCAGGCCACCGGCTATGGCAGGCTGGAGCAGGGCATGGTCTTGCGCCTGCTGTGCTATGTTCTGGGCGGGCTTCTGGGCTTTTTCCTGCTGACGATTGCCCCCACAAGACGACTGCCCTTCACCCGGGCGGGTGCGGATACCATGGCTGGATATCTGCTCCATGGTCCGGTGGTGCGGCTTTTGCGGGAGGAGATGACTCTGCCGTGGCCATCGTGCCTGTTGCTGTCGGCGGGGTTTCTGTGGTTAACGTATAAGTTGTTGCAATGGGTCAGCCCTGCTTATGGCATTGTCCCGTTGGAAAGGAGGGAAGGTCCTTGGCTGGATTCCAGGAAGTCTATGAGGCACACGCTAAGCCGGTATACCGATTCCTCCTGCGACTGACCGGGGACGAGTCCATGGCAGAGGAACTGCTGCAGGAGACATTTTATCAGGCGTTTGTCCACATTGACCGCTTTGAGGGGCGCAGTAGTCTGTATACCTGGCTCTGCCAAATCGGGAAAAATGCCTGGCTTAAGGAGTGCCGCCGCCGGAGGCGGTTTGCCGATGAGCCATGGGACGATCTGCGCCTGACCGCCGGAATGCCACCGGAGGAACAGGCAATACAAGATGATGAATATCGCCGCATCCGGCAGGCCCTGCTCCGGCTGGATGAACCCTATAAGGAGGTATTTATCCTCCATGTTTACGGTGGCCTGAAGCTGAAGGAAATTGCCGAAAGTCAGGGGAAGACAGAAAACTGGGCAAGAGTGACCTATTATCGGGCGAAACAAAAGATTCTTCGGGAGGTGTCTGAATGAATATTCCATGTGAGATGGCGCAGGATTTACTGCCCCTGTATGAAGATGGCTTGTGTTCACCGACCAGCAAGACGGCGGTGGAGAATCATCTGCGCACCTGCCGGCAGTGCAGGGTGCAGGCGGAGCGGGTGCGGCAATTTGTCCAGCCGGAGTTGGCGGTGCAGAGTCAGAAAGAGACCAGAGCCGTCGCCAGAAGTTTCCGCAAGGTGCGGTTGCGCTGGCTGGCTTCTCTGGTGATTACGTTGATGCTCATTCCTCTGATGTTCCTGACGGTGAACCAAATCCGGGGGCAGGGGCTGTGCTTTTCCAATTTGGGGCACATTCTGGCGGCGGGGCGGTATGTCCGGGCGCTGGAGCAAGGGGACATGGAGCAGGCGGCGGCCTGCATGGACTATGAGGGGATGTATGAAGAAATCCTGTCCCTGCTGGAAAGAACGCCGGAGGACTGGGGCATGAACTGCACGACCTTCACCATTGGTGACGAAGTCTGGCTGGCCAAGGGGGATCTCTACCGGCAGTACCTCTGGAATGAATCCGACCCGCTGACCCTCTGGACTGGATTGCTTCACCACCGGATTCACGGCATAATGATTCCCGAGGCGACCTGGCAGGAAATTCTTACCCGGGAATCCGACAGCGTCATTGTGCTGGAAGACGGCAGGTATCTGCTCCATGGGGTGGTCTATGCGCCACTGGAGACACCTTGGGGCAGTTATATCACGGAGGCGGATACCCATGTGACCCACTGCCAAACCGCCGCGGAATTCTGCGCCGAGCTGGAGCTGATTCCGGAAGCGATATACAACGCCGCATTACCGGAACTGCGCACCCAGGCGGCAGAACAGTATGCCTATATTCAGCAGACTTATGGGGCAGTCCGGCAGATGGATTTGGCGGGATTTACGGACCATGTGGCCGGGGCCTATGCGGATGATCTGACCCAGTGCCTGCTTGGGGGCTATCGCTTTGCATCCGCCGGATATGCCGGGAGTGATTTCTTTGATGGATACTGGCACATTGACTATGGGGTGGAACTCAGCCACGGGAACGCCCACTGCCAGATGGTCCTCAGTTTCCGGATTGACCATGGCAAGCTGGACATCACCGGGATGAGCCACCGGGAGAGCATACAGGGGCTGGACGATGTCTGCGAGATGCTGTTCCTGTCCTATCCCATAGCCGAGACCCAGACTGCATTCCCGACAGACGAAGGGTGATTTGCCCGCACCCAACCAATACCATTTATGCCTCTGCCTGATGCAACCGGGCAGAGGCATTTCCATTTTATGACAAAAGAGGATTAGCAATCCTGGCATTGTTCCCTTATAGTAGTATCAGAAATACGAACACCAAACCACCAAGGAGGGAACAACCATGAAGACAAAGATTTATGGCTATATCCGGGTCAGCGCAAAGGACCAGAACGAAGACCGCCAGCGCATCGCCATGGCTGAGGCAGGCATTCCCCGCAAACAGGTCTACTTAGACAAGCAATCCGGCAAAGACTTTGACCGCCCGGCGTACCAGCGGCTTCTGCGGCGACTGCGCCCCGGGGATTTGCTCTATATTCTGAGCATTGACCGGCTGGGCAGGAACTATGAGGAGATTCAGAAGCAGTGGCGCATCCTGACCAAGGACATCGGGATTGACATCTGTGTCATTGATATGCCCCTGCTGGACACCCGCAATGGCAAGGATTTGATGGGCACATTCATTGCGGATTTGGTGTTGCAGATTCTGTCTTTTGTGGCCCAAAGCGAAAGAGAGAACATTCGCCGCCGTCAGGCTGAGGGGATTGCTGCCGCCAAGCTCCGGGGGGTGCGCTTTGGTCGCCCGCTGATGGTGATTACCCCGGAGTTTCCGGCGCTGGTGGGCGCATGGGAGCGGGGCGAGCTGGCCATTGAGGAGGTCACGGAGCGATGCGGGTGCAGTGAGTCTACGTTTTACCGGCGGTTGCGGGAGATGAGGAATCTACCCGATTGATGCAGGGAAAGCGATTCGGAATGAATCGGAATCCGTACCCACCGGTCAACAGGATTCCGCAGCTTTTCGTTCCAATGCGAAAAAGGAACGCAAGAACTACACAATCATCATCATTTCATCCACAAAATGATGATGAAAGTCAACGCCGCCGCCTTTCGACCATCTTCGCCCGCTTTCACCCCCGGCCAATCGACTTAACCGCCAAAAGTTTGGAAAACCACCTGTTTTTTCGGTAAAACCCCGCAACTTGACGAACGATTATTTGGCAAACGACCTTGCAAAAGGGGACTCTTTGTGATAATTTAGAGCTGTCGCCGCTCCGGTCATGGCGGAACGTCCGGAGGGCTGTCAAATTTACTGGAGGAGAGGACAGCAATGGATAATCGAATCAGGGTCTTGATTGCAGACAGCAGTGAGGCCTTTTGTGACCGTTTGAGGGAAACTTTGATGCAACGTGGGTCTTTTGAGGTGGTCGGGATGGCTCACGACGGCGAGGAGGCACTGCGGCTTCTGCAGCAGACTCAGCCGGATATTCTGATGCTCGACCTGATGCTTTCCAAAAGGGATGGCATCAGCGTCCTGCGCACCGCCCACGATATGGCCAAGCCACCTGTGGCGCTGGTCACCACCGCACTGATGACCGGGTACATCTCCCAGTCCATCACCAGTCTGGGGGTGGAGTATTTCATGCTCAAGCCCTGCGACACCGAGGCACTGGTACAGCGTCTGGAGGAAATCCGGGACAGCCGCAACGCCCCTGCGCCCCAGCTTCGCCGCCCCGGACGGCAGGAGCCGGGCATTGAGGCCATGGTCACCGGCATCATTCACGAGATTGGTGTCCCGGCCCACATCAAGGGCTACCAATATCTCCGGGAGGCCATCATCATCGCCGTCAACGACATGGACGTGATTAACGCCATCACCAAGGTACTCTATCCCCAGGTAGCCAAAACCTTTGGGACTACCCCCAGCCGGGTGGAGCGGGCCATTCGCCACGCCATTGAGGTGGCCTGGGACAGAGGCGACCTGGACACGCTCCAGCGGTTTTTCGGCTACACGGTCAGCAATACCAAGGGAAAGCCCACCAACAGTGAGTTTATTGCCCTGATTGCGGATAAGCTGCAGTTGCAGTTGCGGTCCAGCGAGGTGGGGAATTTCTGAACAATCTACAGCCGGTGGCGCACATGCCCGGAGCGAAGACGGTAAGCCGGTCTGCCTCCGGCAAGTGTCCGTCCGGCTGTATTTTTTGCAGGTGTACCCGGTGTTTTCCCCACAAAGCTTGCGTTTTTTTCGGATTCCCGGTATAATGACAGAAAATCCTGTGGCGATGGATGATGTTACGCCAGTAGAGCCGCAGAACTATGGGGGAAAAACATGGAGCCTACCTTTAACTACCTGCGACTGCACGAAGAAAATGCCCTGTCCCCGCAGGAGAAAATAGATTATGTCAACCGACTGCGGCAATATGTGCGGCACAGACCATTGACCAATACCACCGCCGGAGCGATTACCGTTGCGCCAAAACTAAAGAAGCTGGTCAACCGGCTGGATGCCTTTGTCACCAGGCTTCTGGCCGGTGGGAAGCTGGAGTACGTTGTGGACGGAATAGAGCATATACCGCAGGCGGGCGGCGTCCTCTTTGCCAGCACGCACCAGGGTATGCTGGACAGTCTGTGCTGGATTCCCGGCAATCCCCGGCACTGCGTTATCCTTCAGGCATCGGATGTCAGCAAACTGCTCACCGTGGCGCAATTGTGTACGGGGCTGGTTCTGGTCAACAAAGACAGCAGTGACCGGGAGAACCGGCGCAATGCGAAGCTGGACATGATCCATATCCTGATGAACGGTCATGGTGTCTGGTATTTTCCGGAGGGGACATGGAATCTGTCGCCCAACAAACTGCATTTGCCCATGAGCATTGGTTTTCTGGAGGTGGCTCAGAAGGCGGGGGTGCCGGTAATTCCGGTGGCTGTGGAATTCACCTATGACACGACCAGGGAAAAGGAGACCATCACCAGACTGCACATCCGCTATGGTGCGCCGATTCCTGTGGACATACACGATGACCTGCCCCAGAAGCTCAGCGAATACGAAGAAGCCATCTCCACCATGCGCTGGGAACTGATGGCAGAAAAGGGGGAGTTTCCCCGCCGGGAGGTTACCGAACAGGATTATGTCAACTATCTGAAGGGCAATTACCGCAATCTGGTCTTTGGCGGGAAGAATCTTCAACTGGAGCGCAGCCGGATTCGGGGCGCAGACGGGGATTTTTATCGATTCTACCACATCAACGATGTTCCCTTTGATGAAAATGGTGCGCTGCTGGAAACAGAAGAAGTGCTTCGCCTGACCGATATCCTGCGGAAAAACAGGATTTTTCCCCGCTGAGTTACAGAGAAAACCCCACCAGAATAAAAAAGAACACTTCCGACTTGCAGGTTTTTGACCTGTGGTCGGGAGTGTTTTTTGGTTTGGGGTGTCAAAAGCTGTACTTTCTGATGGTTCAGATTTCATTCCTATTGTAACACGTACCACCACAGTTTTCAAGCTTCCTGTCGGTATGTACTTGACGTTGCTCGGGATCGTTTTGAACAGACAATCTCAGCGTGGCTTGTTTCTGAAAACAAAAAGGCATCGTCTACCAATGTTTCTGCAGAAACGTAACTCTTTCTGAATTACATTCTCCGCCTATTTGTTGACTCTGCGGATATTGCAAAAACAGAGTATGACATCGAACACTGCGTACCAAAGAAGAAACTTCAAAGTTTCATCTCTAAAGGGAACGTCTCTGTCCCAATTTCTGCACCTTGCAATTTGGCGTATATCCCAAAGGCAGACAATCGAAGCAAAGGAGATTCTACTTACTATGAAAAACAAGGGGACGGTGCAAGTGTGTATTCACTACGAGACGATATGCGAATTAAGCTTGCCTATCCCAGTAAGAAGGAACTCGCATTCACCGAAAGCACCGAAACTTTAACAAAAGAAAAATATGAGGCATTTTTGGCTGAGCGGGCACGATATCTAACTGTGCGAATAGTCAACAAACTTTACGAATGATTATTCCTGGACGATGAATGTCGAAATCGAACAACTGATATCGGAAATGGTGAGAGCCAGAAAAACAGCACACCAGACGTAAGGAGGCAAGTTATGCCACTTCAGTCGGTGTGCTGTTTTTGATTTACTTATTCTCAAGTTTTCAGGCAGACCCCCGCTATCTCATCCACGGCCAACCCCTCATCATCCAGCAGCTTCTCCAAAAGCATCTCCCGATTCACCTCATCATGCTCCACCTCTTTACTATAGAGCTGACAGAGCCACAACAGGTCATGGATGGTGAGTTCTCCGGTCTTGGCCAGCTTCACCTGCGCCAGACGGCGCACCACCAGCGCATTCACCCCCAGCAGAATCATCCTGCCCAAAAGGTCATCGTCATCCGCCGCCTGCAACCAGTAGCGGTACAGATATTCCTCAGCCAGCGGGCGCAAGATCCCCGTCTGGGGCATGGAGGGCAGGGGGTCAGTCCACTGCGCCGCCTCCCGGAGCAACTCTGCCCACTGGGGAGTCAGAATTTCCAACTCCCGGTGCATCTGCAGAAGTGCCTCCATGACCCCACTTTGTCCGCCCTGGCCACCCACAGCAGTCAGGGCGGCCTCCCGGTCAAAGGGCGCAGGGTCAAAACCGTCGGCATAATCCTGCGCCCACTGGGTGTGGAGCAGACAGACCGCCAGCGCCTCTTCCTCCCCACAATCGGCAGACCAAAGCTCATCCAGAAGCTGACGGCGCAGGGTCTGCAGTGTGCTGAGCCAGTCTTCGTCCAGATTGGTCTCCTCCTCCGGGGTGTCGTCCGTCCGCTGAATCAGTTTTCGTGGGCCTTTTTGGGTCAGAATCAACCGGGCGGCCTCAGGACAGGCCAAAGTTAAACCATGCTCAATGAAATGGCCATAGTCATGGGTCAGCCGGGGGAACTTGAAGCAGGTCTGACACAGGCCTTCCTCCCCCAATTCCCGCTGAATCCGGCAGAGTCCGTCAGCATCGAAGAAGGGACAGCGGCCACCCTCCATCCGGAAAATCAGGTCGCCGTCTTCGTCGGTCTCCATCACTTCCCGCAGTTTTTCCCCCAATGCGCCGGGTACTCTGCGATAATGCTCCGCGGCATCTTCGTCCACCACCACCGCCCAGGACACACAGCACGAGTCCGGGCAGGTGGCGGCGAGACAATGGAATGCATCATAAAATTCCGGATAGATGTTCAACATGAAATTACCTTCTTTCCAAGGCGAAAATGTCCCGCTATCGGACAGTTTTTGCCTGTTTTTTATCACAAAGGGTATACGATGCCACCAGTCCATACAGCCCGTACGACCTACCAGTAACCACCAACCTTCCGGCGAATCCGCAAAACCTCCCCACCCAAAGCCTCCCTCACCGAGGGAGGTGCCCCGAAGGGGCGGAGGGAGTCAATCAGCAAAGCACTCCCGCAACACTCCCTCAGTCTCGCTAACGCGAGCCAGCTCCCTCAAAGAGGGAGCCTCAGGCTACGCACCCACCCAAAGCCTCCCTCACCGATGGAGGTGCCCCGAAGGGGCGGAGGGAGTTGCAGCAGAACACGCCAGCAACCACCGACCTTCCGGCGAATCCGCACCGGGTACCCCCCTCGGCGAGGGGGGACGGCGAAGCCGTGACGGAGGGAGTCCATGCCAGAACTGCCGGTTTACTCCCTCAGTCTCGCTAACGCGAGCCAGCTCCCTCAAAGAGGGAGCCTCAGGCTACGCACCCACCCAAAGCCTCCCTCACCGGGGGAGGTGCCCCGAAGGGGCGGAGGGAGTTGCAGCAGAACACGCCAGCAACCACCGACCTTCCGGCGAATCCGCAAAAGCCCTCTCCGCCCTTCGGGGCAGGCACGGAGTTGCCAAAGGCGCTCCACTTGGGAGAACACCACAGACATTCCCTCCGGTCACTGCTGAGCGAAGCAAGGCTGAGAGAGCGCCGTAGCCGAACACACCATTTCTATGCAAGCCACACCAACCCCTCCGGTGTCAGGGCATAAATCTTCTGGCAGACCTCCTCCAAATATCGCCGGTCATGGGATACGGAGATGATGGCACCCCCGAATTCCGCCAGAATATGCCGAATCACCGGGCCGGACAGGGGCGAGAAATTCCGGGTGGGCTCGTCCAACAGCAAAACCTGCGCTTCGTTCAGAATCATACCCAGAAAGAAAATTTTCGCCTGCTGACCGCCGGATAGCTCCCCGGTGGGGTGGCCCATCTCCCGGGTGGTGAACCGGAGAGAGCCCAGATAGTCCCGGATTTTTGTGGCTCTGCCGGGGTCACCGGTGGGATTCAGGTAGTCCACCGGGTTCAGATCAGGGCATAACAGGTCGGCGTAGTTCTGGGGCATATAGGCGGCCCGTATGTCCTGACGGTGGGCAAAGGCGCAGGCTATGGCCCTCAGGAGGGTGGTTTTTCCGCAACCGTTGTCCCCGATAATGCCAATTCGCTCCGGTCCAACCACCTTGAGCCGGATGTCCCGGGAAAGCACCCGCTGGGAGACCTCCAACACCGGGAGCGCAAAATCCAGCACTGTCTTCCCCCGGGGCACTTTTCCCGCCTCCGGGAAGCGGAGGAAAATGGCCTCCTCCATCTCCGGCATCTGAGTCAGCCGCTCCTTTTCCTGGGCAAAGCGGCGCTCCATGGACTTGACGGCGTGCATTTTCTTCTTCAGTAGCTGACCGCCGTGGGGGTCCTGCCGGCTGATGGTAGCCTGCTGGTGCTCCACCTTATTGCGAATCCGGAGAAAACGATCCATTTTCTGCCGGAAATCCCGATGCTCCCACCGGGAAACCTGCGCCTGATGGTGGAATTTCTGGGCTCTGGCTTCCATATAGTCCCGGAAACCCACCCGGGCCACTGTACACCGGGGCAGAGTCTTGCGCCGCAGGGCTTCCAAATGGACAATCATGTTGGCGGTCTTCTCCAGCAGTGTCTCATCATGGGAGACATAGAGAACCGGAACAGGACAGTCCAACAGGAAATCCTCCAGCCAGTACAGGGTCTGCAAATCCAAATCATTGGTGGGCTCATCCAGCAACAAGATATCCGGCTCACCCGCCAGGAGCTTCGCCAGCCTCAGCTTCACCCGCTCGCCACCGGAGAGGGTGGACATGGGGCGGTAATCCCCGGCGATCTGCCGGCTCAGCCCCAGCGCATTCAGCAGTTTTGCCGCCCGCCCGGGGTCGGCCGGTGCGCCGCCGTCCCAGAATTCCGCGGCAGTCAGGTACATTTCCTCCGGGGTCAACTGCTGGGCCAGATAACCCAGTCTGGCTCGCCCGGTGGAGATTCGTCCATCCCACTGGACGTAGCCGCTGACCGAGTCCGGGTCATGGAGCAGCTTCAGCAGGGTGGATTTTCCGTTGCCTTCCTCCCCGATAATGGCCGCTCTGTCCCCGTCATTCAGGGTCAGGCTCAGGTCAGCGAGGATGGTTCTCAAATCTTTCTTATGGGTGATGGTCAGGTGTTCAATCTGCAGCATAGATATGCTCCTTTCAAAAAAATCTGCTTCCAGCGATACCGAAAGCAGACACAAAAACACCTTCTTCAAGGAAAAAACACCCAAAGAAACCGGTCAATCCGCATTTTCGGCATGGAAACCAAGGCCCAGCACAGAAGCTGAAGCCGCCGGAGCGTTTCCTGTTGAAATGCAGATCAGTTGTACATCTTTTCACCCTTCCCGATTGCGTACATGGACGCAGTTTCTGTGGTTACTATATCACAGAATTGGGGGAATGGCAAGGGTTTTTTGGCGTGCCGGGCAGAGCATTGAATGTAACGCAAAGCCCGTGATTCCCGGCGTGGCCTGGGATGATGTGCTCAAAGCGCCGCTGTTTTTTGCCCTTAGCCAGCAAAAGCGCATCGTCGCCAAACTGGAAACCCTCCTCCCCCTCTGCGACCGCCTGAAGTAACCCCAATGCCCTCCCCACACTCACCGGAGGGCATTTTTTGGGGGGAATTGTGGACTGCCACTGGTATTTCCGGCAATCTGTGGTATAATGACCTAAAGCACCCCAGACAAACCAAAGGAGAGAATGCAGAAAGGCAGAATAACCATGATCATCTGGATTAACGGCCCTTATGGAATCGGCAAGAGTGCCCTGACTGCGGCACTGCAAAACCATTTACAGGAGAGCTTTATCTTCGATGCCGAACGGCTGGGGGATGCCATTCGGGAGAATATGCCGGGGTCCTTCTTTCGAGAGACGTTTGAAGAATACCCCCTGTGGCTGGAGACCTGCCAGAGCCTGCTGAAGGCGTTGAGTCAGGACTATTCCGGCCATGTACTGATTCCCATGACCCTGATTCGTCCGGGTTCTGTGGCAGCCATTGTTGACCGGTTAAAGGCACAGCAGGTGGATATTGCCCACGTCATGCTGGAGGCCTCCCACGAGACCGTCCGGCAGCGGATTCTGGCCCGGGGTGAGGAGGAAGACTGCTGGTGTATGGCACAGATTGACCGGTGTCTGGAGGCTCAGCGGGAGATGACCTGTGACCAAAGACTTTGGACAGAAGGGAAAAACCCGGAGGAATTGGCCCGGGAGCTGCTTGGGCGGCTGGGAATACCCCAGTAACTCCGGAGTGTTTCTCATCAGAGACAAGCTCAGCGGTTCTCCAAACCCAGACCCAACATGGATCATAGAACCCAAAATGACCCAATCCACCCCCAAAAGGGCAAGATTGGGTCATTCTGTTTTGGGTTTATTGATGCTTGTCAACCTGATTCCGGGGCCAAATCTCCGGCGGCGCTTTCCATAACTCCATTTACCGGGTTGTCAAAGTCGGCAAGCGAGTTGGCAAACTTGGCATATCCGTTGGCAAAGTCGCAAAACAGTTGACAAAGCAGTCCGGTTTTCCGTACCGGGCAACGATCCCCTCACTCCCCCGCATACTCCGCCCGCAGGGTAAACACCCACTGCTGACCTTCCGTCCCCTGACGGCTGGCGCTGAGGTGGAGCTGCCGGTCTTCCTGCTCCCAACACAGGGTAATCTCCTGCCCCTCCAGTGCTTCACTCATATAGCAGATGTGCAGGCGGCTCAGGCTATGCTTCTGATGGAATTGGGAGGGCAATAAATCCTCCATCCAATTGGCATATTTGGTGTTATTCAGGTGACCGTTTTGGTCCAGCTCGGAATAGCGGACGGTGCGGTGTTCTTCCCGGCTGAAGGTTTTTGCCGGAATCCCCTTGGGCAGAGGCAGTTCCATCCCCCGAATGATGCCGGGGACATCTACGCCGCTTGCGCCCGGCAATACCATCGCCCGGCTCTCCCGGTTCATGAACAGCCACAGCACCGCCGCCTGAAACAGCGGCTCACCGGCAGTGGTCTTCGCCACAATGTGCCGGGGGAAAGCCGTCCGGGTTGCCGGAGCGGGCCAGGTCTCCACCACAATGGTTTCCCCCTTCCGGGGAAGGCGGCGAATCTCGATGCTCTGCCGGACAATGGCCCAGAACAGATTCCTGGGGTCCAGCGTTTTGCGCCCCGCCCCAAGTTGCTCGGCATGCGTCGCCGCCACCTCCTGGGTGATTTCCAGCAGGGCGGCGGGTTTCAGCCGGTCAAAGCGATCCACCTGGGTGTCGCTGATGGTTATGGTTTTGGTATAAATCAGGTTGTTTTCCATGAGTTGCTTGTTCTCCTTTGCTTTCCGGCCCGGTTGTACGAGCCTTGGTTGCGTGGCAACCGGTTGTTTGCGGTTTCTTCAGAACATCAGGTCATTGGTCAGTTGACCTTAAATGTTTCCGTAACAGCGGATGAGAGCGCCTTCGGTCAGGTTCAGCCGGTTTTCTTCCTCTGCGAAGATCACCAGCAATTCCCCTGCGTTCATGGGCCAAATCTGTCCGTCCATGGCAAGCGTCATCTCCTCCACCGGGTAATAGGCATTCAAACCCGGAAGCACCGGCGCGGTCTCCCGGCAGATGGCCATTTCCCCTGTAATCCCCTTGAGCATCAAATTGAAATCCGTTGCCTCCCCCACGCAGTGGGTGGGGATGCCACCGGAGAAGCGGTAGGGCGCGTCCATAGGCCTCATCACCACAGGATGCGCACCGGGGTGAGTCAGGGTGAAGCCGCCGGTCAGGGGCGTAATCCACCGCTCCACCCCGGTAAGCGGGGTGAAGTCGCTCTCCGGAATCCGTACCGTTGCCGAGCTGATGCGAAGCGCAAACTGACGGGTGGCATAGTCCCCATTTTCGGGATAGATGTATAGTTGGGCAGTGCTTCCCCCGGACCAGTTGCCCAGAGAGAAGTCTTTCTGAGTCAAGTGCAGAATTTTCATGTATCCTCCTTGTAAAAGGGGGACTCCGGCTTGTGGATGTGGCCGAAGTCCCGGACTGATTCATTTCTCAAAGGGGCTGCTGCTTGATCTTGCCGTAGCGTCTGGGGTATGTGGGCGGCGTGGGCTTCATTTTCCGGATTTTCAGTACCGGGTGACTTGCCCCGTCTATCGTGAAGTTCACAATCTCTTCCAGCCGGCCACCCAGCAGCGTAATGGCCCGCTCCGCTTCTTTGGCTTCTTCGGCGGCGGCAGAGCCCTTCATGGCCAGGAACCAGCCGCCTACCTTCACATAGGGCAGACAAAGCTCACAGAGGATATTCAGTCTGGCCACCGCCCGGGACAGGGCAAAATCATATTGTTCCCGACGTTTGCTGACTTCTTCCTCTGCCCTGCCGGTGATGCACCGGGCATTTATCCCCAGTGTGGGGAGGGTCTGCTCCAGCCAGGTCATTCGCTTGCCCAGTGAGTCAAGGAGGGTCACCTTTGCCTCAGGGCAGGCAATCGCCAGGGGTACACCGGGGAATCCGCCGCCACAGCCCACGTCAATCATGGTCTTGCCCCGGAAATCCGCCAGAGTCATCAGCGTCAGGGAGTCTAGAAAATGGAGCTTTGCCACCTGTACCGGGTCGGTGATGGCGGTCAGGTTCATGACCTGGTTTTTCTCCAATAAGGCAACGCCGAAGCGCCCCATAGTGGCAATGGTTTCTTCCGGGAGGGTGATGCCCAGTTCGGGCAATCCCGCCGCAATGGTTTGGGTCAGAATGTCCATTTTAGCCCTCCTCAGTGGCCTCGGTGCCTTCCGTTGTCTCCTCCGGCGGCACAGAGGGGAAGACCTGATCATAGTCCGTGGGGTCAAAGGCATTTTCTTCCACTTCTTCCACCGGGCGATACTGGTCAATGTACCAGGCCACCAGCAGGTCAGTGACCTCGCCATAAGCATCGATGCTCTTTTCCTCGTTCAGTGCCTTGAGCATCTCATCATAGACTGCCTGTATCTGAACCTTTGTCTCCCCTTCAGTCGCGGCGACATAGGCATTGATGTCATTGACATCGTGGTAAATGGTATCGGACACACCTTCCCAGACCTCCCGCCATGCGGACTTGCTGGTGTCATACAACGCATTGGAGCAGTACTGGAAGGCATTGAGATAACCGGAATAGCGGAATGCAATGTCCCTGCTATGCTCACAAGCCAGATAAGCGGCGAAATTGGCCTCATCCTCCCGGGCAAAAGCCAGCAGCTTGGCCATCTCCCGGCACATCTTAAAGGGGAGGGTGGCACTGCTCTGATTCAGGTTGATGGCGGCCTCTCCGGTCAGACCAACGGTCACGCCGTCAATGCCAAACCGACTCAGCGTTTCGCTCCAGCCCAGTTCTTTAATGGGGCCACGGGAGCCGGCGAAAATGGAATACTTCCAGACCAAATCGTCATAGCTCTGGGCAGTGACTGCATTGAGCTGTGCCAAATCGCCCACCAGCAGATTGCCATTTTCATCTCTGGGCACCAAATCCGCCAGGGCGACAGCCTGATTCCGGTAATAAATGGCGGCCTCTTTCAAGTCGCTGACGGTGTACTCCGAAACTTCCAGCTTCATGCCCTCGCCAATGGGTTTGGTATAGTAGTTCAGCCCCCACAGACCGGTATTGAGGAAAATCGCTACGCTCACCGGCACCAACACAGCGCCCAGCCACCGCAACAGATTCCACCGGAACAAAATGGCCAGACCCAGGGTAGCCAGCACCACGACACCATAGACGGCAATGGCCACCTGCCACAGATTGAAGGTAAACTGGCTGGTCCATGCGCCCACCAGCTCCAGGGCGGTCTTGGACATGAAGGGGTAAGCCATGCCCATGAGGATGTCAAACTGATCCGCCACCCAGACCAAAATCAGGGTCAGGAGGGCGAACACAGCCGCAACAAGAATACCGCGCAGATTTCTCATATTGGGTTCTCCTTTAGGTTATTGCGCCACACCCAATCATCTGCGGATGGGCACAAACATATGGATTTACACGCTGGATCGTCTCCGGGCAGGATACCGGGTGCGCCGGCGGGGTCTGGGGTCAGCCACCGCCCTGGGCAGATCGCCCCGGATGCTCCTGGTCACTTGACGGAGAATACCGCTCCACCGTTTGGCGTTCCCGGTGGGCGGGAGTTGGGTAATGAGCCAGGGACAGTCGCCCAACTGGATTCGGCTGAAGCGGCGGGCGAAAGCTCTGTCTACGCCCAGCGCAAGCGCATAGGGCGCCATAGTATAATAGTACCCGGGATCGGTCTGGATAATGCGGTTGATCTGCTTATTGCTGATGGTTCTCAGGTATTTTCTCAGCCCCAGCAGAGACTGAACCGTATTCCTGCCCACCTCACTGCGCCGGGGCCCAAAGAGCACCAAAACGCCCAGCAGTACCTGTGCCAACACAAAAACCACTGCCAGCAGGATACAACCGGAAAGAATACCCAGCACCACAGCCAGTGCAACCACAGCCAGCGCCAGCATACCCGGTTTTTTCTTCCAGGAGAGGATGCTCTGCAAGCCCTCTTGCAACAGCCATGCGGCAATGATTCCGGTAACGCCCATCACCGCCACCAACAGCCACTTGACAATGCCGCTGTCCATGAAGCACTCGCCCATTGCCGCAAAGACCATTGCGCCAGCCAGTGCGCCCAAAGCCCGCAAAATTACGGGGCTGCCACCTTTTGCGAATTGGCGCTTAATGCGGGGGCGGTCAGAAGCCACCTTCTGGCACAGGTCCTGGAAGCGATAGCTGGCACACTCCACCATATTGCCCCGGAGGAACAGTCTGTGGAAGAGGTCGGCCTCATACTTGCCGCATTCATTGCCCATGGGCATTCGTTTGTGGAGGGTTACGGCCATGTCTCTGTCCATATAGATCGTCAGATAGCCCGCCTGCGCCCAGGAGAGAATCATCAGGGCCAAATCAGGGCTATGGGTCAGGAGCTGACTGCCAATTTCTCCCGGCATAAGTCCCACAGGAGGCTGCGTCTGCGGCAGGGCCCGAACCGGCTTCCAGCGGAGGAAGAAGAACCAATAGACCAGGGCCAGACCAAAGAATACTGCCGCCACAATAGTCATCCAGTTGGTGTACATTCCGCTCACGCCGGTGCGGGGGAAGACCTCCGGGTCGGTTTCCAGCATCAGGACCAGCTCCTCGTGATCCAGCATGGTGGTGCTGACCGTGCCGGTAATGATGGTGCCGTCCACTTTATAAGAGATATAGTTATCCACATCCTCCATGCGGTAGCCGCTGCGGAAAGAGGGGATGGCCTCTGTCGTTTCCGGGAGGGTAATCCGGAAGGTGGTCTGCTCCACACTGTACTCCAGTCCTTTGGCCAGCAGGGGCAGCACCAGCGACCAATCCTGCTCCGGGTCAAGGCAACCTTTGAGGGTATAGGTCAGGTCAAATTGCAATGTTCCCGTGAAGCCGGTCTCGCTTTCCAATACCGCACTGGGGACACCATTGACCCGCTTGACCCGCCGCTCAACGCCATTGATGGTCAAGTCCCGGGCGCCGTCGCCCAGAGGGAAAACCAGCTCATAGACCGGTTGATCCAGTTTGATGATGAGGGTAGCCTTCATTTTTGTCTCGCCATTGGTTCCCACAGCGGCATCAATTTCCCAAGAGTCGATTCCACTGGCCTTTACCGGCACAATCAGCAGTGTCAGGCACAGCAAAAACAGGGCAAGCCAACGCTTCATCTCGACCCACCTCCTTCTTCTTCCTCATGAAGCCATTCTTCAAGTCATTATATTCTATCATACCAAGACGGAAAAAGCAACAAAGGAACGAAAATGGTGGATGGAATTCTGGATTTTTGGGCGTTTCCGGGGGGAAAATCAGAAAAACCTGCCCCCGGGAAAAGAAACCGAGGGCAGGTTTGGGGGGTAAGGGAAGCGGATGGCGCAATGCGCCATGTTGACGTATCCCGTTTTCTGACGCATCATTCCCGCTCCCCCCGGAAAAAATGTCCCCGCCCCTGAAAAAATTTTACTTACATTTTTCCGTAAAACCTGCTAAAATGGATATAGCATTTCGCATATACAGGAAAAGGCAGGTAAAATTATGTATCAGACAGGAGATTTGATTGTTTACGGCGGCAACGGTGTCTGCCGGGTGGAGTCCATTGAGACGGATGGCAAAGACCGGCGGCGGTACTATACCCTGCAGCCCCTCTACCAGTCCTGCCAGATTCTGACCCCGGTGGACAACCCCAAGGTTTTCATCCGGCCCATCATCTCCAAAGATGAAGCTGAGGAAATCATTCGTCAAATCCCGCAAATACAACCCCAGCCCTTCTATACCCGGACACCCCGGGAGCTGTCGGAGCATTATGAGGCCCAGCTCAAGACCTACGACTGCCGGACGCTGGTGACCATGATTATGTCCATCTACCGGAAGCGGCAGGAGACGCAGAGCAACAGGCGGCGGCTGGGCGTTGTGGACGAAAACTACTACCGCCGGGCTCAGGAGCTGCTCCATTGTGAACTGGCGGCGGCGCTGGAGATTCCTAAGGAGCAGGTGCCGGAATATATCGCCAGCCGGGTGGAACTGGCTGAGGGGATTATGGGGTAAACGGCGAAAACAACACAAGAAAACAAGGACTGCAAAAACAGGGCTGGAATGTACTGACCGTTGGTTTTTGCGGTCCTTTTTTGTGCCATAACGTTCCTTTCTGCTGAGGATAAGCACCGAAGCCGGTGTTTCCCTCTGCTTTCCGATGATGAAACGCCGCCTGTATGATTATCCCGGCAAAAGTTGTTTGCAAGACAAGCCGACTGCCACATAAAAAAGCAGCTGCCACCATTGCGGAAGCAGCTGCTTGTGTTCATTTGGATGGCTTCAGACCCGATAGACCGCAGGCGGTTTCCGGTTTAGAGGGGTTACCTTATCCGGCGAATCGACCGCTTTTCTTTGACCGCTTACCTGTGAGAATCAGAATGACGATGGCAGCAAAGCTGATGATCAGCAGAGCCATATACATACCGATGTTGCTGTAGTCACCGGTGGGAGGCGGCTGGTCAGGGTCAGTGGGCTTGGGCGTGGTGGGCTTGGGCTCAGTAGGCTCGCTGGGTTCGGTAGGCGCACTGGGCTCAGTAGGCTCACTGGGTTCGGTAGGCTCACTGGGCTCGGTAGGCTCACTGGGTTCGGTGGGCTCACTGGGTTCGGTGGGTTCACTGGGCTCGGTGGGCTCACTGGGTTCGGTGGGCTCACTGGGTTCGGTAGGCTCACTGGGTTCGGTAGGCTCGCTGGGTTCAGTAGGCTCACTGGGTTCGGTGGGTTCACTGGGTTCAGTAGGCTCAGTGGGTTCGTTGTAGGTATTCAGGAAGCAG
>SVLX01000061.1 GCA_015067725.1 Oscillospiraceae bacterium | reverse complement strand
AGAATGCCGGTCTGACCCCCATCCTGCAGCTTACCTGCCGCGATCGCAACCGCATCGCTCTGCAGTCCGAACTGTTGGGTGCCGCCATGCTGGGCATCGATAACATCCTGTGCCTGACCGGCGACCACACCAAGATGGGCGACCATCCCGGTGCCAAGCCCGTCTTCGATCTGGACTCCGTCTCCCTGTTGCACACTGTCTGCCAGTTGGAGAAGGGCGTTGACCTGGGCGGCACCGCTCTGGTGGGCGAGCCTCCCAAGTTCGCCAAGGGCGCCGTCGTGTCTCCCTGCAGCGACAGCGTGGACGCACAGCTCGCCAAGATGGAGCGCAAGGTCATGGCCGGTGCTGAGTACTTCCAGACTCAGGCTGTCTTTGATTCCGAGAAGTTCATCAGCTTCATGGAGAAGGCTAAGCAGTTCGGCAAGCCCGTGCAGCTGGGTGTCATCATCCCCAAGTCTGCCGGTATGGCCAAGTTCATGAACAACAACGTGGCCGGTGTCCATGTTCCTCAGGAAATGATTGATGCTCTGGCCGCCGACAAGGAGAGAGCCAAGGCCGGTATCACCGGTGTGGAAATCGCCGCCAAGATCATCAGAGAGTGCAGACCCTACTGTCAGGGTGTGCACATCATGGCTCTGGGTTGGGAAGCCAAGGTTCCCATGCTGCTGGAGCAGGCTGGTCTGTAAGCAACAGCCGATAACGGAATATCATTTGAGGGCATCGGAGCTTATCCGATGCCCTCGTTTTTATTGACCCAATCATCAGCAGGCCGACATAGCTCCAGCCATTAGCAGAGATTATCGGAAATACCAGCCTGAATTGTTGCCTGCGACCCAAAAAACGGAAAAATTGGGCATGCCCGAAAGCACGCCCAATTCCGGAATGAAGTATTAGACTCTCTCCTTGACCTTGGCAGCCTTGCCGAAACGGCCACGCAGATAGTACAGCTTCGCTCTGCGAACCTTACCACGGCGAACGGTCTCGACCTTGACCACACGGGGGCCATGGACGGGGAAAACCTTCTCACAGCCGACACCATAGGAGATACGGCGAACAGTGATGGTCTCGCCGATACCGCCATGCTTGCGGGCGATGATGGTGCCCTCGAAGATCTGGATTCTCTCACGGGAACCTTCGGTAATCTTCTGGTGGACGCGAACGGTGTCGCCGACGCGCATCTCGGGCAGCTCAGTCTTCATGTATTGGCTTGTCAGTGCCTTCATCAGATCCATAATTATTTTCCTCCTCATCATTGGGGCGTTCATTCCCGTGTGACATCCGGCTTGCAACCGGCACGGCAGAGGACACACCTGTATTCAGACCGATTCATTCTAGCACATCTCCCAGGAAAAATCAAGTGCAAATTTCAGATTTTGTAATGATTTTTGAAAAATTCCCGCACCGTCTGAGGCAAGGCAGTTTATCCCGGTACCTCAATCGATACAATTCCAGACGATGGGCACAAGACAGCTTGTATCAGCGCAAGCCGTCAAAGAAACGATCAAGAGTCTTCCCTGGGCATGGTGAGTGTAGTGATGAACAGCTTCTCATAATCCACCACATAGGGGTGGGCATCCATAGCATCAGAGACCAGGGTATCCAGGCGGTCGCTCAGCATGGTATCCAGCACCGTGGTATACCAATAGGATTCCTCAGCGGCAGAGACAAAATACACAATGTGCACACCGGAGTTTGTTTCCACGACGGTATAATCACCGGGCTCTCTGGCAGAATCAAAGCACCAGCTATCGATACTGTGGGGCATATCCCCGGGCACAAGCGCCTCATACAGGCCACCGGTATACTTGGTTGCGGTGTCACCGGTATGATCTTTAACCAGAGCAGCAAACGCATCCTCTGTGCCACCCTGCGCCTTCCACTGCTCTACAATTTCCCCGGCAACCTTCTGTGCCTGTTCCATCTGCTCCCTGGAATATGTACCGGCAAGCACCGCAGCGCCCTCAGGCTTCACCAGAATCTGACGAACGGCAACATTGGCGGGAGTGCCGTCTTTCATAATGCCCTGCTTTTCCAGAGAGGCGCTGTTTTCGTCGTAGTATGCAGAAACCTCTGCACTGGTGGGGGTCAGTGCTTCTATCTGATTGGCATAATACAAATCAGCCAGAATCTTTGTCTCCTTAACCTCCAGATAGTCCTCAACAGTAACGCAGGAGCCATATTGAGTTTGAATCATGGCGAGAACACTGGGGTATCCCTGAATGCCGGCAGATTCTTCCAGTTGCTCCTGCAACGCAGTCATTTCCTCCTGACTTACAGACAACCCATCTGCCTTAGCTTCCAGTGCCAGAGCTGTGGTACTGTGCCAATAGTAAAGCGCCTCGTCTACCACGAACTGTTGCCAGGTCATGGGGGCATTGGCAAGGGTGCATGTCTGATTCTCCAGGGGCTCGGCGGTGTCGAGTCCATAGTAGAACGTATATTCGCCCATGCTCTCCACTAATTCATAGTAGTATTCCCAGTACCAGACAGAGAATTTACCATTGTTCATGTCCAGTCCTTCCATGGCAACGCCCTCTGCCTCCATATCCTCGGCACTGTTCGCCTGGGAGGTATAGTTCTCACGGGCAAGAACGGGGTACGCCTCCAAATAGGCCTGATCCATCATTTCCTCATTGGACATCTCGCTCTGCTCCAGCGTGGGCTGATTGTCATTTGTCTGGGTGGGTGTGCTCTCAGAAAGCTCTTCCCCACGGTCACGGCCGGAAAGGCATACCGCCCCAACCACAATCGCCCCAATCAGCAACACCGCAACGACCGCAAGCAGCCATTTCTTACCGAAGCCAGCCTTCTCCGGCTGGGTCTTCTTTACTTTTTCCCCGCAAGCAGGGCAAGTCTGATTGTTCTTTTCCATCTTAGCTCCACATTTCGTACACTTCATATTATTCCTCTTTTCATCCCCGGCAATAATCCAAAAAGCCAAGGCACTGCCAGAATATCCTATCATATTTTGACACAAAACGCAAGGAGAATGTATTCTTTGCCCATCTTTATGGCTGTGCCCGCAATGGTTTAGATAAGCTCCGGCCGTTTCTTGCCCCGATAAGCCGTCTCATAGAGCCGCAGTGCGGTTCTGTGGGCTTCTTCGTCAGTCATAGGATTTGGTCTGGACATCAGCAGCAAGGGAAGCGCCGGTCCATCTCCCTGAAGGCAAGGCATCAAGTAGGGATAGTCGCTGAGGTGGAAGCCGTTTCTCTGGTAGAAGCCAATGCGCCTGCGCTGGATTTCATTCTCCGGCGGTTCAACCTCCAGAATCATGGGTTTTTGCCAGTTGTCCCAGACCGCCTGAAGCATTTTTGCGCCCAATCCCCTGCCCCGCCAATCCGGGTGCATGGCAAAATGCTCCAAAAAGACCAGTTCTTCCAGATTCCAGACCTGCAACAGCCCGAGAATCCGTCCGTTTTCCTCCAAAGTCAGCATTTCCAACAGGTCACCACACAGCACCCGCCGGACTTCTTCCATGCTCCTGCGTTCCTCCGGCGGGAAAGACAGGGTCAATATCCGCTGAACATCCGCCTGAGCGTCAAGACTCAGTTCCTCCCAGCGGTGGTAAATGTGAAATTCCATCCGGTATCCTCCTTACAACTCTGCCGGGTCAATTTGCGGAAAGGTCGACCAGGGCTCATTCTCCGGCAATCTCATAAATGTCAGTACCTCTCCGGATTTTGGATGCGGGAAAGTCAGCCGGAAGGAAAACAGCGCCGGCGCTTTCTCCAAATCCCGACTGCCATACTTATGGTCGCCCACAAGAGGCCAACCCCGGCTGGCAAACTGCACCCGAATCTGGTGGCTGCGCCCGGTAAAGAGCCGCACCTGCACCAGAGAACGGTCACCGGATTGCAGCACCCGGTAAGACAGCTTCGCCAGCTTGACGCCTTTGCGCGGGCGTTTCACCACAAAGGCTTTGTTCTTGCCGCGGTCTTTCCAGAGGAAATCCTCCAGAACGCCCTCCTGCGGCTGAGGCACGGAGGCGACCACTGCCAGATATTCCTTAATCAGCCGGTTCTCCTGAACCATCCGGCTCATGTTGGCGGCGGCTTCTTTCCCTCTGGCATAGACCATAACACCGCCCACATTTTGATCCAGACGGTGAACCGGGTAGATTTCCCCGCCAAGCAACCGGCGCAGTTCCCCGGGAAGACCATTGTCCCCCTCCTCCGAAGTCAGACCCACCGGCTTGACGCAGACCACAATCTGCTTGTCCTGATACAGGATTTCCATGGTTGCCGCCTCCTCTCCTGCACAGTAGTATACATGATTTTTCTTTTCCTGACAAGTGGTTTTTCTGCTCTTGCATCTTTTCCCAAAGATTGCTATAATAACTTAAGAATAAGGAAAATAGCGAGGTTATACCATGACAACCAAAGATTACCGAACGAGACACCCCCTAAGCATCTTCCTCTCCTACTTTAAGCCCCATAAGAAGTTGTTCCTTCTGGATATGTGCTGTGCCATTTTGGTCGCCGCCATTGATCTGGCCTTTCCCATCATCACCAGAACAGCAATCAACGAATGGCTACCCGATAAATCTTACCAAATATTCTTTACCGTTATGTCCATTGTGATTGGTGCCTATATCCTGCGCAGTGTGATGAATTATATCATCTGTTATTGGGGGCATACCTTTGGCATCCGGGTTGAGGCCGATATCCGCCGGGATTTATTCTCCCATATGCAGGACTTGGGCTTTGACTTCTATGACAAGAACCGCACCGGCCAACTGATGAGCCGCCTGACCTCTGACCTGTTTGAGCTGACGGAGCTGGCGCACCATGGCCCTGAGGATACCATCATCTCCTGCGTGACCATTGTGGGCGCGCTGGCCGTCATGTTCAGCATCCAGTGGCGGCTGGCTTTGGTGGTGGCCATTATGATTCCCATTTTCATCATTGTGGTACTCACCATGCGCAAGCGGATGTCCGCCGCCTCCAAGAGCGTCAAGCAGAATACCGGACACATCAACACGGAAATTGAGTCCTCTCTGTCCGGTATCCGCACCGCCAAGGCTTTCGCCAATGAAGAATGGGAGAGCCATCGCTTCAACCGGGCAAACGGCAAATTCCGCACCTCCAAGCGGGAGTTCCACAAGGCCATGGCGGGATTCAGTTCCTCCATGGAGTTCTTCCTGGGCTCACTGCAGGTCATCGTCATCACCGTAGGTGGCTGGCTGATTATGGATGGCAAGCTGGAGTTCTCTGATTTGTTGACCTTCTCGCTGTACATTGGTACCTTTGTCTCCCCCATGCGGAAGCTGGCCAATTTCTCCGAGATGTTCGCCAACGGTTTTGCCGGTCTTTCCCGTTTCCGGGATGTGATGGCCACAGAGCCCAGCCAGCAGGACGCCCCTGACGCAGTGCCTCTGACCAATGTCTCCGGTCAAATTGACGTGGAAGATGTCTCCTTTGCCTATACAGAAGATTTGGCGGTTTTGCATCAGGTTGACCTGCACATCACTCCCGGCGAGACTGTGGCGATTGTGGGTCCCTCCGGTGGAGGCAAGAGCACACTGTGTCAGCTTATCCCCCGGTTCTATGATGTTTCCTCCGGCGCAATCCGGATTGACGGCAAGGACATCCGCACCGTCACCCAGAAATCCATTCATCAGAACATCGGCATTGTCCAGCAGGATGTATTCCTCTTTGCCGACACCATTTATGAAAACATCCGCTATGGCAAGCCCGATGCCACCAGAGAAGAAGTCATTGCGGCGGCTAAGAAAGCGGAAATTTATGACGACATTATGGCCATGCCCCATGGATTTGACACCTATGTGGGCGAGCGGGGCGCACTGCTCTCCGGCGGTCAGAAGCAGAGAGTCTCCATTGCCCGCATTTTCCTGAAGAACCCCCCGATTCTGATTCTGGACGAGGCCACTTCCGCTCTGGACTCTGTAACCGAAGCCAAGATTCAGCGGGCGTTTGACAATCTCTCTGTGGGTCGCACCACCCTGATTATTGCCCACCGGCTGTCCACCATTAAAGCCGCCAGCCGCATCATTTCCATTGCCGATGGGGTGATTACGGAGGAAGGCAGCCACGAGGAATTGCTGAAAAAGGGCGGGCTGTATGCGGATTTGTATCGGACGCAGAGCAATTTGGGTGTGACAGGGTAATTGAATGATGTTAAGAAAGACCACGGCGGCACGGCTTGCTGTGGTCTTTCTCGTAACGTGGTATTGCTATCTTCCATTTTATGCTATAATACGAGATAGCATAGACAGAATAAGTCAACAAATTGTGTGCGAAGAAGGCGCTTTTTTGCAATCTTATATACTTGTTTTAATGAGGTGATTGGAGCTTTTCGTGTATAGTAAAGGCAGTTCCGGCTATGTGATGGCACAATTACATACGAACAGCATACATATTGTACTGCACATACCCGATACGGGCAGACGTCTTACATTTTGAGATTTCGTCGATATTTTATCACCAGTTCCACCTCTAATCCCCCAAAAAATTGCCGTCTCCGGAACCAACTCCGAAGACGGCAATCTTCTTATCACTCAATCCAAATCCTGCACCTTACGCTCTTTTCCCAAATAAGCTCTGCCATAGTCCCCGAAGGACACCAGCATCGCCACCACGCACAGCACGCTCAGCCCATTGACCACCCCATCGGGCAGTTTCGGGCACAGCACCATCAGGGTCATGGAGGCAAAAAGCACCGTTGTGCAAATCTTACCGCTCATCAGCGCCCCGGGCAACATCTTCCCCTTGCGGTAGTTGATGATGCCCATGGTCAGCATAAAGCTCTCCTTCACCACAAACAGACTCAGCACCAGCCACAGCCGGGGATGCCGCAGAGCCAGACAGATGAGGATGGTAAACTGGGTCATCTTGTCCGCAAAGGGGTCAAGAACAATACCCAGCCGGGTAATCATATTGTATTTCCGGGCAATCCGACCATCAACCAGGTCCGTAAAACAAGACACCGCCATCACACCGGCAGCCAGCCAGTAATCCGAGGCCTCTTTCGCCCGGAGGAACAGCGTCGTATAGACCGGAATCAGCAGCAGCCGAAACAAACTCAGCAGATTTGGAATGCTGAGGATCTCTTTTTTCCAGTTATGCATGTGAAGATTCTCTCCTTGAGACAGGTTTGGCTACAGAATATAGTATTACCTACAGCCACAAAAGTCAACCCCATAACCGGATTTTTCTTCCAAAAAATCTGGATTCTTTATCCGTAAATCGCAAAACCAAACGGATTTTCCGGATATTATCCCAGCAACTGATGGATTTTGGGCATCCACTGGCTGATGGGCAGATTCTGGGGACACTGACTCTGGCAGGTTTCACAGCCGATGCAATCATCCGCCAGTGCGCCGGCTTCTTTGGCTTCCCGATAGAGCTTCTTGCCATAGCCCAGATTCATCTTGACCTGACACTGGTTGTAGGCGGCGAAGATTTTGGGGATGGCGATCCCCTGCGGGCAGACCGAGCAGTAATTACAGCCGGTGCAGGGAATCTCTGCATAAGCCCTGAGCATATCCTCCGCCTGAATCAGCAGGTCATGCTCCTTCTGGGTGAGCATACCGGGCTTGGCGGGCTCTGCATAAGCCATATTCTGCCGCACCTGCTCCTCGGTACTCATACCGGACAGGACAACGGAAACCTCCGGTCTGTCCCAGAGGAAGTCCAGCGCCATTTCCACGGCGGACTTGCCGCTTTCGGCCAGCACTTTGGCCACATTTTCCGGCAGATTGGCCAGATAGCCACCACGCAGAGGCTCCATAATGACCACGCCCAGACCCTTCTGCGCGGCATATTCCAGACCCGCAATACCGGCCTGATGCTTGCGGTCAACATAGTTGAGCTGAATCTGGCAGAAATCCCAGTGATCCCAATGGTCAATGATTTCTTTGAACAAATCCAAATCGTCGTGGAAAGAGAAGCCAATGTGCTTCACCCGGCCGTCTTTCTTTGCCGCCAACAGCTTGTCCAGAATCCCCAGAGGCAGGACAGTCTTCTCCCAGCGTTCCCGACCAAGCGCATGGAGCAGATAGAAATCCACATGGTCAGTCTGCAGTTTCTGGAGCTGCTCAGCCAGAAGGGTATCAAAGTCCTCCGCCTTTTCCACCTTATAAACCGGCAGTTTGGTGGCCAGAGACACTCTCTCCCGGTAGCCATCCCGCAATGCCTCACCCACCAGATTCTCGCTGTCGCCGCCATGGTAGGGATAGGCGGTATCCACATAGTTGAGCCCATTGTCAATGGCCCAGCGAATCATACCGATAGCCCGCTGACGGTCAATTTTGCCGTCCTGCTCCGGAAGACGCATACAGCCAAAGCCCAGAGGGGAGACCGCAACGCCGGTATTGCCCATTTTTCTGTATTCCACGGTATGTAACCTCCTTGTGTGTTTGCATCATTATAGCACAATACCTCCGGTTTGGCAAGGATGCGATTCTAAGGAATCTTTAAATTTCCCGGGTTTTTCCGCTCCGGGTGTCTTTTCCAAAATATCGGCAGTCCTCCCGGTCTCCGGCAAAACTGGCCTGATAAAAAATAACGAATTTGGCTCTTTCTTTATGACCAAAGGCGGCTATAATGATGGGCAGAAATACCATTACAGGAGGCTTTCATCATGAATTACGCCCGCGTTCTCACCATTCAGGACATTTCCTGCCTGGGTCAGTGCTCCATGACCGTTGCTCTGCCTATTCTCTCCGCCTGCGGTCATGAGACCTGTATTCTCCCCTCTGCTGTGCTGTCTACCCATACTTATCGCTTCACCGATTTCACCGTTCGGGATTTGACTGACGATATCCCCGGGATTCAACGCCACTGGCAGAAAGAGAATATCTCCTTTGACGCCATCTACACCGGCTATCTGGGCAGTATGAAGCAGATTGACTATGTGGCTGATATCTTTAAGACTATGGTCAGACCCAATGGCATGATTCTCGTTGACCCCGCCATGGGTGACCACGGCAACCTCTACTATGGCTTTGACGACGCCTATGCCAAGGCTATGGCAAAGCTCTGCGCCATGGCGGATGTGATTCTGCCCAATGTGACTGAGGCTTGCTTTATGACCGACCACCCCTATCAGGAGACTTATGACCGGGCATATATTGACGAGTTGTTGAAAAAACTTCACGCCATGGGTTGTCCCTGCGTGGTCATGACCGGTGTGGGCTTTGAGCCAGGTACCACCGGTGTCCTCATCAGCCGCAACGGCGAGACCGCCCACTATGTCCACCCCAAGCTGGAGAAGAGCTACCACGGCACCGGCGATTGCTACTCCTCCGCCTTTGTCGGCGCACTGCTTCAGGGTAAGACCATGGAAGAAGCCGCCCGGATTGCCGCCGACTTCGTGGTTCGGTGTATCAAAGCTACGGTCAGCGATGACAGCCACTGGTATGGTGTCAAGTTTGAGACCGCTCTTGGCGATTTGATTGCTGACATCCGGAAATAATCCTCCCCATCATATCGGCATCTATCCCCCTGATGAGACTGCGGAACCATACCAACGTCTTATTTAGGGGGATTTCTCTACCCAAACCGGTTAACCTCACCTGTCTTCCAGAAAAATTCCCATAAAACGAAATTCCTGCTTGTGTCCTGAGGCTTTGTGGTCTATAATAGAGGCAATACCAGAAACATGAGGTGATCTTGATGATCGTCGCCATTTTGGGCGGTGGCGCTTCCGGTATGGCCGCCGCCATCAGCGCCGCAGAGAACCCCGAATGCAGTGTCCATCTTTTCGAGCGGCAGAGCCGGGTGGGTCGGAAACTGCTCTCTACCGGCAACGGGCGCTGTAACCTGTCCAACACCAACGCCAGCCCGGAATCCTACCACGGGGCTCAGCCGGAGTTTGTTATCCCTGCTTTGACCCGGTATAATGTGGACAGCACCCTTACTTTCTTCCACGGGCTGGGGTTATACACCGTCACAGAATCTGACACCGGGCGCATTTACCCCTGGTCCGATCAGGCCAGCAGTGTGCTGGATGTCCTGCGCTTCGCATTGGAGAAGCCCAACATCACCCTCCATGCCGCCTGTGAAATCAACAAAGTCAGAAAAGCGGATCGTGGCTTCCGGCTGGAATCGGCAGAGGGCAGTTTCCACTGTGACCGGCTGATTGTGGCCTGCGGTGGACTGGCAGGGACCGCTCTGGGTGGCTCCATGTCGGGCTATCAGCTTTTGCGTTCTCTGGGGCACAAGTGCAGCCGCCTTCATCCCGCCTTGGTTCAGCTCAAATCCGGTTACCCCCGCTGTCCCTCCCTCAAGGGAATCAGGGCATTGAGTAAACTCCTGATTACCTGCAATGACCAGCCCATTGTCTCCGGTCAGGGCGAGGTACAGTTTACCCAGTATGGGCTCAGTGGCCCCGCCATTTTCGAGGTCTCCCGCCATGTCTGCCAGAAACCGGGACAGTGGGTCTGCCACATCGACCTTCTGCCGGAACTGGAGGTTTCTGATGTCCTCCCCCTGCTTAAATCACGCAGAAATAATTGCCCAACGCTGGAGGCCAGTGAACTTCTTATCGGAATCCTCCATAACCGGCTGGGTCGAATTCTGGTTCAGGAGGCCGGGATAGGCGCTTCTGCGCCAATGGCACAGGTCAGTGACCGCGAGCTTCAGCTTTTGGCTGAGCTGTGCAAAAATTTCAGTCTGAGTATCACCGAGCCCATGGGCATGGACAGCGCTCAGGTCACCGCCGGGGGAATACTGACCCAGGACTTTGACCCCCAGACCATGGAAAGTCGCCTTTGTCCCGGTCTCTATGCCTGCGGCGAGGTGCTGGATATTGACGGCGACTGCGGCGGCTATAATCTCCAATGGGCATGGAGCTCCGGCAGAGTCGCCGGTCATGCCGCCGGGAGGGAAGAACCATGATCCGTATTCGTGACATCACTCTCCCCCCGGAACATACCGCCGACCAACTCCGTCAGGCTGCGGCAAAAATCCTCCGGGTCAACCCAAAGGATTTCACCAGTTTCTCCATTGCCCGGAAGTCTCTGGATGCCCGGAAGAAAGAGAAAATCTCCTGGGTCTATACCGTCGACCTCTCCCTCCCCGCAGGAGAAGACCGTGCTCTGCGCCGTGGCGGAGCAAAAGTCTCCCAGACCCCGGCAACCGGCTATCTGATCCCCTCCGTCAACACGCAGCCTCTCCACCGCCCTGTGGTGGTGGGATTTGGTCCTGCCGGGATGTTCGCCAGTCTGGTATTGGCCAAAGCCGGTCTGAAACCGCTGGTACTGGAGCGGGGCTGTGATGCCCAAACCCGTCACCGTCAGGTGGAGGACTTCTGGCGGCTTGGGCTTCTGAATCCCCAATCCAATGTACAATTTGGCGAGGGCGGCGCAGGCACATTCTCTGACGGCAAACTGAACACCGGCACCCATGACCCCAGAAACCGCTGGGTTTTGGAGCAGTTGGTGGCCTTTGGCGCTCAGGAGAATATCCTCTATGATGCCAAGCCTCATGTGGGTACGGATGTCCTGTTGCATGTGGTTCAGCGGTTGCGGCAAGAGGTGATTGCCTTGGGGGGTGAGGTTCGCTTCCGGACCAAGCTCACCGGGCTTCATCAAAATGAAGGCAAGCTCACCGCCATCACCTGCGAGGGTCCCACGGGAGAAGAAACCATCCCCTGTAACCGGCTGATTCTGGCCATTGGACACAGTGCCAGGGATACCTTCCGGATGCTGGAATCTTCCGGTCTTTTTCTTGAGCCCAAGCCCTTTGCCATGGGTGTGCGGATCGAACACCTCCAGTCTCAGCTCGACCGGGCACAATATGGACACCAATCCGGTCTTCCTCCTGCCGATTACAAGCTGTTTCACCATATAGGCGACCGGACGGCCTATACCTTCTGTATGTGTCCCGGAGGTCATGTGGTGGCTGCCGCTTCCGAAGAAGAAACCATTGTCACCAACGGCATGAGCTACTCCGCCCGGAATGGGGTGAATGCCAATGCCGCTCTGCTTGTTTCGCTGCAACCCCAGGACTTCCCCTACCCCGGTGTTTTTGGCGGTATGCTCTGGCAAGAGGACTTGGAGCGCCGGGCTTACCGGTTATCCGGCTCTTACCTCGCTCCTGCCCAGCGGGTTGAGGATTTCCTGCATCACCGCCCCACCACCTGTTGGGGGGAGGTACGGCCCACCTACCAACCCGGAACAGTCCCCTGTGACCTGCATCAGTTTCTTCCGGAAATCATCACCCAACACATAGCACAGGGTCTCATTGCATTCGCCGGCAAACTCTCTGTTTTCGCCCATCCCGATGCCGTGCTCACCGGACCGGAAACCAGAAGTTCCTCTCCCGTCCGCATTTGCCGGGATGAAAGCCGGCAATCCGTTTCCCTCTCCGGGCTATACCCCTGTGGCGAGGGTGCAGGCTATGCCGGTGGGATTCTCTCCGCCGCCGCTGACGGTATTCGCAGTGCTGAAGCGCTGATTTCCTCCATCTGTCCTTAGGCTCAACCAAAGAACCGGAAAGGAGTATTTCATGGGTTATCACCATATTTCCGAACGAAAAGCCACCTGCAATACCATTGGCGGTATTTTGTTGGCATATGTGGCCATTATGTTGGTGGCTACTACAATTTCCTCTCTGTTTTCCATGGGCTATGCCAGCATCATGGGAGATTTAAACCGTCAGTTTCCATCCGGAGAGAGCAACCTTCTGCCGGAAAGCATTGATGAGGGCGGTCCGGGCTATATTCTGACCGCTTTGCTGGTTATGCTGATGATCCGGCTGTGGAAAGGGCAGGGCTATCTTCCCAAAGTAATCAAAAAGCAGAGGGCTATGTCCTTCCCCGCTTTCCTTGGTATTTTGGCCGTATTTCTGTCTGTGCAGACCATCTCCAGCGTTCTCATTACCTTCAACGAAAGCATCCTGAACCACTGGGGAATGAGCAGTCTCTTTGCTATGGAGCAGGCCTCCGGGCAGAGTTCCTCCTTGTCCATGTTCCTCTATGTGGGCATTTTCGCTCCCATTGTTGAGGAGTTCATGTTCCGGGGCGCGATTTATGACTCCCTGCTTCCTTTTGGCAAGCGGTTTGCCATGGTGTCTTCCGCTCTGCTGTTTGGTCTGTTCCATGGCAATCTGGTGCAGATTCCCTTCGCCTTCCTGACGGGACTGGTGCTGGCTTATGTCCGGTCGGAATACAGCATTGGCTGGTGTATTCTTCTCCACTTCATCAATAACTGCCTGCTGGCAGAACTGCTTTCCCCCTATGAAGATGCCAGCAATGTGATTATGATTGTTTCCGTTGTGGTTGCCGTGCTGACCTTAACCCTCCGGGGTAATCACCTGCGCCACTGGATTAAGTCCATTCCCGCCACAGCCAAGGGCGCATACAGAGACCTCTTTGTCAATCCCCTGACCATCATTCTCATGGTCTATTGTCTGCTCTCCACCGTGGCCACCATCGCCCTGACCACCATCATGTAACCCCTATACCATACACTAACCCCCGACCTGCATCAAAACAGGTCGGGGGCTTGATTTGCCTATGGTTCAGAAGGTCACCACATCCTGCGTGGCCGGTACAGCTGGTTCAACGGAAATCGCCGTCAGAATGGGTCCCAGTTCGCCCTTATAGAGCGGATGCTTCTCCGCGCTGATGGTGGCAGTGACCATGACCCAGCTTTTCGCCTTCAGCTTGGCGGCATCGGCATATTTGCAGGGTACGCCACAGAACTGGATATCGTCTACGCAACAAGTCATGATGAACCGGCCGGGAGCGAAAATACCATCTTTATCCCGGCGGAGGCGAGCCACCTGCGCCTTAAAGCGGATGGTCTTCCCGGCATACTTCTCCGTCTCCTCAGACACATCCCGGTACCACAGACCATAGTCTTCGTCCTTGACCTCAATCACCGGAGCGTTGATGTCAAAGGGCAGTGGGTCAACAATATCGTCAAAACTGGATTTGCCATCGGTGGTTTCATAGAGGATGTCTACCCGGCGGCTGACGGCACGAGCCAACTTGTGCAGGGGCATGGTGTCCTCCCCGGGCTTCACCCGATTAAAGACCACCATTTCACAGCCGGAGAGCTTATCCACCACCAGATTGCGCATATTGGCATTGTACGTCAGAATGGTGGAGGCATCGGCAAACATAACCTCCTGCGCAATACCCCAGGAGCGGGGCAGTCGGCTATAGAGTTCACCCACCAATTTCATGCCGTTGAGCTCCATGACCACCCGGTCAGCCTTATATTTCTTTTCCAGTGCCTCCAGCTCTGCCGTGGTCACGGTATCCTGATCCAGAACCTCCAGATAGACATTCTTATGGGGATAGGTGGAGATGTCATACTCTTCCTCGCCTTCCTCAAAGATCAGGAGCAGGGTATGCTCGCCGGTGTTGAAGCGAGGGTCTTCCAGCGTCTCCTGAATGAACTTGGTCTTGCCGGAGTCCAGAAACCCGGTAAAAGTATATACAGGAATCTGTCTCATGGCTTACACCCCAAAGAGTCCGGCGATGGCTTTCTCGTCAATCTGAGAACCAATGACGCAGAGCCGACCAATCACATCGGAAGTGCCACAGCGGATATCCATCTCGCCGGGGACATAGTCAAAGTGAATCCATGTCCCGTTTTCATCCGCCACAATGCCCTTTGCCCGGAGAACCGCACCCAGCTCACCACTGTCCAGTTCTTCCAGAATCTGGCGAAGCTGCTCCTGGGTGTACTTCTTGGTGGTCTCTGCACCCCAACTGCTGAACACATCCTCAGCATGATGATGGTGATGGTCATGTCCACAACCGCAAGAGCAGTGCTCATCGTGGTCATGGTGGTGATGCTCATGGTCGTGACCGCAGGTGCAGTGCTCATCGTGGTCGTGATGGTGGTGCTCATGGTCGTGACCACAGGTGCAGTGCTCGTCGTGGTCATGGTGGTGGTGCTCATGGTCGTGACCACAGGTGCAGTGCTCGTCGTGGTCA
>SVLX01000060.1 GCA_015067725.1 Oscillospiraceae bacterium | reverse complement strand
TAGGTGGAGGCAGAGATTTCTCCGGCTTCGTATTTTGCCCGAATGGCCGCCACAGCCGCCTGCTGGTCGCTGAGTTTCAGCTGTTGGGTGGCAATATAGTCTTCCCGGCCATCATCCATGGGGCCCTGACTTTGACGGAAGAAGGCCTCCAGTTCTGTAGAAACCCGGTTGTCATTGAGGAAGGGGCGCTCTGCCGTGTTATAGACCAGCACCAGCGCAATCAGAAGCACCAGCAGACCACGACCCACAATCAAGAGCTTATGCGTCTCATGGAAGAACTGACTGACGTGATAGCCGGTGGGCGAAACCAATCTCTGCCAGCGGTCCAGAAGTCTGCCAATCCAGCCATAGCCACCGGTGGGCTTCCGGTACCTTGCGCACAGGAAGACCACGGCAATACCCAGAATGCCAATGACCAATGCCGCCGCCAGTGCCGCCGCCAGATGTCCCACTTGTGAACCGAATTCCACCAAGTTGGTATAGTTCAGCACCAATTCTCTGGGCGAAAGGTAAGTAAAGAGATTCACCGCTTTCAGTACTCTCCCCTCCGGCAAAAGGGAATGGAGCATCCACTGTGCCCCTGCGAAGACAGCCACACAAATGGTTGCCAGTCTCCGGTCGGAGATAAGCTGGAAGAACAGCCAGAAGACCATACCCAGCACGAATGCACCCAGTACCCGGAGTCCGGCATAGAACAGCCAGAATTGACCGATGGTCATGGGGATGGTCAGAGTCTGGAAGATAGAGACAGACTGTACCAGCCGCCCCATTTCATGGATGCCACCATAGGCATAGTAGGCGCAAATCACCTCTGCCCCCGTAAAGAGAATGCCGCCTGCCAAAGCCGCCAAAAGCAGGGAGATCAGTCGCCAGAGTGCCAAGGTGACCCGTCCTCTGGGACTGGCGCAGACCACATTCCACAGTCCTCTGCGCCGCTCAGCCAGGAAAGACAGCACCACCACCAGAATATATCCGGCAAGCAGCCAGTCCGAGGTGGTAAAGGACATCACCGATGTCAGGGGATTGTCATGCCCGATGGTGAGTTCGATTCCCTCCAGCCGGGTATAGTCCCTGGCGGTTTTCTTGATGCCCGGGTCGGCGTTGGCAAAGATGCTGACCGTACCCATTTGGGCGGCTCGTTTCTGGATGCCCGCCAGATAATCCGGGAAGCCCAGAATATACTCCGCCTGCTGATAGAACGAACTGCCGGCGGCACCCACCACCCGGAAATCCACATTGCCGTCTTTCCGGGTCAGGGCATCAATGTCGGCAATCGCCTGCTCCAGCGGGAGGTCTGCGTATTGCTCCAGATAGACCTCTGTTGCCTTCCGGTTTTCTGCCACCCGGCTGGGGGTATGGGTGTCAAAAAACTGCCAGACGGAGAACAGCAGCAGCAACACCAGCACCAAAACACGCCGCCTGGCCAAGAGTACACGTTTGATTTCTTCCACCGGATTTCACGTCCTTTCCTTGTTTCAGTCTGAACCGCCAAACGATATGATTCAGCATTCTGATTTCTGATATTATACCATCCCACAAATCCGCTGTCAATGTATATGGGAAAATCTTAAGAATTTTTAAGAAATTCATCAATCGTAGTCTCGTTTTTAACAGAAAAAAGGAGCCCGGAAAAACCAAGCTCCTGTTGTATCTCCATAATCATCAATGCTCAGACATAAAACTCCGCCATATCCTCCAACCGGAGGCAGGCCAGCGTCCGGAAAGACAGTTGATGTCCACAACCGCAGTCGATATCAATGAATCCCGGGGCATGGAGGATTCTGGCTTTCTCCCCACTGCGCTCCAAAACCTCCAGATGGGCCGCCCGCTCCTCCCGGCTGATGCCCAGATACATCACCGGGGTATGCCCGATGATCAGGGTATCGTCAGCTACAGGATTCTCCGCATCCGGTGCCGGTCTGCCCCATACTTCATCGTGAACGCTCTCCCCGGGGAAACCATGGACAAGATAGAACCGGCGACCTGCCACCTCAACCCGCAAATGCGTGGGCAGAGATTTGAGGAAACGCTTCAGCCGTCGCCGCTCACTGACCGCCAATTCCGCATAACCCTCCAGCGTGGGCTGGTTGCCGTTGCGGTTCCAGCGGAGAATATCCGTCTCGGTGGCCTCCGGATCCAGGTATTGCAGGAACATATATTCATGGTTACCCAAGAGCATGACCGCATTGGGCATATCCATAATCTTAAGCAGAAGTCCAATACCATGGGGCCCGCGGTCCACCACATCGCCCAGAATATAGAGGGTATCCGCCTCACTGAAGGCAATTTTCTCCAGCATGGCTTCAAAACGGTCAGCCTCGCCGTGAAGGTCAGAGAGTACATAATGCGACATTGTCTTACCACCTCTGTGGGTTACAGAACCAGAATAGATTTATTATACGTCATTTCGCCCTCAAATGCAAGAGTTATCTTGCTCCTGTGCCGGAAAACTGCGAAGCATATGCACCGGCAAAGAATCACCACTCTCCGGTTAGAGAAAAGATTTCCCGGAACAGTACCGCCTCATGTGTACTCATTTTTTCATCGGCAATCATGGCATCCACCAATTCTGCATCACAAATCGCAATGCTTTCTTCGGGGAATTGTCGGCACAGGGTCAGTACGGCATTTAGCGAAGCCAGCCGCCCGCCCTGCCCATTCTGGCGAAAACTCAGCAGATTAAAGGAAGTCTCCCGCCCGTCTGCCAGATGAAGGGTCAAAAAGGCGGTATAATCGTATTCATCGGGATTCAGCAAGGGATAGTCTTTTTCCGCAGAGGTCATCTTCCGGTCAATGGACAATCTCAGCTCCATCACATCAGCGGTGGTGTATTCCGCAACGACTTGATTCATGGCATTATACCGAACCACCACACCATTTTCGCAGAGTTGCTCCCGGTCAAAGATGGATAACGGAAAAACCAGCAGACTCCCCAGCATCAGCACCGCCAACAGCAGTGTCTGCCCCCGTTTGCGGGCAAACCTTGCACGAATCTCCCGGGCCAGATTTTTCAGGGTTTTCCCTTTCTCGACCAGTGGATATACCGCATCATACTCCGGCGGTCCATAACACACCGACGAATCTCCCAGCAGTGGTCGTCTGTTGCGATACGCCGTGCCAAATACCCCAACCAGTGGCAAGCCCACAAAAAACATAGGAACAAAGGATAAGTACGCACCAGCGCCGCCGGACACCGCAATGACATATTCCGCATCAAATGCCGTCTGTTCCCGCAGGAACGCGCCACCCAGCGGGAATGCCAGCATCAGCACAACGGACAGGATGATTAAAGTCCAATAGAGTATGCAGTCTTTTGGGGACAGGGGCGGTCTTGCCATCATTCTTCGTCTTGATGTTCTTCGTCTTCTCATGTTGTTATCTCCTCAAGGAATATACAGCCTTCAATCAGTCTGCAGGTACAGCAAACAGGGTATAAAGGAGTTCCCGCTCCTTCTGGCTTAAATCATCGTCAGATGCGGCGTAATCCAGCAAGTGCAGATCCGCACAGACAATTCGTTCCGGTGGATACAGGGATTTCAGATACAGCATATCTTCCAGCCAATCCGTGTACTCGCCCTCGCCCCAGTCACAAAAATCACCGCTTCTGAATACAAATTGATCTCCTTCGTCGGTCTTTATGGTGACACATACGGCGTACTCCGGCGGTTCCAGACGTCGCATCAGTCGTATGATCCAACCCCAGTCCGTTCCGTAATACCCCGACCGGTCATCACGAATCAACGAAAACTCCACTTCTTTGACCGCATCCCGCTCATGGCGTTCTTTCTCCTGATTGAATACGCCATATTCCACAATGCTCCCATCGGTTTGTAAGCTGTCTCGTCCACTTAAAGACAGCGGAAACGGCAACAAGCTCACCGCAATCAGAATAAGCAGAGCATTCCGCCCAAGTTTACGGCTTCTTTTCTGGTTTTCACTGACCCATACCGGCGGTTTATTCTTCATGAAGACCGGGTAAACCGGCGGATATTGCGGCGGACCATACTTTATTCCCCGCTTTCCAAAAATCGGTTTTCTCTCTTCATAGTGATAAGAAGACCAGATAAATGCAACCAGCATAAGCACAATTGCAGGAATTAAAGACCACAGCAAGCCAGCGTCTTCACTCGCCGCAAGAACATTGGGCGCAGAAAAAGCCACCCGTTTCCGCAAGTAAAAGTTCAGAAAAAGAATACCAAAATCCAGTATTATCGCCAAAAGCATCAATACCAGATAGATTGCCCGGTCCAGCAAAGACAGGGGCGGCATCCGCTTCTTTTGCTTGGTTTTCCGTTTTTTTGCTTTTTGCGCCATAAAATGTCACCTCTGTGTTTTGGATGCATCTTTTGCTTTTGTATAATAACACAAAATGCGCAAATATGCAAGAAGGTCAAGAGAACTATTGCATTGTCCCTAAATCTCTGCTACAATATTTGCGCAGGAGGTGTATTTCCATGACTCGATTTTTTGTTGCCCACGATGGTATGCAGACAGACCGCTTCTCCTTAACCGGGGATAACGCCGCCCATGCCAAAGTTCTCCGGCTGAAGTGTGGCGAGAGTGTTGTGGTCTGTGATGGGCAGGGACAGGAATGTCTGTGCCGGATTGAAAACATCGACCCAAAGCAGGTGGATCTGTTGGTTCAAAACCGGTATGCCTCCCAAACCGAAGCAAGCATTCAGGTGCGGCTGTATTTGGGTTTTCCCAAAGCAGACAAACTGGAACACGTCATCCAGAAAGCTACGGAGCTGGGTGCGGCAGAGATTATCGCCTTCCCTACCGCCCGGTGTGTCTCCCGCCCGGATGATAAGTCTCTAACCAAGAAGCTGGAGCGTTGGCAGAAAATCGCAGCCTCTGCCGCTGAGCAGTCCGGGCGGGGTGTGATTCCCGCTGTCCGGGTACTGCCCAGCTATTCTGCCGCCGTCCGTGAAGCCGCTCAGGCCGATTTGCCGGTGTTGTTCTACGAAAACGAAGCGGGCTTCACCTTCTCCGATGCCATTGACCGGCACAGGGGTTTTCTCACCGTCAGTTTGCTGACCGGGCCTGAGGGTGGGCTGGAGCAACAGGAGGTGGATGCGGCGCAATCTGCGGGACTGCGGATTTGTACCCTGGGCAAGAGAATTCTGCGCTGTGAGACCGCCCCACTGTGTGCGCTTTCGGCTGTGATGTTTGCCGCCGGGGAATTCTGAGGACGACCTATATTGCAGGTGTCCGGTGCTGTGCCGGGCACCTGCTTTTTTGATTTGGCGGGGCAATGTACCAGAGACAGGCGGCAGTTTTGGCATTTCGCTGGACAAAAAGCCGGGGGTTTTCGATTTTTCTGCGAAAATTCACAGAATTACCCTTTATTTTTTCCCGCCTATCCTGTATAATGGTATCGTACGGGCTGACTATGCCCAAATATGAACAATGGAAAGGTTGATTCTTCATGAACGCATTTATGCCTGCTGACATTCTCCTTCCCCAGGTAGACTCCATGGAGCGCTGGGCGGTCATCGCCTGCGACCAGTTTACTTCCGATCCTGCTTACTGGGCCCGTGTGGCTGAGACTGTTGGCGATGCTCCTTCCACCCTGCAGCTCATTCTGCCCGAGGCTGAGCTGGGCACCCCGCAGGAAGCCGCCCATACCAAGGCCATCAATGAGGCCATGATTGAGTATCTGAACAAGGAACTGTTCAAGGTCTATCCCAACTCTCTGGTCTATGTTGAGCGTGTCCTGCACAATGGCTCCATTCGTAAGGGTCTGGTCGGCATGGTCGATTTGGATGCTTATGACTATAGCCCCACCGCCACCTCCGCCATCCGTGCCACCGAGCGCACCGTCACTGAGCGTATTCCTCCCCGTCAGCGTGTCCGCCGGGATGCCAGCATTGAGCTGCCCCATATCCTGCTGCTGTGCGATGACCATGAGAAGGTCCTGCTTGAGCCCATCGAGGCCAAGAAAGCTGAACTGACTAAGCTCTACGATTTCGACCTGATGGAAGGCGGCGGCCGCATCACCGGTTATCTGGTCACCGGCGCCGATGTTGAGGACTTCAATGCCCGTCTGACCGCTTATTCCGCCTCCTGCCCCCAGAAGTATGCTGATCTGGACGGCGCTCCCCTGGTCTTCGCTGTCGGTGACGGCAACCACTCTCTGGCTACCGCCAAGAGCTGCTACGAAGAACTGAAGGCCAATCACCCCGGCGAAGATCTCTCCGCCCATCCCGCCCGCTATGCTCTGGTCGAGCTGGAGAACATCCATGACGAGGCTCAGGTCTTTGAGCCCATCCACCGTGTCATCGTGGAGACTGATGTCGATGCCATGCTTGCCGCCATTGAGCCCTGGTGCGCTCCCGATGGCTACCCCATCAACTGGTTTGCCGGCTCCCGCAGTGGTGTCGTGTATCTGGACAAGAAGCGCAGTCAGCTGGAAGTCGGCGCTTTGCAGCTCTTCCTCGACGAGTATCTGGCTGACCACGCCGGTAAGATTGACTACATCCATGGCGACGACGATCTGAAGAATCTGGCCGCTCAGGAGAATGCCATCGGCTTCCTGCTCCCCGCCATGGCCAAGAGCCAGCTCTTCCGTGGTGTCGTTGCGGACGGCGTTCTGCCCCGCAAGACCTTCTCCATGGGTCACGCCCGTGAGAAGAGATACTATCTGGAAGGAAGAAAGATCAAGTGAGCACCATCATCCAGGAGCTTGCTCCCGCAAAGGTTAACCTGACGCTGGACGTGCTGGGCAAACGGGAAGACGGCTACCACGACATTAAGTCCATCATGCAGACCATCTCCATGCGGGACGATATCGAACTGGAGCTGGGTACCGGTCAGCCCTGGTCGCTGGAATGCGATAAAGAGGGTTTCCCCACCGATGAGACCAATCTGGCCTGGAAAGCCGCCAAAGTCTACTGTGATGCCCTTGGCAAAGACCCCAATGGTCTATGTATCCGCATCACCAAGAGAATTCCTTCCGGTGCCGGTCTTGGCGGTGGCAGTGCCGATGCCGCGGCTGTCCTCCGGGCACTGAACCGGCACTATGACTATCCGCTGTCCATGCCTGCGCTGGCCGAATTGGGCGCACAGGTGGGCAGTGATGTCCCCTTCTGTGTCATTGGCGGCACCGCTCTGGTGGAGGGGCGCGGTGAGCGCATCCGCAGTCTCAAGGCTATGCCAGATACCATCTTTGTGATTTGCAAGCCGGATTTCTCCGTCTCTACCCCTGAGCTCTACCGGAAACTGGACGAAACTGCCATTGCCAAGCGCCCTGACCACACGGCCATGGAGTCCGGCATTCTCTCCGGTGACCAGCTTAAGATTGCCCAAAACCTGATGAATGTCTTTGATCCGGTGGTCACTTCCGACCATCTGGAACTGAATTACATCAAGTCCATCATGAATTCCTATGGCGCCATCGGCTCCTGCATGACCGGCTCCGGCTCCGCAGTCTATGCTATGGTCAGTGAATTCGAGATTGCGGCAGTCATTTGCTCTATGCTCAAGGAAAACTATCCCCAGATTTTCATCGCCAAAACTGTATAATCCAGGAAGTTGCCGTCCATAATGATCAAAAATCCTATGGACGGTGACTTTTTCCATGAAGATAATCAGAACTCTGCTCTTCCTTCTGGCGCTGGCGATTGTGGCGCAATATGCCGCTGCTCTGGTGCGGGACAACCAAACCCTGCGAAATGATTTGGTGCGCCTCCATGTGGTTGCCAACTCCGATTCTGAAGAAGACCAGGCGGTCAAACTCCAGGTGCGCGACGCCATCGTCTCCATGCTGGAAGACACCATGGCAAACCTTCCCTCTGCAGAAGAAGCCAAAGCCTACCTCCAATCCCATCTCCGGCAAATTGAGGATAAAGCCAACGAAGTCCTCCGTCAGGCAGGCTTTACCCAAACAGCTACGGTGACTTTGGAGCAGGAGGCCTTCCCGACAAGAGACTATGATACCTTTTCTCTGCCCGCCGGGATTTATAACGCCCTCCGGGTGACCATCGGCAATGGTGAGGGGCATAACTGGTGGTGCGTCCTGTTCCCCGGTCTGTGTGTCCCCGCCTCGGCTGAGGGTGTCGGAGAAGTGGCGGAGGTCGCAGGATTTCCCACCGGACTCGGCCAGGCCCTGACCCGGGAGAATGGCAACTATACCATTCGCTTCCGGATTCTGGACTGGCTGGGCGAATTACAAAACAAACTCTTTTCTTAACCAATTGATTCCGGGCGCAGGCAGCGGGTAAATCAGCTCTGCAATGCGCCCTTTCCTTCGCAAAGTGAGGTGCATCTCCATGCTGAATCTGATTCTGGGTAGCAACTGGCGGGTCAACCGGGATACTGTCATGGGTATCTTGGCCAAAGACATTGCCGACGGACTGGGAAACCGAGTTCTCCTTGTCCCGGAGCAGGCTTCCCACGGCTACGAACTCAGACTATGCCAAATTGCCGGGGATTCTGCCAGCCGCTATGCCGAAGTCCTCAGTTTTACCCGTCTGGCTACCCGTGTCTTTGCCCAGAAAGGTGGCGGCGCTGTGCCGACCCTGGACGGTGGCGGGCGACTTCTGGCCATGGCGGCGGCGGTTCAACAGCTTCGCCCCCGGCTAAAAGCCTATGCCGCCGCAGGAGCAAAACCGGAATTCCTCTCCGCACTGGTAACTGCGGTTGACGAGTTCAAAAGTTGCCGCATCACTCCGGAAGCACTGAACACCGCCGCCGGGCAGACCGAGGGCTCTCTTGCCCAGAAAACCGAAGAACTGGCTCTGATTTTGGAGGGATATAATGCGGTCTGCGCCGGATTTGGTCAGGACCCCCAGGACAGACTAACCAAACTTCTGGAACAGATGGAGCTGACCGACTTTGCCGAGACCCACACCTTTTATATCGACGGATTCTCCGACTTCACCGCACAGGAACTGGAAATCATCGCCCATCTTTTGGCCTGTTCCCCCAATGTGACCATCACCCTGGCCACCGATGAGGTGCGCTCGGATACAGTGGGTCTGGAGCTGGCCGGGGATACTGCCGGAAGTCTCCTGCGCCTGTGCTCCAGACGGGGTGTCCGGCAGGAAACCCGGTATCTGTCTGACCCGGAGCTTTCTACCCCGCTGGGTAAACTCCGCAGTCGGCTTCTTGGCGGCAGTACCGATGCTGTTCCGGAAGCGAAGGAGGTCTGTCACGGTGTCCGTTTCTCCTCCATCCGGCAGGAGTGTACATATGTGGCTGCACGTCTGCGGGAACAGGCCATGGCTGGGGTACGTTACCGGGATATGGCACTGGTCATGACCGACCCGGAGCGGTATACCCCCATTTTGCGCCATGTGCTCAGTCAGTTTGGCATCCCCGCTTATTTTGCCGGAACGGAGAATATCCTCCATAAATCCGTGATCTTCACCATCACAACTGCCCTGGATGCCGTCACCGGCACACAGGAACAACGGGACATTTTGCGTTACCTCAAATCGGTACTCTCCCCCATCACACCGGAGGACTGCGACCGGCTGGAAAACTATGCCATCTCCTGGTCCATCCGGGGCAAGGGCTGGACCGTCCCCTTTACCAAGCACCCCGGTGGGCTGGGCAAAGACTGGACCGATGAAGATTATCTGGCCTTGGAGCGACTGAACCAGAGTCGGGAGCGAGGCATTGCCCCCCTGCAACGGTTGCAGCAGTCCCTCCATCAAAGTCAGAATGTACTGGAGCAGCTCCGGGGGCTCTATACCTTTTTTGAGGATGTGGATTTGTCCGGACGGCTGGAACTGCTGGCGCAATCCTTTGAGACACAGGGCGACAGCAGGCAGGCACAGGAACTGGAACAGCTCTGGGAAATCCTTACCGGGGCATTGGAGCAAATGGCCGCCCTGTTGGGAACATCACGGCTGGAACCGGAGGTTTTTGTCCGGCTGTTTAAGTTGCTGATCAGTCAGTACCATGTGGGTACAATCCCACAGACCCTGGACTCCGTTACCGTCGGTGGAATTCCCGCCATGCGCAGACATGAAGCCCGTCATCTCTTCCTTCTGGGCGCTCAGGAGGGATTCCTCCCCCAAGGCAGTACCGGTGGTATGGTGCTGACCGAGTCTGAGCGGGGACGGCTCATGGATTTGGGAATCCCGCTGCAGGCAGACCTTTACCGTCAGTTGGAGCAGGAGATGTCCGGTATTCATGCCATTATTCATGCCCCCACCTGCAGTCTTACCCTGACCACCGGCAATGGGATTCCCGCCCGGATATTCCGCAGACTATCCAGAATACTGGAACAAGACAGCGACACGATATGCGCCCCATCTGCCCTGGACCGTGCCGGCAACCCATGGGATGCCACCTGCCAGTACTTACAAGGTAAAGCGCCCATACCGGACTTCCTGACGACCCAGGGAGAAATTCTGAAAACCAGATCCACCTTTACCCCCGGCGCACTCTCCCCCCAGACGGTACGCCGGCTCTATGGTCAGGAATTGCGTCTTTCCGCTTCTCAGGTAGACAAAGCCGCATCCTGCCGCTTCGCCTACTTTATGCGCTATGGTCTGGGGGTACAGGAACGGAAGGAAATCTCCGTCGACCCGGCGGAATTCGGTACATTTGTCCATGACATTTTAGAGCGCACCGCCAAAACCATTATGGAACGGGGCGGTTTCCACTGTGTCAGCCTGGAAGAAACAGAAGAATTGGCCGCAGAATATGCCCGGCAATACCATGAGGAACGATTCGCCCAGCTTGACGACCTCTCTCAACGGCAGAATTACCTGTTCCAGCGGAATATGGGCGAGCTCCGGGCTGTGGTGCAGGAGTTGTGGGCAGAGTTGTCCCAGACTGACTTTACTCCCGCCGGGTTCGAGGTGCAATTTGGTCCGGGAGGGGATATGCCACCGGTCTGGATTGACGGCGGGGCTATGCCGGCTTATCTGCGGGGCTTTGTTGACCGACTGGACATCTACCGCAGGGATGAGAAGACTTATGTCCGGGTAGTGGACTACAAAACCGGACGGAAGGATTTCGACTACTGCGACGTTCTGTGCGGTCTGGGTCTGCAAATGCTCATCTATCTCTTTGCCCTGGCGGACGGTGGCGAAGAACTCCTGGGTGCCACCCCCGAGCCTGCCGGCGTGTTGTACTTTCCTGCCCGCTCCCCGGTACAGCCCATGGACGGCCCATCTCCCGACGAGGAAGTGGAGGAAAAGCGGCGCAAAACCCTGAAGCGGCAGGGCCTGGTGTTGGCAGACGGCAAGATTCTCAACGCCATGGATGCCACGGATGACCGGCGTTTCCTCCCGGTGAAGCAGAGCAAATCCGGTGAGCTCTCCGGCGATATGGCCAGCCCACAGCAGTTTAAGCAGTTAAAAACTTACCTGATGGATACCCTGAAAAAGCTGGTGAATCAGATTGCCGGTGGCGATGTGACCCCAAACCCCTATTTCCGGGGCGACCATGATGCCTGCCGGTTCTGTGAATATGGCTCTGCCTGTCATTTGGATTTGTGGGGTGAAGAACGGGTCTATCAAAAGGTCACCGGGGAAGAATTCTGGATGCAGATCGAACGGGAGGTAAACCATGGGAACTGAAAAACTGACCCCTGCCCAGCACGCCGCAGTCTATGACCGGGGCGGTCCTCTGCTGGTGTCTGCCGCCGCCGGTTCGGGCAAAACCAAGGTACTGGTGGATCGGCTCATGTCCTATCTCCTTGACCCCAGCGACCCGGCCAACATCGACGATTTCCTCATCATTACTTATACCAAAGCTGCCGCCTCGGAATTACGGGAGAAGATTGCAGGAAAACTGACGGAAATTCTCTCCCAAACCCCGGAAAACCGCCACCTCCGCCGTCAGCTTCAGCGGCTGCATTTGGCAAAAATTTCCACGGTTCATGCCTTCTGCGGCGATATCATTCGGGAGTACGCCTTTTTCCTGGAGCTCTCCGGTGATGTCCGGGTGGCTGATGAAAATGAAGCGGCAGAATTGCGCCATCTGGCCATGGAAGAGACGCTGGAAGAAGCCTATACCAGAGTAAATGTCACCCCGGAATTCCGGGCTTTTGTGGATACTCAGGGCTTTGGTCGGGATGACCGGACTGTCCCCCAGATTGTGGAAGCGGTTTACACCAGTGCCCACTGCCACATTCAGCCGGAGAAATGGCTGCGCACCTGCCTGCGTTTGGGTGAAACCCATACGCTGACTGATGCCGCCGAGACCATTTGGGGAAAATACCTGGTTGACCGGCTGCACAATTATCTGCGCACGCAAATCAAAGTCCTGCGTGACCTGCTGGAAACGGTACAGCAGGATGATGAGCTTGCCCCAAAATACTGCCCCACACTGGAAGAAAACCTGACCCAACTGGAGGCTCTGTACCAATGCAAAACTTGGGAAGAATGCCAAATGTACCGGATCGACAGCCTTGGCAGACTCAAGCCTGTGCGCAATCCCTCTGACCCGGAGCTGGTGGAGACCGTAAAGGCGGTACGCAAATCCATCCTGGAGGGACTGAAAAAGTACCAGCTCCCCTTCCAGACCGGCTCACTCCAGATTCTGGACGATTTGGAGCAGGCAAATCTGGCTTGTCAGGGACTGTGCCAACTGGTGCTGGACTTCACCAAACGATATCAACTGGAAAAACAGCGGCGCAGAGTGCTGGACTTCAGCGACCTGGAGCATCGCACCCTGGAATTGCTGTTGGGCAAGTCCCTCTCCGGTCCTACGCAAGCGGCAAAAGAAATCTCCCGGCGATTCCGGGAGGTCATGGTGGATGAATATCAGGACACCAACGAGGTACAGGACAAGATTTTCTCTGTCCTCACCGCAAAACAAGGTAACTGCTTCATGGTTGGTGATGTGAAACAGTCCATTTACCGCTTCCGTCTGGCTGACCCCGGCATTTTTCTGGAGAAATACCACACCTTTGTCCCCCACAGTGAAGCCCAGCCCGGACAGGGCCGGAAAATTCTCCTGTCTGAGAATTTCCGTTCCGGCGAAGGGGTTCTGGCCGCCGCCAACCATGTTTTCGCCACCACCATGTGTCCCGATGTGGGCGGCCTGTACTATGGCGCAGAGGAATCCCTGAAAGCCGGTATCCCCCACGAGAAACTGCCGACACCGGAGGTGGAGCTTCATTGCATTGAGCTTCAGGGTGGCGCACCCAAGTACGAAACCGAGAGCTTATTCGTTGCCCACAGGATTCGTCAGATGCTGGACGACGGCGAACTGATTCGCTCCTCCTCCGGTCTCCGAAAGGTTACGCCGGGAGACATTGTGATTCTTCTCCGTTCGCCGGGCACTGCCGCCAGGCATTACCGCTCCGCACTGGAGTCTCTGGGCATTCCCGCCGCCACGGAATCCGGCGGAAGCATCCTGCAGACCAGTGAAATTTCCATCCTGCGGAGTCTGCTGGAGGTGCTGGATAACCCCCTGCAGGATATTCCCCTGCAGTCGGTGTTGCTCAGTCCCCTGTGCGACTTCTCCGCCGATGATTTGGGTCGTCTCCGGGCGGCGCACCGGCAGGGCTACCTCTTTGAAAGCCTGCTGGCGGCAAGAAATCAGGGCGACAGGAAGGCAACGGACTTCCTCAATATGATTCTGTCTCTGCGGCAGGTCGCCCGGCAGGAAACTCTGACCCGGCTGTTGGAGGAAATCAGCATCCAAACCCACATGGAGTCCATCTTTGGTGCCATGCCCTCAGGACAGCAACGGCTGGACAACCTGCAATTCTTCCATGAGACCGCCGCCGCCTTTGAGCAAGGTGGACTCCGGGATTTAAGCGAGTTTTTGGAGCACCTGAGTCGACTGGATGACCGGGGGCTGATTTCCGACCGGGGCTCTACCGCCGCCAGTGCCGTCACCATCCTGAGCATTCACAAATCCAAGGGACTGGAATACCCGGTTGTCTTCCTCGCCAACCTGTCCGCCCGATTCAACCGGGAGGACTTAAAGGACCATGTTTTGGTCGACCCGGAATTGGGTATCGGTGCCAGTGCACTGAATGTCCAAAACCGAAGCCGCTATCCCACCATCGCCCGGGCGGCCATCGCCCAGCGGATTAAAGACGAGAATGCCTCTGAGGAATTGCGTGTACTGTATGTGGCCATGACCAGAGCCAAAGACCGGCTGATTATGACCTATGCCGACAAATACATCCGTGGTCATTTGGAGGATTTGGCCCGCAGGTTGACCCCATCAAGTGCCTACACCCTCTCCCGGGAGGCCGGCGCACTGGGTCATTGGGTGTTGATGGCTGCCATGCGCCGCAGTGAAGCAGCGGAATTGTTCCAATTGGCAGGCAGACCTCCGGAAACGATATCTGACGGCCATCCCTGGCGCATCACCATAAATACCATTGGACCGCAGGAGGAAAGCGTCTCCACCGCCGCCACCGAGATCCCGGTGGGGCTGGAATTGCCGGACACCGAAGTCCTTCGCAACACCTTAGGCTTCCACTACCCCCATCCAGCCAGTGTGGATGCACCCGCCAAAATCACCGCCACGCAACTCAAGGGGAGAATGCTGGACGAAGAAGCGGCAGACGGCGCATTCCAGCGACTACCCGCCACCAGACGTCACTTCCGGATTCCGGAGCCTATTGCCCATTCTCCCATGACCGGCAAGGAAATCGGCACAGCCACCCATCTTGCCATGCAGTTTATCCGCTATGAAGCCTGCACCGACTTAACCCATGTGGAGCAGGAGCTGTCGCGGCTTATGGATGAAGCCTACATCACCAAACGACAGTTTGAAGCCGTCAACCGGGAATGGATTGCCACCTTCTTTGCCACCGATTTGGGACATAGACTCCGCACCGGAGAGAACATCCTGCGGGAATTCAAATTCTCCATTCTGGAAAAAGGCGAGACCATCGACCCGGACTTGCAGGGCGAAGAATTGCTCCTGCAAGGCGTGGTGGACTGTTGCATCACCGAAGACGACGGACTGACCATTCTGGACTTCAAAACCGACCGGGTCAGCGCCGGTGGCGAGGATTATCTCGCCGCCCGCTATGCTCCACAGGTCAGAGCCTACGGACGAGCTTTGGGGCGCATTTGGGACAGGCCGGTGAAGAAGTTGCTCCTGTACTTCTTCCAGACGGGACAACTGGTAGAAATTGTGGTTCTATAATAAAT
>SVLX01000059.1 GCA_015067725.1 Oscillospiraceae bacterium | reverse complement strand
CGAAAAAACAGAATCCAGAAGCGGCAAAGAGACTTTTGATTAAAGGTGATGTAGAAGTGTCATTAGAGGCGGCGAAGGTATTTGCATCTTCAGATATTTTGCTTCTGGGAAATGAACCACAGACAATTGGACCGCAAAATGCGCCAATGGCGGTACATCTTGCACTACTGTCTGCTGATGTTATCTTGCTTGAGGGGATTCGTTTGGCAGAGGTGTCCGAGGGTATCTATTTCTTAAATGCTGCTCCGCTGAATTTATCGGGCGCGGATGGTTCGCCGTGCAGAGCAATATTGATAGATACCGATAGATAAATTCCAATAAGTCGAACAGTAGCGTTGTGCACCTTTTCTTCGCGTTTACCCCTGTTTACGCACCTTATTGCCCGTCTTTTTAACGAAATAAATCCCTTGTGGGATTTGTGAAATACGCTTACGCGTGTGAAATATGGCTTTGCCATGTGAAATGCCTGCGGGCGTGAGGGGGTTGCTTCCTATTTGACGCCAATAAAGTATTTCGCCAAAAGCGGTAAGGGTTGAAATGCATACGCAAAACACGGCGAAAGCATCTTTTTTATCGCCCATAGCCAAAATCGACAAGTTTCTGCGGAGGCTTGTCGATGTTGCTTTTTGTGGGTCACTTTTCCTTTATCTTGCCCGGTGGCTTTTGGCTGTTGGGCGGTTTTGGCGTTTAAGGGGATTTGCGAGAGGCGGAAGAACTGCCTGTCCGCCCCCCTAAAAGCAAAACGTAACCGCCACATCTAATCCATGCGGCGGTTACGACGGATGATCTGATTTTCGGAAGCCAACCATCTACCGGCGATGGCTTTGCTCAGTGCCGTCTCAGGGCATCGATGGGGTTCAGCTTTGCCGCCTTGACTGCAGGCAGGAGACCGAAAATGACACCCATAAGGATGGAGAAAATGACCGCCACCGCAATGGCCGGGACACTGATGGCCACGGGGATGTGGTTAATCCGGGAGATGACCTCTGCCAGGGCCATGCCTGCGGCAACACCGGTAACGCCACCCAGGAAAGTCAGCACCGAGGCTTCTGCCAGGAATTGCACCAGAATCCGTCTGCGCTTGGCACCCAGTGCCTTCTTCAGACCAATTTCCGCCGTTCGCTCGGTGACGGAAACCAGCATGATGTTCATGACACCAATGCCGCCCACCAACAGGGAGATGGCCGCAATCCACAATAGCTGCTGATTGGCGGCTTCGCTCATTTCCTGAAGCTGCTGCGCTTGTTCCAGCAGGTCTTCACTGCGGTAGGAGAATTCGGAGGACAGCAGTTCCTCGTCCTGCTCCGGGGTATCCGTAGGGGTGCCCAGACCGGTGCTGTGGATGATTTGGCTCTTGGTCAGGGCCTCAGCCACATTTCTGCCGGCCTCGGTCATGGCGTCGGTGCTGTCTGCCCGGACGGCCACGCTCTGAGGCTCGTCAAAGCGATAGATGATGGGCCATGCCGTATCCGGGATATAGAGTCCGCCGCCGGAAGTATCGGCATAGAGATAGTAATCTTCCAGAGACTGGATATTGGGGGTGAAGGTACTCATGGGCGTGACCACACCCACCACGGTGAAGGTCTCGCCCCGAATCTCCAGCACATGACCAATGGGAGACTGGTCGCCAAAGAGACTGGCCGCGGCCTTGTCGTCAATGAGAACCACCTTGCGGCAGTCTTTGTAGTCCGAGTCCAGGAATCCCCGCCCCTGTGTCACCTGATAATCCTTGACGGAGAAATAGTGCCGGTCAACGCCATAAATACCGCCGCTGAACTGAATGCCCTGGTAGTAGGCCTCATAAGAGGCGTTGCGGGCAAGGTACAGCGAGACCTGCTCCACGCCGCCCAGGTCCTCCAGCGCCTGCCTGGTTTCCTCCGTAATCACCCGGACACCTTCGGGCAACTTCATATAGGCAATGTCATAAGGGTAACTGCCCTCATAAAGCTGTACCGTGACCACATTGCTGCCGGAGCCGATGAGGTTCTCTTTAATCTGTTCGTTGGTACCTTTAATGGTGGAGACGATGGTGATGATGGAGGCAATGCCAATGATGATGCCCAGCATGGTCAAAAATGAGCGGAGCTTATGGCTCCAGATTCCCTGCAGGGCCAGTCTGATGTTTTCCATGGCGCACCTCCTCAGCGGTGGACAGAGCCACTCAGCTCATCCATACTGCTGACGACTGTCTCCGCGCCCGCCCGGACATCATTGCCATAGGGGAAGGCGATGTTGTCATAGCGGTTGAGACCACCCAGAATCTGTACATAACTGCCGTCATAAATGGTGCCGCCCACCTGGATCTCCCGCTTCTCCAGGAGTCCGTCCGTACCCTGAACATAGACATAGAATGTGCCATTTTCAGAGCGCACAAAGGCCGCATCCAGGAACAGATCTTCGTCAGTGGTGACCGCTTCATAGGTGATTTCCACATAGCTGTCCGCCCGGAGAGACGCGGATTCCTCCACATAGACCGTAAAGGGGTAGTAGGACATACTGAGGAAGTTGCTCCCGGAGTAGGCATTGTCGGTCACGGGGTAGTCACCCACTTCCACAATCGTACCGGTGCAGGTTTCCATGGTATCCCAGGAATGGAGTTGCACGGCAGAGCCGATTTGCAGTTCGTCCCGCTTCAGTTCACTGACCGTACCGGTGACCATAAAGCCACCACCGGCAGAGACTTTCACCAGAGGTTCACCGGTAGAGGCGGCCTCATCCACGGAAAGGACACTGACCACATAGCCGTCAACCTCACAGGCAACGCCGCCATTATCAAATTCTTTCTGCATGATCTTATACTCTGCCTCAGCCATTTTGATGGTGAATTGGAGTTCTTTGATTTCGGCTTCTTTATCTGCCCGCATCTGGGCAATCTCACTGGAGGTATAGCCGCTGTTGTAGTCGATGCTGGCGCCACCGTTTCCGGGTTTGTCGGTGTCTTCCTGCTTTTTCTCCTCAACGGGGAAGAAGGAGAAACTGTACTTGAATTGGGGTTCTTCCGGCTCGGTGGGCTCAGTGGGTTCGCTGGGGTCTTCCGGTTCAGAAGGCTCACTGGGCTCGGATGGCTCAGAGGGTTCGGAAGGTTCGCTGGGTTCGGAGGGCTCAGTCGGGTCACTGGGCTCAGTCGGATCCGTGGGGTCGGTGGTATCGGTGGGTTCGGTGGGTTCGGTGGGAGTCGGCTGGTTGCCGGTGTTGCCGCCCACCTGAATCACCAGCGTCCGCTGAAACCGGACACCGATCCGGCTCAGTTCTTCTCCGGTGTTCACATTGTCTTTCAGGGTGACCAGCAGGGCATAGAGCGTGCCGTCGCCGTGTTCTTCCAGGATATCCTCAATCAAATCGCTGTCAAAGGACAAATCCTCCCGCACCCAGATGATTTTGGGCTCAGCCAGAGTACCCTTGCCCTTGATGAACTTATAGTCGTCTTCCAGCGTACCAAAGTCCTTGTTGTTCTCCGTGGGCTTGGTGGTGGGGGCGGGGGTTGTACCGGGCTTATAGACAATGGGCTTCATCTTCTTGATTTCCTTGAGCTGCTCCTGCGCGTCGGTAAGGCGCATCTTCTGCTTCTCGATTTCCATCTTCTGCCGGTCCAGAGAGAGCTGAGACAAGGTGGTATCATAGGTGACGAGAATATCACCCTTCTTCACCTGCTGTCCCTCTCTGACTTTGATGCCGGTAATCTCCTGGGTATCGGAGAGGTAGACGGTCTGAAGCTGGTCGGTGGTGACCTGACCATAGGAGGTATTGCTGTTGTCCCAGTAGGTGGTATAGAGCCAGTTTTCTTCGATGTTATATACACTCACCGGGCGGTCATTGCGCTTGGCCAGATAAACCGCCAACCCTGCCACCAGCGCCACCGACAGCAGGACACTGACCACGGTGAGGATGATTTTCTTATGCTTCATGTTGGCCTCCTTCTCCGTCGCTCGCGAAGAACTGCCGGGTCAGGGCATCCATGTGGGACTCGCCCACTTCCGGGAAGATGATGGCATCTTCCGGGGCAGATTCCTTTATGGGCGGGGTATCGGGTTCTTCCGCAGGCAGGATATGGGGTTCGGGTTCACTGCTCCTCTTGGCTGTACTGCGCCGGGGCGTTTCCGGCGCGCCGGTGAGCTGACCATCCCGAATCAGGTAAGTCTTGTGGGCGCGGGCGGCAACCTCCGGGTCATGGGTGATGGTGATGATGGTCATTCCCTCGTCGGCAAACTTCTGGAACAGGTCCATAATCTGCTCACCGGCGGCGGTATCCAGCGCGCCGGTGGGTTCGTCTGCCAGCAGGATTCTGGGTTTTGTGACCATCGCCCGGGCAATGGCTACCCGCTGACACTGTCCGCCGGAGAGCTGACTGGGCAGAAAACGCATCCGGTCAGCCAGACCCACGGCAGTGAGTGCCTTTCTGGCTCTTTCCCTGCGCTCATGGAGGTTGACTCCGGCATAGAGCAGCGGCAGAGCCACATTATCCAGCGCCGTCATTCTGGGCAGCAGCCGGAAGTCCTGAAAGACGAAGCCCACATAGCGGTTTCGGATTTCGGCCAGCCGGTTATCGTCCAGCTTGCCGATGTCCTGACCGTCCAGAATATACTTTCCGGAGGTGGGCACATCCAGACAGCCCATCAGATTCATCAGGGTGGTCTTGCCGGAGCCGGAGGGACCCATAATGGCGATATACTCCCCCTGCTCCACCTGCAATGACACATTATTGAGGACACGCACCGGGTTTTTGCCCCGGTAGTAAGATTTACATACGTCGTGCAGTTCCAGAATCATGGCGTTCACCTCAGGTCGCCACCGGAGGCGGTGGTATCTTCGGGGGTAGTGCTTTCGCTTTGTATCGGGCTATAGTTGCCGGTAGCCTCGGTATCCTGGGTGCTTTCCGTGCCGTCACCGGTTGCCTGTGTGCCCTCGCCGGGGAGAAGCATACCGTCTTCCGGGAGCAAGTCGCCAACCTCGCCCTGCGGATAGGTTCCCTCCGCTTCGGGGGTAGTGGCTTCGTCGGGGTTTTTCGTGGTATGGGCACCGGACTGGCAGTATTCCGAGGGGAATGCGATATAGTCCTCTTTGGTCAGACCGTCCAGAATCTCCCATGCGCAGACATTGGGGTCATAGATGCCCAGCGTCACATATTTCTCCACCAGCCGGTCATTTTCATCGTTGGCCCAGACATAGCTCATGCCGTCGGCAGACTGGCAGATATAGTATTCCGGCAACCACAATCCGTCGGCGGTGGTGACGGGCTCGGTATAGAGCTCCAGATAGACGTGCTGACCCAGAATCAGGCCGTCGGTGCTGTCCAGATCCACATAGAAGGTATAACTGCTGGAGCTGGTCATCTCGTCGTATGCGCCCATATAGTCATTGTTCATGCTGTTTTGGTTGGCGGACTCCAAATCCATGGAGGCCACCACACCGGTCCAGGTCTGGTTGGGGTCGGTCCGGGAGGAGACCAGAATGGGTGTACCCTCCATGATGAGGCCCATATTCAGCTCGTTAATCGTACCCTTGATGCGGTAAGAGCCGGACTGCTGGATGGTGATATAGGGGGTGGGGTTGCCGTAGGAATCCACGCCGGAGTCACTGACGGAAACCACCCGACCGGACACGGGGGCATAAATCTTGGCATTGCTCAGGGCACTGCGGAGCTGTTCAATTTCCTTCTTCTTGGCATTGACGTTATATTCCGCCTCTTTGAGCTGGAATTCCCGGTCCTGAATCTCGATGGTATAGTTGAGCTGTTTATCCTTGTCGGCCTTTTTCTGCTCATTCTTCAGGGCGGTGATTTGGGTCTTGAGGGTGGAGACCAGATTGTTCAGCCGGTCGCGCTCCAGCTCCAGCTTGGACATGGACAGACTCATGGCCTCGGAGTCATAGGCAAAGAGCAACTCGCCCTGATTCACATCCTGACCCTGCTCGACATAGATTTCTGCCACAGTCTGGGCACTGTCCCGCCAGATTTCGGTAAGATTCTCGCTGACCACCAAACCGGCAAACCGGTCATGGGCGGCGATTGCGCCACCGTCAGCAATGATGCCCACATTCTCCACATATACCATTGTCTCGGGCTCATTGCTGCATCCCCAAAGACTCAGGCTCATTACAGCGGCCAATGCGGCAGCCAGCAGTTTCTTCTTCATGGATAACCCTCCAAATTTCAGGTAATTAGGTAACGGTAAGCCTGTCCGTATACTTCACGGGTCAGGATTGATTTTCACACAGGGAGACAAACTGATCCACAAATTCCCGGTGGGTACACACCACATCCAGCGTCTTCAGCTCCTCCGGGGAGAAGAAGGCCAGCTCAGTGGATTCGTTGCTGACGTTCAGCCTGGGCGGCGAAGACAGGCGGACATGGTAAAGAATGACCACCATGCGCCAGACAGAGCCGTCATTGAAGCAGGCGATTCTGTCCCGGCCGCCATAGACCCGCAACTTTTGGAACGCGCCCGCAGGCAGACGGATGCCGGTTTCTTCCCACAGCTCTCTGGCCATGGCCTTGGCTTCATCCTCCCGGCCCTTGACTCCGCCACCCACGAGACCCCAGGCATTGCAGTCTCTGCGCCGCTCCAGCAGGAGTTTACCCTCCCATTCCACCAGCGCATTGACCCCCAGACGGACGGGGCGGTTTGGCTTGGGCGCGGACGGGTCACGGAAGTAAAACTTAGCCCAGGACATGAGAATTCCCCCTTGTGGCTTTATGGAGGTCATTATAGCACAATTCCGGGGAAATCTCAACTATAGCCTGCCGGTAAAATTGTAAATTTACCGTGTACAGAACATAAAGAAAAATGAAACCGGCGGGGTTTTGCCATGGAAATCCCCCCAAAGCAGACGCTGCGTGTTTCCGTGGTCTGCTTTGGGGGGCGCATATCCATTCTTCGGTCCGGGAGCGTTCTTTTGGTCAGTGTGGATTCCGGTGCGGCGGTTATGCTCTGCGTCTGCGGAGAATGATGGTGGCGGCGGCTGCCGCGCCGGCGGTTGCCGTTCCTCCGACGACTGCGGGAATCCAAATTCTGCCGGACATCTTTTGGTTGTCTCTGGGTGGGGCTTCAGTGGTTTCGGTGGCGTCCGGGGTGGTTTCGGTGGGGTCTGGGGTGGTTGTGGGGGGCGTGGGGTTGGTGTTTTTGCCGTCATAGCCGCAGGTCAGGCAAACGCCGTCTGCCATGTCGTGGAGCATTTTGGTCTCCTCCAGAACCACATTGCACACCGGGCAAACCCTCCAGTGGAACTGCCCGTCGGTGTACCAAGTCTCAGAGAGCCCGTGACCCAGAGGGGCCAGTTCGGTTGCTGTACCGTCCGGCAGGGGGTTCTTCCCGTCCTTGTCCAGGAAACGGACGGCGCAACCGTCACAGATGAAGTGCCCCAAAATGCCCGGCTCGGTACAGGTGGGGGCGACGGCCTTGACCTCAGTCAGCTTGTGGGTGTGGTTTTTGGCGGGGGTCAGGATGGTGTTGCAGACGGTGCAGCGTTGGGGTTCGGTCTCCGTGGCTTCCGCGCCGGGGGTATGGGGTTTGGTTTTACCGTAGCTGTAGCCACATTCGGTGCAGATGGCTTTTTGGGTGCAGGTGGCTGTCCCGCCCTTGTGGGGGTACAGCTCGCTGATGCCGTGACAGTCGGCGCAAATCCAGCCGTGACCTTCTTCCACTTTATAGAGGAAGGTGGGACTCCAGCGGTGACCCTGCGCCTCCACATAGGCCCCGCCGCAGACGGTGCAGATGGCGGGCTCGGTGCAGGTGGCTGTTCCCCCAACATGGTCTTCACTGAACAGGAATTCGCCGCAGGTGGTACAGACCTGATAGTGGTAAACCTGGGTGAAGCGCCATTCGGAGACGGTATGGGTGTGGGGCTCTTCCAGCGGCGGGAAGGTATACTCCACCTGCATGACCCCGCCTACACCCTCAATCCAGAAGATGTCCCCGTCGGCGGCATACTCCCGGACGGTGCAGGTGGGGTCAAAGGAGAAAGCATAGCCATAATTGGCCACGATGGTTGCCACATAAGTATAACTGACTCCGGCTTCAAACACCTGACCGGAGGTGGGCATGAGCTGTCCATCCTTCATCCATGCCACGCCATAGAGGGTATTCTCCTCCCGTCCGGGCAGGGTGATGCCCTTGTAGGGATTCCGGGAGATGGTGTTGTATTCCGGACTCTTGCCCACTTCCGGGGCTTGGGGGTGGAGGTCAACGGTGTGAATCCAGGCATTGGTGGGCACAGCCGGGAAGGTCAGGCGCACCTCTACCATAGCCCAGGCCTTGTATTCATAGGCCTTATACACGTTTGCGCCGATACCGTCCACGGTGGCGGTGGTGTCCACGGTATAGTCGTTGATGCAGCTAAAGTCATAGCCGTCTTCGGCTTCCACCCAGATGATGGCGGTATACCGGTGCCCGTCATCAAGCAGTTCATTGCTTTCGATAAATCGCTCGGCAGTTTCGTCGTACCAGTCCACAGAATGGATGCGGCAACCGGAAGTGACGGCGCTGACGGTGGTATCCGGGGTATCCCCAAAGACCGGGTAATCCAGACCAACGAGGGAAATGTGGTCAATGGTGGTCTGGGCACTGACCGGGGTGGGCAACAGGGTCAACAGCAGGAGAAAGATCAGGAAATAGGCTAACTTTCTGTTCATTATGGTCACCACTTTCTGTTTTGTGGGAGGGAAGCTCCTCTCCGGAATTGGTCGGGCAGGACATACCTCACCCAGCTTACCATAAGAGTATACTGCAGATTGGGCGCATTGTCCCCACCCTTTGGGGAAGTTTTGGGGTGGGATGGTGGATATTCGGGGTGGGGTTGCGCGCAAAAAAAGGGGGGAGGGACAGAAAAACTCCCCCAACCGGAAAGAATTGGGGGAGGGGAATTATACATTGGGATACTTGGCGCCATAGCGAAGCAAAATGTCCGCAATGACCTGTTGCTCATCATCGCTGATGCTAATAAACCGGAACAGCAGGGGATGCTGCAACCTTGGGCAGGTATCCAGCGCCAGATTGTAGCGCCGACCGTCAATCTCCAGCGCGGTATCCCGGGAGAAGCCACACATGGGCGTTACCCCAAAGCCCAGGAATTCTGAGGTCTGACCATTGAGTATCTCCAGAATCCGGGCAGACTCCTCCTCAGTCAGGGTCACAGAGGTCTGCTGACCGTCCTGGGTTTCAAAGTGGGCAATGACCGGCCCGCTCAGTTGGGGCAGGGGACGGCTTGGCCCAAAGAGGACAATGGCCATAACTGCCAGAACGGCGACTACAAAGGTCACAACAATGGATGCTTTCTTCACGGGAAACCTCACTTTACTTCATGTGCTTATCGGTTTTCCTCGATATGCCGCAGGATTTTGCCCATAATCATATCCAGCGCCACCTGATTCTTGCCGCCCTCCGGCACCACCAGATTGGCATAGCGTTTACTGGGCTCCACATAGCGGTCGTGCATGGGCTTGACGGTCTCCTGATACTGAATCAGCACGGATTCCATGGTGCGCCCCCGCTTGTTCACATCCCGCTTGATTCTCCGGCACAGGCGGATATCGGCATCGGTGTCCACGAAAATGCGGATATCCATCAGGTCTCTCAGGGCTTGATTCTCGAAAATCAGGATCCCCTCCACCATGATCACGCTCCGGGGTTCAAGGTGGATAATCTGGTCACTGCGGTTATGGACGGCGAAATCATAGACCGGTCCATCCACCGCCTCGCCGGACTTTAACCGCCGCAAATGCTCCACCATCAGCTCCGTCTCAAAGGCGGCGGGCTCGTCATAGTTCAGCTTGCACCGCACTTCAAAGGGCAGGTCGTCATGGCGGTGGTAATAATTGTCGTGGCTGATGACCGTGACCTCGTCGCCCAGGCGTTCGATGAGGTTGCGCATCAGGGTGGTTTTGCCGCTGCCGGTACCTCCGGCAATGCCGATGACCAGAACTTCCATGGGACATTCCTCCAGATTCCCCGAGGGGGTTTTTGTTATTGTAGCATATATTGGGGGAAAAGGGAATAGGGTTTTTGGGGGATTTTGGAGAAAACCAGGGAAGACTGCGCCGGTTATGTTGCTGTGGCAGTGAGGTTTCCCTTTGGGAAGTGGTTTTGTGGGGAGGTTGTTCTTGATGTCCCGCCCCCAGCAACTACCAGCCCCCAGCAAATCCGTACCGATGTCGGTTGACGTTTGTAGGGGCGGTGTCATGACCCGCCCGGCGGTAGAACCTACCAGTAACCACCAGTCTTCCGGCGAATTCGTACCGATGTCGGTTGACGTTTGTAGGGGCGGTGCCATGACCCAAGCGGCGGTAGAACCTTTCCACAAGCAGAAACCTCCCGGCGAATTCGCAAAATCCCTCTCAGCCGCTGCGGCGGCAGCTCTCCCAAGGGGAGAGCCAGGGGGGAGGAAACCGGTGGGTTGTGCGTTTATTGGTGGGTTGGCGGTTGCGCAACATGGAACAGCCAAGGCAGTTCCCTACGAATTGTTGGGGAGGGTTTTGCGGTTTGTCCGGCGTTTTAGCTCCCGGAAGTGCCCGGAGGGGTCATGACCCCTCCGTACGAACGTAAGTCTATCCCACTCCGTAGGGGACGGCGCCCTCGACGTCCCTATCCCCCGGCAACCACCAGCCTCCAGCAAATCCCCAAAGGCTCTCCCTCTGGGAGAGCTGCCGAGCGAAGCGAGGCTGAGAGGGTGCAGTAGAACCTTTCCACAAGCAAAATCCTCCGGCGAATCCGCAAAACCTCCCCAGCCAATGCCTCCCTCACAAGAGGGAGGTGCCGAAGGCGGAGGGAGTTGCAGTACAACCTGCCAGCAACCACCAACCTTCCGGCGAATCCGCACCCACCCACCGTGCGCGTCAGGGATGTAAGCGCGCTACAAGGTGGGCGCGGTAACAATGTGCGTTCATTGGTGGGTTGGCGGTTGCGGAAAGAGCGGCACGACGAGGGTGTCGGCCCCTACAGAGGTGGGGGTTATGGGCAGTCCTTAATTAGCGTAGCTCCGCTTTTCCTGTGCCTTGACGATAGCTTTGAAGTAGTCCACCGCACCGGGGAGCGTGCCGGTTTCCACATTCTCATTGAGTCCGTGCATCCCCGCCATCTGTTCCGGACCATAGCGCACCGGGGAGAAGCGGACACAACTGTCGCAGACCTCTCCATAGAACCGGGCATCGGTGCCGCCGGTGACCACATAAGGCATCATGCCCACATGGGGGAAAACCTGAGAGATGACTTCCTCCACCAGCTTGAAGGGCTCACCCTTTAAGTCCAGGGCGGCGGAGGGATAGCCCCGGTAAATGACTTCCATTTCCAGATCAAACTTCTTCGCCAATTTCTCCAAAACAGACAGAGATTCGTCTGTGCCCTGATGGGGGATAAAGCGGAGGTTGGCGCAGACACTGGCTTCCATGGGCAGGACATTATACCCGGTAGACCCGGAAGCCATGGTGAAGGCAATGGTGGTCCGGAGCATGGCGGCGGCCTGACTGCTGATCATGGGCATTACCTTCTTCATCAGGGGTCGGAACAGCCAGAGATTGCCCATGAGCAGGCGCAGAGGGAAACTGGAGGCATAGGGGGCGAGTCCGGTGAACATGGCGCTGACTGCCGGGGAGAATTGGGACTTAAAGGGGTAATGCTTTTCCACATGGTACATGAACTTGCCCAGCCGCACCAAAGGGGTATTCTTCCCCGGCGCGCTGGCGTGACCACCTTTGCTCCGGGCGATGAATCGAACATCGCCATAGCCCTTTTCAAAGATACCCACGGCGGCATAGTGACCATTGACCCCGCCCACCGGATTCTGGACGATGCTGCCGCCCTCGTCACACAGCAGGTACAGATGGACGCCGTTTTCTTTCAGCCACCGGGCCAGTCTGGGTCCGCCGGTGCCGCCCACTTCTTCGGTGCAGGAGCTGGCCAGATAGACATCACATTTTGGGGTATAGCCCTGAAGAATCAGTTCCTCGGCGGCTTGGAGCAGGGCCATGAGGCTGCATTTGGTGTCCGCTGAACCTCTGCCCCAGACCTTTCCTTCGGCAATCTCGCCGGAGAAGGGGGGATAGCGCCAGCCCTCACCGGGCTCAACCACATCCATGTGGCTCATGAGCAAAATGGGGTCTGCATCTGTCTCGCCTTTCCAGCGGATGAGCAGATTTCCCTCCAGATCCATGACCTGACAGGCGGAGAAGACATGGGGGAAAAGCTCCCGCAAAAGTTGGTGAAACGCCCGGAATTTCTCCGGATTCTGGTCGTTGCGGCTGGAGATCGTTTCCATTTTTACCATGGCAGAGAGTTTTTTCGCATAGGCATCCACCCGGCTGAGGTCCGTGGAGAGGGGATAGTCGGTGGTTTTCCGGGGCATAAGCAGTGTCCGCACCAGCGCAATCAGGAGTGGCAGGACGATGAGACAGAGCAGGGTATAGAGCAGATATAACATGAGAGGCATCCTTTCTTTTTGGTGACGGCGGGGGTGTTGGCTGTGGCAGTGATGTTGCTTCGCTGTGATGCGCCTGCGGCTGTGATGTTGCTTCGCTGTGAGGTTTCCCTTCGGGAAGTGATTTTGTGGGGGAGGTTGTCTTCGATGTCCCACCCCTCCGCAGAAATGGCTACAGGGATAGCCAAAAACAGCCTGCTTCTATCTGCGGTGAGGGTAGCCGGAAATCGCCACCCAATCGCCACATTCGTCCTGCCTGATAGCCGGATATGACCAGTTGCCATCGCCGGATTCAGCGCACAGATATAGCCGAATGTGGTAAACACCATAGCCGGATATCGCCATCACAACAGGTCAGATATGGCGCACAGAATAGATAAGAGAATAAAAAAGAAAAGAAAAAGAAAGAATCAGGGAAAAGGCACTGCGTGGCTGATGCATGGGTTAGAGATATTGGCGATTCTCTGGTATGCTGGGGTCAGAACCCGGACAAATCCGGCGTGATGATGTGGAGGATACCATGATGGAGACATATGTAAAAATTCCCGACTGGATGATGAGCCGAAAGCAACTCAGCCCCGCGGCAAAGCTGCTTTATGGGTTGCTGATGTCCCTGTGCCAGAGCAGGGGGTATTGCTGGGCCACCAACGGCGCTCTGGCTGACCGAATGGGCATGAGCACCCGGTCTATGACCCGGCTGCTGGGGGAGTTGCGGGAGCATGGTCTGGTTTACGATGACCGGAGCAACCCCGAGACCATGGAATTGCGGGGCAGAAGGCTTCTGCGGCTGACAGAGTTGGAGGAAATTGCCCCGGACGAAAGCGGGGACATTTCCGGGGAGGGCGATGTGGATTCCTCCAGAGACTTTGGCGGATGGCTCAATCAGTGTATTGCCAGAATGGAACAGGCAAAGCGGCAGTGGGCGCAGACCCATCCCCAGCAGCCGGAATATGGGGATTCCGCCGATTTGGGGCAGGAATTGCAGGTTGCGGCAACCCCCAAAACCGCCGGTGATGCGGGTTTTGGGGCGCAGGAGCGGCAGGGGGTTCGGTCTGCTGTGGTTGAAAAAGTGCCCGGCAACTCCGGGTTTGCTGTTCAGGAAAGACCGGAAAGCCGAACGCCCGCAACCAGCCCCCTGTCCGGCAAAACGGAGACAGGAGCAATGCCGGAGCGGAAAAACCGGGCTGTGGTTATGCCTGAAATGCCCGGCAATGCTGGCTTCTGTGTTCCGGAGCGGCGTGAGGTTCGCCCGGCCGCACCGGTGAAGACACCTGATTTGTCCGGGTTTGCTGTCCCGGAGAAACAGGAAGACCGGGTTGCCGCAATGCCCGGAACCCCCGGCAACGCTGGTTTTGTTGCACCGGAACGGCAGGAAAACCGGGCTGTGGTCATGCCTGAAATGCCCGGCAATGCTGATTTCCGTGGGCAGGAAGTGCGACCCACTGTGCCTGTGAATGCACCCGGCAACACTGGTTTTGCTGTGCCGGAGCGGCGTGACGGTCGCCCTGCCGCACCGGTGAAGACACCTGATTTCTCCGGGTTTGCTGTCCCGGAGAAACAGGAAGACCGGGTTGCCGCAATGCCCAGAACCCCCGGCAACTCTGGCTTCACTGTCCCGGAGCGGCAGGAAGTTCGGGCTTCCACCCAGCCCAGAACCCCCGGCAACTCCGGGTTTGCTGTTCAGGAAAGACCGGAAAGCCGAACGCCCGCAACCAGCCCTCTGTCCGGCAAAACGGAGACAGGAGCAATGCCGGAGCGGAAAAACCGGGCTGTGGTCATGCCTGAAATGCCCGGCAATGCTGGCTTCTGTGTTCCGGAGTGGCGTGAGGTTCGCCCGGTCACACCGGTGAAGACACCTGATTTCTCCGGATTTGCTGTTCCGAAGAAACAGGAAGACCGGGTTGCCACAATGCCCAGAACCCCCGGCAACGCTGGTTTCACTGTCCCGGAGCGGCGGGAAGTTCGGACTTCCACCCAGCCCGAAACCCCCGGCCACGTTGGTTTCGCTGTGCCGGAACGGCAGGAAAACCGGGCTGCGGTCATGCCTGAAATGCCCGGCAATGCTGGCTTCTGTGTTCCGGAGCGGCGTGAGGTTCGCCCGGCCGCACCGGTGAAGACACCTGATTTGTCCGGGTTTGCTGTCCCGGAGAAACAGGAAGACCGGGTTGCCGCAATGCCCGGAAGCCCCGGCAACGCTGGTTTCACTGTTCCGGAGCGGCGGGAAGTTCGGACTTCCACCCAGCCCAGAACCCCCGGCTACGTTGGTTTTGCTGTGCCGGAGCGGCAGGAGAGCCCCAAGTCAGACCGGCCGTTGACCGCACCTCAAACCATGCCGCCTCAGACTGACCCGGTGCTCAGCAACTGGATTCAGATTCGCCACCGGGACTGGAGTCAGGAGGACAGGGCGCAATTCTCCGGCTTTTGGCAGACCTACTGGCAGGAACGGCAACAGCAGGGCCATCCCTACCCGGAAAAGCCCGTCCGTCACCGCTTTTTGGAGCGAGTCAACCTGCTGTCCGACGGGGACAGGGCAACCATGCAGGACATTTTGCGACATCACCGGATAAGCCAGTAGGGCTTTGGCAGTTATGGTGCCTGCGGCAGTTATGATGCCTTTGGCAGTTATGATGCTTCGCAGTGATGATTCCCCTGCGGGGAAGTGATTTTTTGGGGGAGGTTGCCTGGTTATCTTCCGGCGAATGCGCACACCGTTTATCACAGGGTCGTAGGGGCGGGTCATGACCCGCCCGGCAGTAGAACCTTTCCGCAAGCAGAAATCTACCGGCGAATCCGCACTGCCTGCCAATGCGCGTCAAGGATGTAAGCGCGCTACAG
>SVLX01000004.1 GCA_015067725.1 Oscillospiraceae bacterium | reverse complement strand
ATAGAGGCCACCTTTCGTTTGTTGTAGCGGTACATTCATTCTAAAGGATTTTGTCTCTATGCTCAACCTTTTTTATTGTGATAATGGGGTTGGGTTTGCACCCAACCCCAACATTTATTATAGAACCTCATTGTGGGCGGTATCCCTAATGTCCTGCCCACATCACAGTCGACTGCCTGCTGCGCCGCATCTTTTCTTCCCGGCTTTCCGATTCCGACAAAATCTCCTGCCGGAATGTGGTATTATCCTCTTGACACCGATACAGGAGGATTCACCATGGCCGTCTTCCCCACCAGACCCCAGTTAGACCCCAGAGCCGGGCAAAATCAACGGAAAACTGCTCTTTTCCGGCGTTGGCGCAAGACTCTGGGGGAGATACCGGGGCTAAAAACCGCAGGACGGCATATCCTGACCACGGCGCTGGCTTTCGTGCTTTCCGCAGCCGCTTTTGGCCCGGTGGAGTTGCCCCTGCTGTTTGGACTGCTCCTGTCCATGCCTGCGGACTGGCCTGCGCTGTTGGCGGCGGGAGCAGGCTGTCTGGGCGCATTGACCTTCTGGCAGGGGGATGTGCTGGCGGAGCTGTTGGCAGGCAGTGTAACCTGCCTTCTGGCGGGAGCAATCTTCGCCGGGAGCAGCCTGCGGAAGCGGGTGTGGTTTCCGCCGCTGGTCTGTGGTGGAATTACCGCGGTTCTGGGAATGACTTTCCTGCTCTCCGGGGCGGAAATTGCCCGGGGGGAGCTGGGGTACTTACTTCTGCGGGTGGTGTCGGCAGTGGGGGCGCAGATGGTGTTCTCCCGGCTGTGGGATGGACAACGACCGGGGACTCTGGCGGCGGCACTGGGCCTCGTCCAACTGGGTCTCAGCCAGATTCTGGTCTTCCGGGTGGTGGACCTGGGTTTTGTGGTGGCGGCTTTTGCACCTTGCGCCGGATTTGGGTCGGCAATGTCCCTGTTCGCCGGTCTGGGTGTGGATTTGACCGGGATTGCCGGCGTATCGGTGACGGCCATTTCCGGATTGACCCATCTGGTGGTCAAACTCAGCCGCCGCCGGGGGCTGACCGTATTTCTGCCGGGGGCATTGGCTCTGGTTTGGGGCATGGCAACCGGCGCGCCTGACCCGGTGCTTGTCCTGAGTCTGGCTTTGGGCGGTTTGGCTTCTGTATTTGTTCCCGGGGTAAAACCGGCCGCCCAACCAAAAACCGCCCCCGAGGAGGCACGGCTGATTCTGGGGGCGGCGACACTGGAGTATCTGGGGGAAGTGTTCTCCCAAAAAGAGCCGGAGAGACATGATGCGGCCATGCTTTTTGACCAGGCGGCGGCAAAGGTTTGCACCGGCTGTGCCAAATGGCAGAAGTGCTGGCAACAGGACTCGGCGCAGACCTACTGCCTCCTGGCCGGGGCAGTGCCGGAATTGCTCCAGACCGGGCTTCTGCCGGAGGATTTCCTGACCCGTTGCCGCAGACCGGATGCTTTTTCCGAAGCGGTCAGTCAGGGGGTGGAGTGCCTGCGGCTGAAGATACAGTACCGCAGGCGACTGGCGGAGGGAAGACAGGCTCTGGCGGGGCAGTATTTTTTCCTTGCCCGGTTTCTGCGCAGTTTCCATGAGGACGTGGAAGACAGCCAGACACCACGATATACACCGGAAGTGGCGATGGCGGTGAAGGGCTTCTATGGGCGAAGCGGAAACGGTGACCGGGCGGCATGGTTTTCCGGGGTGGCCAACCGGTATTATGTCATTCTGTGCGACGGAATGGGCACAGGACGGGAGGCGGCCCATGAAGGACAGCAGGCGCTGGAATTACTGGCGGGCATGCTGAAAACAGGGCTTCTGCCGGAAGAAGCGCTCCGTACCTTAAACGATCTGTATGTTTTACGACAGACCGGAGGCTTCTCCACGGCAGACATTCTGGAGATTCGGCTGGACACAGGACGAGCCAGCCTGTACAAATGGGGTGGCGCACCCAGCTACATTAAACGACGGAGCATGGTAAAGCGCCTTGGGACAGCCGGACCGCCTCCGGGGGTGGGAATTGGAGAGGAACACCACCCGGAGGTCATTCGGCTGTCCATGCAACGGGGACAGACGGTGGTACTGGTCAGCGACGGCATAGACCCGGAGGATGCAGAAAAGCGGATTGCCTCCTGCGGGGATATGGACCCGAAGGCCATGGTATCGATGCTGACCGCCGGAGGGAAATGCCCCGGCGAGGATGACTCTACGGCAGTGGCGGTCTGCCTGACACCCCTGTTACCAGGGCAACTATAGCACATCCGGAGAGCGAAGTCTGTCGAAACACAAGATATTGGGCTAATTTTTTGCAGTTTCCCACAAAATGTGGAGAAAACAGAAGGGATATGGGGGTGTGTGGACGGTTGTGAAGTGTTCTTTGAAAAAATGTTGCACCGGGTTGACACTCCGCCCAGCCAAGCGGAGCGGGGCTGAGGGAGCAAACCGTTTATTGACTCCCCATCTGCCCTCCGGGCATTTGTCCGGCAAAGCGAGTGCCATGGCTTGACCTCTGTCTGTGACTAAATTATAAATAATCCTCCTTTCCATTGACTTCACCGGGGATTTTCCGTATAATTACGGTAAACGAATGGTCGCCGCCTACCGCCGGCGACTTGTGACTCATGTACCTGGGAGGGATAACCCATGAAGACACTGTATGTCTCCTCTACAGAGCGGGATATGGCCGGTGAGCGGGAATTACTGCACCGGCAGGTCATCCCGGCAATCGAGCAGCTTGCGCTGGGCTATGGCGAGACCGTCGACCTGTGCGACCTGCGCTACAACCAGACCGGTGCGCAGGAGCAAAGTCAGGCGCATTTGCTGTCGGTCTGCCTGGATGAGATTGACCGGTGCGGCTCAAATATGATCGTTCTGGTGGGAGAGCATTATGGTGCTTTTTTGGGAGAATCCCTGCTCCGGAATCTGGAGGCGCAGAAGGCGGGGCTGAAGCCGGAATCCCCGGACTTGAGTCTGACTGCCCTGGAAATCCAATATGGCGCACTGGATAAAAAAGACCGGCAGGATAAGGTTCTGTTTTACTTCCGCCAGATTGAGGGGGAAATCCCGGCGTTTTGCCAACCGGAAAGCCCCAGCCACCGGCAGGCGCTCGATGCACTGAAAGAGCGCATCCTTGCCTGGGCGGGCGACCGGGTGAGAACCTATACCGTTCGCTGGGATGAAGAATCCGGCGGTTTTTCCGGATTGGACACATTTGCCGCCATGGTGGAAGAAGACCTGAAGGCGCTGTTGCAACCCCAGTGGGTCGCCGCCGCCAAACGGGATAACTGGGCCAAGGACTTGCAGAGCCATTGGGAAATGGTCCACCGCCAGACCAGAGAATTCTCCTGCCGCAGTGCCTTGGTGAGTCAGTGCGTCCGGCTGATGGACGAGCACCGCAAACCATTGTCCCTGCTTGGTGTGGCAGGCAGCGGAAAAAGCACTTTGTTGAGCAAGCTGGCCCAGGAATTTGAGCGGCGGGGACACCAGGTTTTGCCGATTTTCTGTGGTTTATCCCCGCTTTGCCGCCGGGCTGAGGACATTATGCACCACATCATCCGCTTTGCCGAAGATTTGTTGGGATTGCCCGCAGAGGAGAGGATCGAGGCGCGGTTGCCCCGGAATCTGTCACAATGGCAGAGCAGATTGACCGAAACCTTGAGCCGATACAGCCGGGAGCAGGAGGAAGAGCTGGTCATTCTCCTGTCTGACCTCGACCGGCTGACCGTGGGCGCGGACGGCGCGTTCTTGCCCGAAACCCTGCCGGAGCGGGTAAAGCTGGCGTTTTCCTGCACCAACCTGCCCGGAGAAACAGGCCGGACAGTGCGGGTATCCCTTGACCCACTCACCGAAGATCAGATTCTGGAGATGGCACAGGGCATTTTGCGGGCCACAAAGCAAGAGCTGGAGCGCCCGGTGCTGACCGGCCTGTGCAAGCGAAAGGAATGTGGAAACCCGCTGTATCTGCGCCTTGCCCTGTACCGGCTGACCATGACTGATCCCCTCACCGGAAAGATTGCCCGCACCACGGCGGCGCAACTCCGACTCCTTGACCGCTCTCCTGCTGACAGCGCAGGGCTGTATCTGGAATTGCTCAAGGATGCGACCCACATTCTGGGAGACGGCACAGCCGTACAAGCCGGGGCACTTCTGGGACTGTCCCGTTGCGGCCTGCGGGAGCGGGATTTGGCGGCCATTTTCCGTCGCCTTGGACAGCCCTGGGATGTGGTGTCCTATGCCCGATTCCGGAAACTGATGGGAGGGCTGCTCCTGAATCGGAATGACGGACGGACAGACCACCGATACCCCAATCTGTGCCGGGTTCTGCTGGAGCATTTGTCTGACCTCCCGGCACTGCACCGGGAAATGGCGGCTCACTTGCTGACCCTCCCGGCGACGGATACCATGCAAATTGAAGAAGCTGCCTGGCACTTGTTGAATGGCCATGATTATAAGCGTTATGTAAACTATATTCAATCCCTGGATGCCCAATCCACCCCATGGGAAGAAGCGGCCGGGAGTACTGCCGCCATGCTTCTGACCTGCGGTAAAAATTGGCTGACGGATCTGCTCCGGCAGGAGGATGTGTATGGTTGCGCAACAGAATTCTATGCGTTCCTGGATGAGCCGCTTGCCGCCGCGCTTGGTGAAGACCGGAAAGCAATGACACTCCACCGGGATATTCTGCTTGCCGCTGTCCGGTCCGCTGAACATCGGGCTGAACGGTTGGGAAGCGAGGATGCCTGGCGGGATGTGACCCTCTGCCGCAACAGGGCAGGACAGGCCTGCTATCGTCTTGGCGACGAAGAAAGTCTGGCTTTGGTGGCCGAAATGCAGGAGCGGCAACTCGCCACGGCAGAGACCATTTTGGCAAAGGAGAATACCCCCGCCCAAAGGCGCAAACTGATGAACGCCTATCGGGAACTGGCAGAACTCTATGAAAAACAGGGCGCCGCCGGAAAACGCAAGGCACTGATTCCGGAGGAAAAGCGGCTGAGTCAATGGCAGATCCTTGTTGGGCAGGAGGAAAGCACCGAGGAACTCTCCGGTCTGGCACAGGCGCTGGAAGATTTTGCCCAGACCTGTGCCGCTTTGGGCAATCCCGGAGACCTGGAAAAAGCCCGGGATTCCCGCTGGCGTGCCGCCGCCGTTTGGCAGAGGCTGGCGCAACTGACCGGCGACCCGGCAGATTACCGCAAAGCCCTGCACCATCTGCTCCCCGCGGCAAAAGTTTGGGGCGAAACGCCGGAGCGGCGGGAAAAAGCGCTGAATTTGCTGCTCCAGACCAAAGACTGGTATCTGGCGTTGACTGACCCCACTGTTGAGGCACGGGAGGATTTGGCTAAGGTTTGGCTCTGTCTGGGCGACTTGTATGGGATGAGCCGTCACCGGGAGAGTCTGCTCAATGCGCTGGAAATGTATCAGGAGAGCTTCCTGCTGTTTAAGTCCCTGACCAAAGCCATTCCCACTGCGGAAATCCGCATGAATATGGCCCGGTGCTATGAGCAGATGGGGGAAATCTATGGCAACTTGGGTGGACACGAGAACCGCCGGCGGGCAATGGCCCTGCTGAACCGGAGTCTGGATTTGCGCCAGAAACTCCATGCCAAGCTGGATACCGCCCAGACTGCGCTGGATTGCGCACTGGTTCTGCACCGGCTGGGCAAACTCTGTGTTGCCGCAGGTGGCGAGGGGAATCTGCTCCAGGCGAGAAAGACGCTGGAGCTGGCTCTGCCGCTGCATCAGCGGGTGGAGCAGGACAACACCGCCCCGGAGACCCACAAGGAAATGATCGACCTGCGTTGTGCCATTGCGGAGATTGACGCGGAGTTGGCAGAATACGAGGCTCAGCGGCAGAAAGAGGAAGAAGAACGCCGCCGGGCTCAGCAACGGCTGGAAGAAGAAGAACGAGCCATGGAGCAGGGAATCAAGGCGGAATCTTCCGACGACGAGTGAGACGATTGACCGTTCTGCCCCGCACAACCGGGGACTGCCGACGGACGCAAAACGCTGCCCAATGGATACCTCACCCATAAAATCACTTCCCCGCAGGGGAATCATCACGGCGAAGCACCATAACTGCCAAAGGCACTATAACTGCCGCAGGCATCATAACTGGCACAGCCCAAGGGGGATTTGATGATGAAACCTGAACCAATATTGATCCCCTGCGACCATCGTCCACAGGTGCTTCTTTTGGGCAACGGCATTAACCGGGCGTTCCAATCTGCGGACTCCTGGGACGATTTGCTCAGAAGCATCCAGACCAAAACGCTGACAACGGAGGAGACTGAGCAACTCGGCGCTGTGCCCTATCCCCTGCGCCCGGTTATTCTTACCGGCGGACAGTTGGAGGCGAATCTGCCAATCATTGCCGGGGCTTTGACTGACTTGCAGCCACCGGAGGAGGAGAAGGAACTCCTTCGCAGCTTTGCCCAACTGCCGGTGGATGCCATTTTATCCACAAACTATACTTATGAACTGGAGAAATCCTTGATTCCCGGGTTCAAAGCCGCTGTCGGTCGCAAGAACAAGTACCGAAAGCTGGCGCACAACTCCGGGAGCGAGGACAAAGACCGCTGGCTCAGCACATACTTCCTGCCCCCGGAGAATGCGCCCGGTATCTGGCATATTCACGGGGAAGCCGCCCGGCCGGATACCATGATTCTGGGTCATTACCAATATGGCAAACTCCTGTCCTGGAGTCAACAGCATATCTCCGGCCTGATCCGCCATTACAAGGGGAAGCAGAAGGGAAGGAAACCTCTGCCCATCCATAGTTGGCTGGACTGGCTTTTGCTGGGGGATGTCCATATTGTGGGTTTCGGGCTGGATTTGTCGGAGCTGGATCTCTGGTGGCTGATTAACTGCAAGATGCGGAACTTCAGCCACACAACAATCACCTGGTACAAGTCCAACATCACCCCGGGTCAGCAACTTCTGGCTGAGGCTTGCGGCGTCAAGGTGGTATCGGATACAGCAATGGGGAAAGATTATCCCACCTACTACCGCCGGCTTGCAGAACAACTGCGCACAACCATGGGCAGACGGTGAAGCAGGGCTGGGGGAGTTCCTCCATAAAATCACTTCCCCGCAGGGGAAACATCACTGCGAAGCACCATAACTGCCGAAGGCATCATCACTGCCGAAGGCAACATCACTGGCGCAGCCACGGGGGTTTATGATGATACAGACAGAAATTTTACCACAATTGACCGGGCGGCGGCGGCGGCTCTGGCAGGAGTTGCTGGCGTGTGCCGGACTTGCGACCGATGAGCAGTTGGACACCACCGTCCTCATTTGGCAGGACGATATTCTGGTGGCTACCGGCTCCCGGAAAGACAACATTCTTAAGTGCATTGCCGTCAGCCCTGACCACCAGGGAGAGGGCCTCACCGCTACGGTGCTGACCCAGTTGCGGCAGGATGCTTTTTCCTGCGGACAGCGCCACCTGTTCCTCTATACCAAACCGGAAAACCGCACCCAATTCCTCTCGCTGATGTTCTATCCCGTGGCGCAAACCGGGACGGTTTTGCTGATGGAGGACAGGCGGCGGGGGATTGAGGCGTTTCTTGCCGCCCTGCCGGCAGAGCGGGTCTCCGGGAAGATTGGCGCGGCGGTAATGAACTGCAACCCCTTTACCCTGGGACACCGTTATCTGGTGGAAACCGCCGCCCGGGAATGTGACCACCTGTACCTGTTTATTCTTTCTGAAGACAAGAGCCATTTCTCCGCTTCAGACCGGATGGCTATGGTGCAACTGGGTACTGCGCATATTCCCAATGTAACCGTTCTGCCCACCGGCCCATATCTCATTTCCTCAGCGACCTTCCCCACTTACTTCCTCAAAGAGCGGGAGAAGGCCACGGAAATTCAGTGCCTGCTGGATATTGAAATCTTCCTGAAGTATTTTGTTCCCCGGTTTGGCATTACCCATCGCTATGTGGGCACTGAGCCGCTGTCCCCCATGACCGAAATGTACAATGAAGCCCTGAAAACTTATCTTCCTCCCAGAGGTATTGCCCTCCGGGAGATCCCCCGCCTGTCGTTGTCCGGCGTACCCATCAGTGCCAGCGCATTGCGGGAGGCTCTGGCTTCCGGTGACTGGGAAAAAGCCGGGGCGCTGATTCCCCCCAGCACCTTAGCCTACCTGACTGAGCGACATCTGCAGTAGAATCCACACCTGCCGGAGCCAAGGGTTCCGCAGGGATAAATAAATAAGGAGGACTCACCATGAAAAAACTGCAAAGAAGCCATGTGTTAAGTACCTATTATGCCCCCCGGGGACACGAGAGAATGTACTCTCTGGGTATGCAGCTTGCCCAACTGTACCTGTCTCCCTATGACAAACTCATCGGCATTATCGGCGACTCCGGCAGTGGCAAAAGTGCCCTGATCCGGGGTATGTTCCCGGGCCTGGAGCTGACCAATGACGATGACGGTGTGTATGTCCGCCCCCTGCCTCTGCTGGACCAGAGAATGAGCTTTTTTAAGCCCCACACCTACCATGTGGATATCCGCTTTGAGAACGGCTTTACCCAGATGTCCGAACTGGCTGACGGCATTTGGCAGGCACTCCATGACGGCAAGCGGGTGGTCGTGGAACACTTTGAACTGGTCTATCCCCTTTTGGGCATCAATGCCCATCTGCTCATTGGCGTGGGCGAAAAGATTCTCATTGCCCGCCCCAACATCTTTGGTCCCCACCCTGAAGAAATCAGCTCTGTGGTTTTCCCCTCTCTGCGCAACCGGTTGATGTGCCACACCGCAGAAGATCTGTGCGAGATCTGCCTTCCCGCGGCAGAACAGGAGCGGCTGTCTCACAGCGATGTGACCAACGGCTTCGTCCTGAATTTCCCCGGCGAGAAACCTCAGTTTGACATTCTGGAGCTGGAAAAGAAGGTCAATGACCTGATCGCTCAGGATTTACCCATCACCTATGTGGATCATAACCATGTCTCTATTGGCGGAATGCTCCACCGCTGCACCGGTCCCAGAATCCATGTGAGCAGTACCGGCCAGATCGAGGGTTTCCGGCTGTTGCACCACTTCATCCCGGACAACCTTCACCACATCAATATTCTGGTGGGCTGTGTTGGCGAGGACGCGGAACAGCGGCTGGCGGATCTGGAGAAGACCGCCGTGGCTTCCGGCATGACCAGAGAGACAGGCTTCTTCTAAGCGCATCCCCACATGGAAGAAATTACACTGACCCAGCTCCTGGATATCCGGGATGCCCGGGTACGGCGGCAGAAGGCACTGCTTCACACCCATGGAGGCAATCTGATTTGCCTGACCCTGAATATCCCCGGACCAAGAAAGGTAACTGCCCAGACCGGGCGAATATTTGCCATGGCGGTGGATATGGTGCGTGCCCGACTTAGGGGGCTGGGTTGCAAAGATATTCCCCAACAACTGGTGCATACTCCGGCGGGGAGTGAGGGCTATTTTTCCGTTAATCTGCCGCCGGAGACCCTGAAGACGGCCATGGTGGAGATTGAGGAATCCGACCCGGTTGCCCGGCTGTTTGATTTGGATGTACTCACTGCTGACGGGAAGAAGGTCGGTCGGGAGGAATTGGGTCTGCCTGGCCGGAAATGTCTGCTCTGTGACCGGGATGCACCCATCTGTGCCAGAAGCCGGGCCCATAGTCTGGCCGAGCTGGAAGAAAAGACCACGGCGCTGATGAACGAAGCCATTACCCGGTTGGATGCCCGGCGCTTTGCGTCGCTGGCGGTGAGGGGACTGCTGTACGAAGCCTGCGCCGCCCCAAAACCCGGACTGGTGGACAGGCTGGACTCCGGCAGTCACAACGATATGGATATCTTCACCTTTATGTCCAGTGCGGCCACATTACAACCCTATTTTTCCGATTGTTTCTGCTTGGGCCGAAACAGCAGACATGAGCCTCCGCAGGAAACATTCCGCAGGCTGAGACTGCCGGGAATGCTGGCTGAACAGGAAATGTACCGGGCGACCGGCAACATCAATACCCACAAGGGTGCTGTTTTCTCGCTGGGTCTGATTTGCGGGGCGCTGGGGCGGTTGGAGGAAGAAGACCGCCGGAATCCGGAGGCAGTATCCCAAATGTGCGCCGAAATGGCCGGAGGGCTGACCGAGCGTGAACTGACCGGCAAGGGCAAAACACAAACCGCCACCCATGGGGAGACGGTCTATCTGCAACATGGTATTGGCGGCATCCGGGCGCAGGCCGAGGCAGGATTCCCGGATGCGGTGCGTACCGGCCTTCCCGCACTGCAAAATGCGCTGTCGCAGGGATACGGCATGGAGGAATCCGGTTGTGCCGCATTGGTGGCACTGATGTCCGTCTGCGTGGATACCAATCTGATCGCCCGGGGCGGTATGGATGCCCAGCGGCAGACCGCCGCCCAGGCCAAAGCCATTCTGACCCGGGAAGGCATCCCTGATCGCCGGACGTTGGTCACATGGAATCAGGAGATGACGGAAAAGCACCTGAGCCCCGGCGGCTGTGCCGATTTGCTGGCGATAACCTATTTTCTCCACTTCCTGCAAACAGAGCCTTGATGCAGGAAATGTAATCAACCCAATAAAGATAAACATCCGGCTGCCCAAAACCCGAAGGACAGCCGGATTTACTTTACCGGGAAACGTTTCGCGGCATGATCCCGGCTTTGCCGGCGGCAACGCCTGATGGCACGCCCGGACGCCCCGGCGGATTTCCTGCTGTGCCCAAAAATCCCCCAAAGCAAGCACCCGCAATGCCGCTTTGGGGGAATTTGTCTCTTTGGTTTTGCTGTCTGCTTAACCGGACGATGACCGCAGGTGATTATGCTTCTCCACTGGCTGTGTCACCATCATTGTGGTTTTCGTCCGGTGCTACAGGCGATGCGACTTCCTCTGTTGTGGGCAAAGACTCTGCCGGTTGAGTCTCCGGCGCAGTGGTCTGCATCGTCAGCCGCTTGCGGATGAACAGATACCACAGCGCACCCACTGGGAGCAGAATCCGGGTTACACTGTTTCCAACCGCACTCACATACTTGGCCGTGAAGTTAAAGAACAGACCAATGCTCAGGTTCAGCTGCAGGTTGTCGCCGGTTCGGGTTGTGGTCACTGCCACACCAGCCAGAATCAACACAATCCATAACCACTTCTGCTTGATTTTTCGTTTGACGCAGTCGATGAGCATCCAGACCATGAACGCCGTCTCTGCCAGCGCGATGACCAGGAGGACGGTTTGCTCCGGTGTCCCCAGAAGCCGCATTTCACTTTCTTCCGCAGAAGCAACAGGGCTCAGATAAAAGGTCTTGAGTCCCTCCTGGGCGGTGGAATTGCTCACCTTGAGCGAATAGCGGCTTTCGCCAACGGTCAGTGTGTATTGCACCGCAACTTCGGTTACCCCGCCGCCGGTGTGTTTGTTCCAACCGGTCTGGGTCAGGGTATAGCTGTCAGCATCGGTAAACGGCTGTTGCAACCGGGGGTAAACGTCGGTGAATTCCTCCCGGGTGGTGCTATCCTTGACCAGATTGTAGCAGGTCTCAAAGTCATCGTCCATAAGTCCCTGAATCATCTGGTCTGCCAGAGTCCGCAGTTCTTCGGAGTCCTCTTTTATGGTGCAGGCGGTAAGCGAAAACAGCATGGACACCAGAAGAACCAGCAGGAGGACGGTTTTTAATTGCTTCATGGAAATCAACTCCTTATGATGTAATATCGTTGATGTGGCACTACAAATAGGATAGCAAAAATCGTGGGATGTGTCAATGGTGGGTATATGCCCCTATTTCCACGCCATCAGCCCGGTAAACACCACCGTCCCAACCTCATCCGTCCGCAGGACAAGGCAACCGGCGTCCGCCGCCCGCTGCAGTACCTCCTGCGCCGGGTGCCCATAGCTGTTTTTCCCCACAGAGATGACCAAAATCTCCGGGCGCAATGCGGAAAGGATGGCTTCTGTCGTGGAGTGCTTTGAGCCGTGATGCCCGGCAAGGAGCAACTCAATATCCGGAAGATTGTGGGTATTGAGCAGATTCTCCTCAGCACTTGCGCCCATGTCGCCGGTAATCAGGGTATCCTGCGTGCCTACCGTGAACAGGACGGACACAGAGCCGTCGTTGGAGTTGGCATTGGATTGCGGGGCGAAAATTTGCATTACTGCCTCGCCCCAGCTTAAATGCCAGTCTTCGGTGATATAATAGAGTTTCTTTGCCATTGCCCCAAAACGGCGGCAGTCCGGCTCATCCGGCACAAGGGGCAGGTACAGCGCATCCACCCGGATGCGGCTGAGGAAGTGCGCAAAGCCGGAGGTGTGGTCAGCATCATAGTGGGTCAGGATTACCCCATCTATTCGGGTGATACCCTGGGTCAGAAGGGCTCTGGCAGCCGTTTCTCCAGCGCCCTCAGCCGCTGTACCGCCGCAGTCCACCATGAATACCCGCCCGCCGTGCTGGAGCAGGACACACTGCCCCTGCCCCACATCCAGTACCGTCACCCGGAAAGCGTCGGTCATGGGTTCAAGGCAGGGCAAAATCACGGCCAACAGCAAGGCGAAGACCAGCGACAGAGAAAAAACAGCCTTCCCCTGACACCGCATCAGCAGAAATACCGCCAAAAGCACCAGCGCAAAGACCACCCAGACCACCACATAGAGATTGTCCTCCGGATAGACCGCCGCCAGCGGAAAGCGCCCCAACAATTGGCTTACCCCCAGTACATACCGCAGAAGCCAACGGATAACCCATGCCAGCATCCGCCCCAGCGGTAACCAGACCCAGGCCAGCAACACCGCAAACAGTACCCCATAAAAGGCCAGCGTCACTGCCCAGAGGGTCAATAGATTGGTGATGGGGGCGACCAGACTGATGACCCCGAAATGGACGGCACCTAAAGGGGCGGTGAATACCGTTGCGCCCAAAGTGACTGCCATAGCGGAGAAAACGGGCTTAAGCCGGGGACTCCATGGGGACTTCTCCGGCAAAACCTTTTCTGTCCACCGCAACATGGCGGGGGTAAAGCAGAAAATGCCTGCAACCGCACCCACGGAGAGTTGAAAACCGATGCTGGCGATGGTTGTTGGGTTACAGATGAGCAGGACCGCCGAGCCAAAAGCCAGCGCGGTGGGTGGGTCATAGTCCCGGCCGATTGCCCGGGCGGTCAGGCTCAAAGCCAGCATGATGGCCGCCCGGCACACCGACGGAGAAAACCCGGCCACCGCCGCAAAGAGAAACGCCGCCGGAATTCCCAGCAATGCCGACAAAAACCGTCGCTTCATGGTGAGCAGACTGACCAGGGCAAAGGCAATGGACAGATGCATTCCCGATACCGCCGCCACATGGCTGATTCCGGTCTGGGACATATTGTTGCGCTGGGTGTAGCCGAGCGAGGACTTATCGCCCAGTAGCAGTGCCCGGGCAAAGCCTGAGGTATCCTCCGGGAAAATATCCTGCAGAGTTCGGTTGACCGTTTGACGAAAACGGGCGATTTTGACGGAGAAGGTTTCTTCTCCCGGGGTTAGGGTGGCCTTGTCTTTGCCGTAAGCCAGCAGGAAGATGCCGCCGCTCCGGTGGTGCGTGGGGTCGTTCTGCCCGCCGTCTGTGGTGAGCCTGAGTTCTGCGGAGACGGAGATTAAAGTCCCGGGCTGAGGTGCCTCCTCCGGGTCGGTGAGATAGAGCCGACAGCCGTAAGTTTTGCCGCCAATGGTGGTTTTACCGTCCACATAGCAGCCGTAGTCGGTCTGCGTCGGATAGTCGGTGACATGGAGCGTGATCTCCCGCACGGTTCCGTCCGCCAGACGGGCGGGTTGAAGGTAAATGCCATCATAGAGACAAAACCAGCAAGCGCCAATCGCCAGACCCAGACAGACCAGCATACTCGCCCGAAAGGCCCAGTGTACCCGCTGGAAGAAGCCCAAAGCACCGCAGAGCAGAAAGGATGCCGCCGCCAGAGGTAGCATCAGCAGACCCGGGGCAAAGTAAGTCCCAATGGCGCAGGGGATGGCAAAGCCCAGAGTCAACCAGCACAGTTTTCGCATGGGAATCCTCCTTCCTAAGATTAGCGAGTATTGTCATATTCGACAGCATAGCACAGAAACCGACAAAGCGCAAGGGAAAAGTGGGTGGAGAAGCCTGTCCTGGCGGGTGATGGTGCAAGCGGAGAGGGCATTGCCGCAGAAACGCTCCGGCTTCTCCGGGTGCCGGTTGAACAGATGCCTGCTGTTCAACCCGGAAAACGGCGAAGCGGGCAACAAAAACCATCAGAAAACCGGAGAAATAACAATATGAATTGACAAATCCTTCAAATTATGGCATACTAGACTTAGTACCTGAACAGCACCCATGCTGTATATAGGAGGATAATTTATGACGTTTAGCGAACTGAGAGTTGGCCAGAAGGCATCTATCCAGAAGACCTTCACTGCCGCCGATGTCACCGCCTTCGCCGGAATCAGTCTGGATGTGAATCCCATTCACGTCAGTGAGGGCTATGCCAAAACTACCCCCTTTGGCCGCCGCATTGTCCATGGGATTCTGACTTCCGGTTTGATTTCCGCTGTTTTGGGCAACCGGTTGCCCGGACCCGGTACGGTCTACCTGGGGCAGGAATTGCGATTCCGCGCGCCGGTATATCTGGGTGATGACATCACTGCGGAGGTGGAGATTCTGGAACTTCGGGAAGACAAGAAGATTGTTAAACTCAACACCACCTGCACCAATCAGGACGGGGTCGCCGTAATCACCGGTCAGGCTACCGTCAAATTCGATCATTAACGGAGGAATTATGGCAGAATTCAGATCCATTCTTTTTGAGCAGATGATCAGGGACTTCGCGGAGAACGAAGTCAAACCCCTGGCTCAGGAGATCGACGAGGAAGAGCGTTTCCCCGCCGAGACCGTTGCAAAGATGGCCAAGCTGGGCCTCTTTGGTATCATCATTCCCAAGCAGTATGGCGGCGCCGGCGCCGGCTACCGGGAGTACATCTATGCCGTAGAAGAGCTGTCCAAGCATTGCGGCACCACCGGCGTTATCCTCTCCGCCCATACCTCTTTGTGCGCCGCCCCCATTCTGGAGCACGGCACCGAGGAGCAGAAGCAGAAGTATCTGCCCGATCTGGCTACCGGCCGTAAGCTGGGCGCTTTCGGTTTGACCGAGCCCAATGCCGGTACCGATGCCAGCAACCAGCAGACCGTCGCTGTGGAGATGGAAGATCACTACCTGCTCAATGGCAGCAAGATTTTCATCACCAATGCCGGCGTAGCCGAGACTTATGTGGTTATTGCCGTTACCGGTAAGGGCGTCAAGGGCCCTGAGATGACCGCCTTCATTGTGGAGAAGGCTTTCCCCGGCTTCTCCTTCGGCAAGCACGAGAAGAAGATGGGCATCCGTGGCTCCGCCACCTGTGAGCTGATCTTTGAGAACGTGAAAGTGCCCAAAGAGAATATGCTGGGCAAGCGGGGCGAGGGCTTCAAGATTGCCATGAAGACTCTGGATGGCGGCCGTATCGGTATCGCCGCCCAGGCTCTGGGCATTGCCGAGGGCGCTCTGGACACTACCGTTGCTTATGTCAAGAGCAGAAAGCAGTTCGGCAGAGCCATCTCCGCATTCCAGAATACCCAGTTCGAGCTGGCCGATATGTCCACCAAGGTGGCCGCCGCCCGGGCGCTGGTGTATATCGCCGCCGATGCCAAGCAGAATAAACTGCCCACACTGTCCGTCAACGCGGCACAGGCGAAGCTCTTTGCTTCCGAGACGGCTATGGAAGTCACCACCAAGGCGGTTCAGCTCCATGGTGGCTATGGCTATACCCGTGAATATCCCGTTGAGCGCATGATGCGTGATGCGAAGATCACCGAAATCTATGAGGGCACCAGCGAAGTTCAGCGCATGGTCATTTCCGGCGCAATGCTGAAAAAGTGAGGCTAATATGAAGATTATCGTATGTATTAAGCAAGTTCCCAACACCACGGAGATTAAGATTGACCCCGTGACCAATACCCTGAAGCGTGACGGCGTCCCCAGCATCATCAACCCCGACGACAAGACCGCCATTGAGGCCGCTCTGCAGATGAAGGAGCTCCACGGCGCTCAGGTCACCGTCATCACCATGGGTCCCCCTCAGGCAGAGAAGGCTCTGCGCGAAGCTCTGGCTATGGGCGCGGATGAGGCGTTCCTGCTGACCGACCGGGCTTTCGGTGGCTCTGATACCCTGGCCACCTCCACCATTGTGGCCGCCGCCATCCGCAAGCTGGGTGCTGATGTTGTCTTCTGTGGCAGACAGGCCATTGACGGCGATACCGCTCAGGTTGGCCCCCAGATTGCCGAGCATCTGGGCATCCCCCAGATTACTTACGCCGCCGCCATCAGCTATAACGAAGAAACCGGCGCACTGACCGTGAAGCGTCAGTTTGAGGACCGCTACCAGATGCTGGAAGTCAAGGGTCAGTGCCTCATCACCTTCCTGTCCACCATGGCCAAGCCCCGCTATATGAATATGTGGGACATCGTTGACCAGGACGAGAAGGAAGTGGGCAAGATTACCTTTGCTGACCTGGATGTGGATAAGGAGAATATCGGCCTGACCGGTTCTCCCACCAAGGTCAAGAGCACTGCCACCAAGCAGTTTGACAAGACCATCGAAACCCTGGAGCTGAATGCAGAAGAAGCCGCCAAGACCATTCTGGCCGCTCTGCAGCAGCGGCATCTGATCTAAGGAGGACGGGTTATGAGCAAGAATATTTGGGTATTTTGTGAGCAGCGTGACGGCGAATTGCAGCCCGTCGCTCTGGAACTGCTGGGTGCGGCCCGGGAGTTGGCCGCCAAGACCGGCGAGAAGGTGGGCGCTCTGCTGTTGGGCAGTGGCGTGACCGAGAAGGCCAAAGAGCTGATTGCTTATGGCGCGGATGAGGTCTATCTGGTGGATGATGAGGCCCTGACCCATTACACCACTGAGGCTTATGCGCAGGCGGTTTATCAGATTGTTAAGGCTTATGAGCCTTCTTCCATGCTCTTTGGTGCCACCAGCATCGGCCGTGACCTGGCTCCCCGGCTCTCTGCCCGGCTGCGTACCGGTCTGACCGCCGACTGCACCAAGCTGGAAAATGACGAAGAGGGCAACCTCTTTATGACCCGTCCCGCCTTCGGCGGCAACCTGTTTGCCACCATCATCTGCCCCGGTAGCCGGCCCCAGATGTCCACCGTTCGCCCCGGCGTTATGCAGAAGCTGGAGCGGGACGACAGCCGCACCGGTGAGATCATCCCCGTGAATGTGCTGTGGGATGCCGGCAAGTTCGCCGTGAAGGTCATTGAGGAAGTCAAGGAAACCCAGAATGTGGAGAAGATTGAAGATGCCAAGCTGCTGGTCTCCTGCGGCAGAGGCGTCAAGAACTTAGAGCCTGCCTTTACTCTGGCCAAGGGTCTGGGCGGCACCGTCTCCTCCTCCCGTGCGCTGGTGGATGCCGGCCTCATGGAGCAGGCCCGTCAGGTCGGTCAGACCGGTAAGACGGTCCGTCCTCAGGCTTATCTGGCCTTCGGTATCAGCGGTGCGATCCAGCATCTGGCCGGTATGGAAGAGTCCGAATTCATTGTGGCCGTCAACACCGATAAGGGTGCGCCCATCTTCAAGGTGGCCAATCTGGGTATCGTCGCCGATGCCGGTGCGGTCATGAAGGAATTGAACAAGCTCCTGGAAAAGGAATAACCGATTTAGTACTGGAGGATAAATCATGAGCAAGGTATACTTAGTTTCCGCAAAGCGCAGTGCCATCGGCAGCATGCTGGGTTCTCTGAAGGACGCCACTCCCACTTGGATTGGCGCTCAGGTGCTGAAGGCTGTTATTGAAGATGCCAAGATTGACCCCGCGTGGCTGGATGAGGTCGTGGTCGGCAATGTCCTGCCCGCCGGTCTGAAGCAGGGCCCCGCCAGACAGGTGGCGCTCGGTGCCGGTGTGCCCGTGGAAGTCCCCGCTTACTCCCTGAACATGGTCTGTGGCAGCGGTATGAAGGCTGTCATGAACGCCGCTACCGCCATCGCCGCCGGGAAGGCCAATCTGATTGCCGCCGGTGGTACTGAGGTCATGAGTGCCGCCCCCTACCTGGTTCCCGGCAAGGTTCGCTCCGGCAACAAGATGGGCGCAATGACCATGATTGACCATATGCTGATTGACTCCCTGACCGATGCCTTTGGCGATATGCACATGGGCATTACCGCTGAGAATGTGGCCGCCCGCTATGGCATTACCCGTGAAATGCAGGACGAATTCGCCATCGGCTCCCAGCAGAAGGCCATTGCCGCACAGGATGCCGGCAAGTTCGTCGATGAGATCGTTCCCCTGACCGTGAAGGTTGGCCGGAAGGAAGTTGTCTTCGCCGCCGACGAATTCATCAACCGTACCACCTCTCTGGAGAAGCTGGCCACCCTCCGTCCCGCCTTCAAGAAGGACGGCACCGTCACCGCCGGCAACGCCTCCGGCATCAACGACGGCGCCAGCTTCGTTCTGCTGGCCAGTGAGAAGGCCGTCAAGGAATACAATCTGACCGTTATGGCCGAGCTGATTGGCTGGGGTCAGGGCGGTGTTGAGCCCGATGTCATGGGTCTGGGTCCTGTTCCCGCCGTGGGCAATGCCCTGGCCGATGCCGGTATGACCCTGAGCCAGATTGAGGTTCTGGAGCTGAACGAGGCTTTTGCCGCCCAGTCTCTGGGTGTGGTGAAACTGCTGGCCGAACAGCACGACCTGACCGAAGAAGAAATCCGCGCCCGCACCAATGTCAATGGTGGCGCCATTGCTCTGGGTCACCCCGTGGGCGCCAGCGGCAACCGCATCATCGTCACCCTGGCCCACGAGCTGAAGCACTCCGGCAAGACCTATGGTCTGGCTTCTCTGTGCATCGGCGGTGGCATGGGCACTGCGGTGATTTTGAAGAATGTCTAATGATTTTCCCGGAAGGAGTATGCAGATGAGACTGGAAAACAAGGTAGCCATCATCACCGGCGCAGCCAAAGGCATTGGCGGAGAAATGGCCAAGCTCTTTGCTGCTGAGGGGGCGAAGGTCATTGCCGCCGACATGAGCCCGCTGAGCTATGACTGCGGGAATGTGGAGTTCTACCCGCTGAATGTGGCCGACGGAGAGGCCTGCCGCACACTGGCAGAGTACGCCCGGGAGAAATACGGCAAGGTGGACATTCTGGTCAACAATGCCGGCATCACCCGGGATGCCATGACCCGGAAGATGACCGATGAGATGTGGGATTTGGTCATTGACGTAAATCTCAAGGGTGTCTTTAACCTGACCCGCTATATTGGCCCCATGATGGAGGAGACCGGCGGCGGCAGCATCATCAGCATTTCCTCCGTGGTCGGAGAATTCGGCAACATCGGACAGGCCAACTATGCCGCCACCAAGGCCGGTGTCATTGGCCTGACCAAGACCTGGGCCAAGGAATTCGCCCGCAAGGGTGTGCCCGTCCGGGTGAACGCCATCGCCCCCGGCTATGTGATGACCGACATCCTCAAGACCGTCCCTCAGGAACTGCTGGACAAGTTTGCCAAGCTCACCATGCTGGGCAGACTGGGTCAGCCTGAGGAAATTGCCAAGGCTGCGCTGTTCCTGGCCAGTGACGATGCCTCCTATGTGACGGGGCAGGTGCTGTCTGTCAATGGCGGTATGCGGCTGTAAGATGGCTGTGTGAAATTGGACTTTGCCCTGCATGCTTCGGTGTGCAGGGTATTGTCATCGTGTACCGGATAAATCGGGAAGACGATGTTTTATCGGCGGTTTCAGAAAAAAGTTTTTGGAAATACGGGATAAAACTTGATTTTTCTGTGTAATAGGGGTATAATCAGAGCAGAAAGGGGGTAAGCGGAATGCTTTGCCAATTTTCCTTCAAAAACTTTAAGTCCTACAGGGAGGAGACTACCTTCGACCTCAGGGCGGTAAACCTTCCGGAATTCAGCGACAGCCTGATTCTGGGCGGGAAGGCTGACGACCTTCTGCCGGTATCTGTCTTTTATGGGCCAAACGGTGGCGGCAAGAGCAATGTGCTTCAGGCGCTGGCTTGTCTGATTTCTACGGTCATAAAGCCGGTGTTTGATTTGGGGGCGACCAGAGTTCCCGTTATTATGCATAAGAAGGTGGAGTGCGTTCCGTTTCTGCTGGATGCTACTTCAAGAGATGAGCCCACAGAGTTTCTGATTTTCTTCCGGACGGCGGAAAATGAATTCCGGTATTATCTCTCTTTGCTGAGAGATGAGGTGGTGGCGGAATCCTTGTCCAGAAAGAAACTGAGCGGGAAGAAGACGGCACTCATCTTTGACCGGGAGCGGGGGGAAATCACGCTGGGCGCCAGTATCCGCAGGGGTACAATCAATACAGCGGTGAACACCAAAATGCCATATCTGTCCTTTTTGGCCATCAATTACAATCTGCCTGTGATTGCGGAGGTACAGGAGTGGTTTGAATCCTGCATCATCCGGAATTACGCGGACCCCAGAGCTGAGCAGAGTATTATGGTTGCCGGGGACGAGAAATTGCAGAAGCGGATTGTGACCTTCCTCAACGATATGGGAATTGACATCGACGGCTATCGGTTTGATGCCGATGACCGGCAGCTCTATCTTCAGCGGTCCATTCAGGGTCGGCGCTATGAGCTGCCCTTTGCCGCAGAATCTGATGGCACAAAGAAGCTGATTGCAGCCCTGCCCATGGTCCTGCTTGCGCTGATGGAGGGGCGGCTGACGATTGTGGATGAGCTGGATGCCAAGTTGCACCCCAAACTCCTGCGGTATTTGATTTCTCTGTTCAAGAATCCGGAGATTAACACTAAGGGCGCTCAGCTAATCTTTACCGCCCATGATGTGAGCATAATGAAGAAAACAGTCTTCCGGCGGGACGAAATCTGGTTTGCGGCAGAAGACGAGACCCACAACAGCATCATTTACTCCCTCCACGAGATTCGCCGGGAAGACAATGAGCGGGTAAACCATACGGCGGCTTATGACAAGCAGTATCTGGAGGGCAGATATGGCGCAGACCCCTATCTGCAAAATATGCTGACAGGGGGCGACTGGCAGTGAGTCTGAAACCGCCCAAGAAAAGCGATATGAATAAGGCCTGGATGACCGCCAGACGGGACAGAGCCATCAAAATTCAACCGGAGACCCATCTGATTGTCACAGAGGGTACTCAGACAGAGCCCGCATACTTTGGCGCAATCGCAGACCGAATCAACAGCCAATACCGGAACAAAGTCCATTTGGAAATCTACGGCGGGGGTGTCAATACCCTGAGCCTGTTTGAGAAAGCGAGAAAACGGGTGGCCGGTAACCCCAATGGCTACAGACATGTCTGGGTGGTCTATGATACCGACGATTTTCCACCGGCGCACGTCGACCAGACCGCAGAACTCTGCACAGCCACATCCAATGAGGAAACACAGTACCATGCCATATGGTCTAACCAATGTATTGAGCTTTGGTTTCTCCTCCACTTTGGCTATATGCAGTCCGATTTGCACCGGAGGGAGTATTGGTCCAAGCTGACCCAGGGGCTTAAATCTCTGGGGGCGGGGGAGTACCGGAAAAACTACCCGGGCTTGTATGAACTGCTGTATCCCCTGCTGGACTTTGCCATAGCCAATGCCAAGCGACTGGAGAAGCAAAACGCCGGGAGAACGCCATCCCAGTCCAAACCCGGAACGAAGGTATTTCAGTTGCTGGAAAAGCTCAAACCCTATCTCAAGGAGGAGACCACATGACGGAGGTGCCCATGACCCCAACCCTAACCCAACTCATCGCCCCCTATCATTCCGTCTCCATCATCGGGATGTGCAAAAACGCCGGAAAGACCACCGTCTTAAACCGGCTCATTGAAGAAGCCGCCCAGAACGGTCGCCTGCTGGCCCTGACCTCCATCGGCAGAGACGGCGAGGACAAAGATTTGGTCACCGGCACCAGGAAACCCGGCATCGCCATCCCTGAGGGGACTCTGGTGGCCACCGCCAGTGACCTGATTTTAAGCCACTGCGACGTGACCCGGGAGATTCTGGATACCACCGGTATCTCCACCCCCATGGGGCAGGTGGTGATTCTCCGGGCCCGCAGTGACGGAAACATTCAGCTTGCCGGACCATCCATCACCGCTCAGTTGGCAAGGTTGCGGGAGGATTTGTTCCGCTTTGGGGCAGATTTGGTGCTGATTGACGGGGCGCTCAGCCGGAAGACCCTGTGCAGTCGCAAGGTGACGGAGGCGACCATCCTGTGTACCGGGGCATCTTACCATAAGAACATCCATACCGTGGTGGAGGATACGGCCTACCACTGCCAACTCCTGACCCTGCCGGAAACGGAAGACGAAGCGGTGCGCGCTTGGGTACAGAGTATGGCGGACTTCCGGGGCGTGGCCATTTTTGGGGGAGGAGAGCCGCGGATTCTTCCCGCAGGCGTTGAGCTGTCTGAGGCTTTGCGGCGCAGTGGCGGGGAGGCAAGGGCCGTCTTCTTCGGGGGCGCGCTGTCGGACTTTGTGCTGAAGCCTTTGCTGATGTCCGTTGCCCCCTTAAAGGGGCTGACCTTTCTGGTGCGGGACAGCAGTAAGCTTTTGCTGAAGCAGGACAGTTTTGAGAAGCTCCTTCGCCGGGGGGTAGAACTGCGGGTGCTGGACAACGTGAATCTGGTGGCGGTGACCGTGAATCCCTTCTCTGCCTATGGGTTTCATTTTTCCAAAGATGAGCTGATGGAGCGGATGGCGGAGCGGGTGAATCTGCCGGTCATCAATGTGATGGAGGATAAGACATGATGGAGCTGACTTTTGCCCAGAAAGAGAATATTGGATTTCAGTACATTCTGGATTCTCTGCATCCCAATTCTCCCTATGGCGGGGAGCGGGTGCGGGAACTGAGACCCTTCACCCCGGAGGAAAAGCCGGAGCTGCAGCGCCAACTGGGGAATATCCGCAGGGTACTGGCGGGGGAGGAGCAGTGCCGGAAGACCCTGAATCAGCTTTTGCGGGTCTTTATGAGCCTGAAAATGATTCGCCCAACGGCAGTTAAGTGTCTGGAAACCACCCTTAATGAAATTGAACTCTTTGAACTGAAGCGATTCCTGCTGAAAAGTCAGGAGATGTTGCCCCTGTTCCGGGAGTTGCAGGCGGTCTTCTGTTTGGAGGGCATTACCCTGGAAGATACGGAAGAAGCGCTGAATATTCTGGATCCGGAGGGCAACCGGGTGGCGACCTTCTATATTGCCGATGGCTATTCTCAGACCTTGCGCACCCTGCGGAAAGAAAAGCGGGAGCTGGAAGAACGCCTTCGCCGCCTGCCACAGGGAGAGGAAAAGGAAACACTGCAGGCACAGCGGGCACGAATCGCCGCTGAGGAGGAGTTGGAGGAAGGAAAAATCCGCCAAGCCCTGACCCAAGCCCTGCGCCCCCATATCCATAAGGTACTGCACAACATGGCGTCCATTGCCGATCTGGATTTGACTGTGGAGAAGGCCAGGCTTGCCCGGAAATACGGCGGTACAGAGCCGGTGTTCACGGAAGGCAGATTGTCCATGGAGAATATGGTGAGCCCCCGGATTGCCGACCTGCTGACGGAGCGGGGCAAGACCTTTACCCCCGTCTCCATTACCCTGGAGAAGGGGGCAACGGTGATTACCGGGGCAAATATGGGCGGAAAGAGCGTGGCCTTAAAAACCATCGCCCTGAATATCCTCCTGACCCACTGCGGATTCTTCCCCTTTGCCACCTCTGCGGCACTTCCTCTCTTTGATGCCATGTACATCATTTCTGAGGATTTGGAGTCTGTTGACCGGGGATTGTCCAGCTTTGGCGGGGAGATGGTGCGGTTTAATCAGGTGGTGGAGCGTCTTCCCGGTCAGTTTGCCTTTATTTTGCTGGACGAATTTGCCCGGGGAACCAATCCCGATGAGGGTGCGGCCATTGTTCAGGCAGTCACCGGCTACTTAAACCGCCAGAATGCCATCACCGTTTTGGCGACTCACTATGACAATGTGGCTACATTTGGCAACGCCCATTATCAGGTCATTGGGCTCAAAGCATTGGATGTGGATGCACTGCGCAGGGAGATTGCCGCGCTGGATGGTCATGCCGGGGTGGAGCGCATCAGCCGCCACATGAATTATGGCCTGTACCGGGTGGAGGGGAAGCAGGATTGCCCCAGAGATGCCTTAAATATCTGCCGGTTGCTGGGGATGAAGCAGGAAATTTTGGATATGGTGGAAAAAAACTACAACATTTAAACGGAATATTTGTTGACATCTCCCGGATGAGCGCATATAATTATACTATAAGATGGCGTTTTCCCCATCTTAACCCAAAGTACATATTCCGGCAATAGAGGTGCGGAAAATCAGGTAGACGGTCGATGGTAACGGGCAGACTCCCGGAGGCGGCCGCCCAATGGGTTTACCGCCGAAAGCAGAAGATGGGGTCTGCCGCTCCTGCTTGGTAGCTGTGCCCAGAGTACAGTTACTGTCATGTCGTCATGAAGCGCTATTGAACGTGAAGCTCGACTTTACGGTTCAATAGCGCTTATTTTTCCGGAGTATGCGCCCCGGTGAATATCCGGATATCCCAGTAATACAGAAATGTTCAGAACAATACATAGGAGGAAATTAACATGGAAACCAAGAGATCAATGCTGAGACTGCGCATGAGCGCCAAGGACGCCCATTACGGCGGAAATCTGGTGGACGGCGCCCATATGGTTCACCTGTTCGGTGACGTGGCCACGGAACTGCTGATTCAGCAAGATGGTGATGAGGGCTTGTTCTGCGCCTATGACAACGTCGAATTCCTGGCTCCCGTCTATGCCGGTGACTACATCGAGGCCGTTGGTGAGATCACCAAGGTGGGCAACACCTCCCGGAAGATGAAGTTCGAGGCATGGAAGGTCATCGTCTCCCGCCCCGACATCAACGACTCTGCCGCCGATGTTCTGGCTGAGCCCATTCTGGTCTGCCGGGCCACCGGTACCTGCGTCACCCCCAAGGACAAGCAGAACGTTCCCAGAGGATGATTGTGGCCCCAGGAGAAAGGAATGAATGCTCTATGGAAAAACTGATTATTACCGCCGCCATATGCGGTGCGGAAGTCACCAAAGAACATAACCCCGCCGTTCCCTACACCAAGGAGGAAATGGTCCGGGAGGCTAAGGCCGCTTATGATGCCGGTGCCGCCGTCATTCATGTCCATGTCCGCTGGGATGATGGCACCCCCACCCAGGATAAGGCCCGGTTTGCGGAGATTCTCCCCGCCATCCAGGAGGCCTGCCCCGGCGCAATCCTGATTCCCTCCACCGGCGGCGCTACCGGCATGACCCCGGAGGAGCGCCTCCAGCCCACGGAACTGATGCCCGAGATGGCCACCCTGGACTGCGGCACCTGCAATTTTGGCGATGACATCTTCGTCAACGATATGCCCACCATGCGGGCTTTCGGCAAGCGGATGCTGGAAAACGGCATTAAGCCCGAGTATGAATGCTTTGAGATTGGCCATCTGGATACGGTGCTGGCCATGGCGAAGAAGGGACTTGTCCCCGGCGCGCCCATGCAGTTTAACTTCGTATTGGGTGTCAATGGCTGTACCCCCGCTACCGTGGAGAATCTGGCCTTCCTGGTAAACAAGATTCCCGCCGGCTCTACCTGGACGGTGACCGGTGTCGGTCGTGGCGCATGGCCCATGGCGGCCGCCGGTATCATCATGGGCGGTCATGTCCGTGTGGGCTTTGAAGACAACATCTACCTGGCCAGAGGCCACAAGGCCGCCTCCAATGGAGAACTGGTGGCGAAGGTTGTCCGCCTGGCCAAGGAATTGGGTCGTGAAGTGGCCACCTGCGACGAAGCCAGAGAGATTCTGGGCCTGAAGAAGCACTGAGCCCATACCGCCCGCAAACTATCCCATTTTGGGACAAAAAAGACAAAAATCAAGGTTTTTCAATCATTATACCAACATTTAGGAGGAATTTACCATGTCCATGAAAGGCAACAAGTACGGCACTCACCGCGTCATCGAGCCCAAGGGCGTTCTGACTCAGGCCGCCTGGAAGATTGACAACGATATGACCAAGCGCTATTCCAACGAGATTATTTGCAACGTCACCTCCCTGAACATCGACTCCGCTTCCTTCACCCAGATTGAAGAAGCCTGCGGTGGCGACGAGCAGAAGATTGGCCAGATGATTATGGACATCGTGGCCGAGCGTGGCAAGCAGCAGAACCCCGTCACCGGTTCCGGTGGTATGTTCAAGGGCGAAATCGCCTACATCGGCGAAGACCTGCTGGCCAAGCCCGACTTCGACCTGAAGGTGGGCGACAAGATCGTCTCTCTGGTCTCCCTGTCCATGACTCCCCTGAAGATTGACAAGATTCTGGCCATCCACAAGGAAATTGACCGGGTGGACATCGTCGGTCAGGCCGTTCTGTTCGAGTCCGGTCTGTATGTGAAGATGCCCGAGGATATGTCTGAGCCTCTGGCTCTGGCCGCTCTGGACGTGGCCGGTGCTCCCGCTCAGGCCCGCAAGCTGCCCAAGGAGGGCGATAAAGTCCTGATTCTGGGTGCCAACGGCAAGTCCGGCGTGCTGTGTGGCTTTGAGGCCATGAAGAAGGTCGGCCCCAATGGTAAGGTGGTTGGCGTTGTCCGCAACCCCAAGCAGGTTCCCGCTCTGATGGAACTGGGCGTTTATACCGATGTGGTGGTGGCTGACTGCACCAAGCCCGTTGAGGTTATGGAGGCTGCTCTGGCCGTCAACGATGGCAACGAGTATGACCTGTCTATCTGCTGTGTCAACATCGAGTCCTGCGAAATGTCCGCTATTCTGCCCGTCCGTGACGGCGGCAAGGTCTATTTCTTCTCCATGGCCACCAGCTTCACCAAGGCCGCTCTGGGTGCTGAGGGTGTTGGCAAAGACGTGGAAATGATCATCGGCAACGGCTACACCAAGAACCACGCCAAGATTACGCTGGATGTGCTCCGGGAGTCTGAGAAGCTGCGCAAGCTCTTCGACGAGAAGTACGTTTAATCCACCGAAACCCAAAAACCAGTTAAAGGAGCGTAACCAACATGAGAAAGAGCCGTGAGAACGGTCTGTTCCTGGATGTCCCCGCTGAGCAGTGGAATGACTGGCGCTGGCAGGTGCGGAACAGAATCGAGACTTTGGATGAACTGAAACAGTACATCAACCTGACCGAGGAAGAGGAGAAGGGCGTTGCCGCCACGCTGGGCAAACTGCGCATGGCCATTACCCCCTACTACCTGTCCCTCATTGACCTGAATGACCCCCATGACCCCATCCGTAAGCAGGCCATTCCCACCAGTGCTGAGCTGGACTTTGCCGCTTATGAGGAGGCCGACCCCCTCCATGAGGATACCGACTCCTCCTGCCCCGGCCTGACCCACCGCTACCCTGACCGGGTGCTGTTCCTGATTACCGACCAGTGCTCCATGTACTGCCGCCACTGCACCCGCCGCCGTTTCGCCGGTCAGCACGACCAGGAAGTGCCCATGCAGCAGATTGACAACTGCATCGAGTATATCCGCAATCACCCCGAAGTCCGTGACGTCCTGCTGTCCGGTGGTGACTGCCTGATGGTCTCCGATGAACTTCTGGAGTACATCATCAGCCGTGTCCGTGCCATCCCCCATGTGGAGATTATCCGTCTGGGCTCCCGTACCCCCGTGGTCATGCCCCAGCGTGTGACCCCCGAGCTGTGCAATATGCTCAAGAAGTATCACCCCGTGTGGCTCAATACCCACTTCAATCACCCCAACGAAATCACCGAGGAGGCCGCCCGGGCTACCGCTATGCTGGCCGATGCCGGTATTCCTCTGGGCAACCAGAGTGTCCTGCTGGCCGGTGTCAATGACTGCATCCATGTCATGCTGAAGCTGGTCAATGAGCTGGTGCGTATCCGTGTCCGTCCTTACTATATTTACTGCTGTGACCCCTCCCTGGGTCTGAGCCATTTCCGGACGCCTGTGTCCAAGGGTATCGAAATTATTGAGGCTCTCCGTGGCCATACCTCCGGCTACTGCGTACCCACCTTCGTGGTGGATGCCCCCGGCGGCGGCGGCAAGACCCCGGTTATGCCCAACTATGTGGTTTCCCAGACCCCCCGCAAGATCATCCTGCGGAATTTTGAGGGTGTCATCACCACCTATACCGAGCCCGACTACTACGAGAACAAGTGCCACTGTGACATCTGCACCGGCAAGGCTAAGCCCAAGCTGCCCAAGACCGGCGTTGCGGCTCTGGCGGAGGGCGTGGAGCAGAAGTACATGGAGCCCACTCAGCTTCTGCGCAGAGACCGCCACCATCACTAAGATGCTGAACGTTAAGAGGTAAACTATGGAATCCAAACTGAATCTGAATCTGGAGCTGGTGGCGAAAGCCAGAGCCAGCGCGGCCAAGGTTGCTGACGATGTTCAGGCCTTTATCGATGACCATACCACCGTCACCGTGGAGCGGGCGGTCTGCCGCCTGCTGGGTATTGACGGCGTGAATGAGGTGGATGCGCCTCTGCCCAATATCGTGGTGGACCATCTGCTGGAGAAGGGTATTCTGCCCGGTGGCGCCTCCTTCTATATCGGCAATGCCATGGCCGAGTACGGCTACACCCCGCAGGAAGTGGCCGAGAAAATCAGCGCCGGTGAGCTGGACCTGACCAAGGTCCCCGTCCACAGCGCCGAAGAAATCCGCAGTGCCATCATGCCTGTGGTCAACGCCACGCTGGAGCGCATCAACAAGAATGTCGCCGCCCGGAATGACTTCCTGGGTGAGTTTGGCGACAAAGAAGGCCCTTATCTGTATATTATCGTTGCTACCGGCAACATCTATGAAGACATCATTCAGGCCAAAGCCGGTGCCAAGCAGGGTGCGGACATCATTGCCGTCATCCGTACCACCGGCCAGAGTCTGCTGGACTATGTGCCCTACGGCGCAACCACCGAAGGTTTCGGCGGCACTTATGCCACCCAGGAGAATTTCCGCCTGATGCGTGAGGCATTGGACGAGGTTGGTCGGGAGCAGGGTCGGTATATCCGGCTGTGTAACTACTGCTCCGGTCTGTGTATGCCGGAAATCGCCGCCATGGGTGCCCTGGAGCGGCTGGATGTGATGCTCAACGATGCCCTCTATGGCATTCTGTTCCGGGACATCAATATGCAGCGCACCATCATTGACCAATATTTCTCCCGGGTCATCAATGGCTATGCCGGTGTCATCATCAATACCGGCGAGGACAACTACCTGACCACCGATGATGCCATCACCAGCGCCCACACCGTTTTGGCTTCCCAGTTCCTGAACGAAGCTTTCGCGCTCCGTGCCGGTATGCGGGAGGAGCAGATGGGCTTGGGTCACGCCTTTGAGATGGACCCTGCCGTGGAGAATACCTTCCTCTATGAGCTGGCGCAGGCCCAGATGGCAAGAGAAATCTTCCCCAAGGCACCCTTAAAGTATATGCCCCCCACCAAGTTCATGACCGGCAACATCTTCCGTGGCCACATTCAGGATGCCCTGTTCAACATGGTCTGCATCCTCACCGGTCAGAAGTTGCAGCTTCTGGGCATGATGACCGAGGCTATTCATACCCCCTTCATGTCTGACCGGGCGCTGTCCATTGAGAATGCCCAGTACATCTTCCGCACCATGCAGGATTTGGGCGGTGAGCTGACCTATAAGGAAGGCGGTATTATCCAGTCCAGAGCCAACGAGGTCCTGACCAAGGCCACCGACCTGCTGGAGGAAATCGAGGAGCTGGGTCTGTTTACCACGCTGGAGCGGGGTATCTTCGCAGACGTTAAGCGGCCGAAAGATGGCGGCAAGGGTCTCGGCGGCGTGGTGATTAAGAATGCCGAGTATTTTAACCCCTTCATTGAGCTGATGAAAGGAAAGGTGGCAGGGCAATGAGTTCCGGACTGTACAATACCCATAAAAATGATTTTGATACCACCCTGGATTTGACCCGGCTGAAGCCTTATGGCGACACCATGAACGATGGCAAGGTGCAGCTCAGCTTTACGCTGCCCGTCAAGGACGATGCCCGCGGCGAAGAAGCTGCCCGGCAGATTGCCCGGAAGATGGGACTGGAAGAGCCCAATGTAGCTTTCCACCAGGCGCTGGACAAGGAATTTACCTTCTTCGTGGTCTATGGCAGTTGTGTCCATACCGTCAATTATGAGGAGATCCATGTCATGACCGTGGAATCTGAGGTCATGACCATGGAGGAGACCAATGAATTTATCCAGAAGAACATCGGCCGCAAGGTGGTTATGGTGGGCGCATCCACCGGTACGGATGCCCACACCGTCGGCATTGATGCCATCATGAACCGCAAGGGCTTCGCCGGTCACTATGGCGTGGAGCGCTATGAGATGATTGAGGCCTACAACCTGGGCAGCCAGATTCCCAATGAGGAATTTATCCGCAAAGCCGTTGAGGTAAATGCGGATGTGCTTCTGGTCTCCCAGACCGTCACCCAGAAGGATATCCATATCCAGAACCTGACGGAGCTGATTGAGCTGCTGGAGGCTGAGGGTCTGCGTGAGAGGTTCATCGTGATTTGCGGCGGCCCCCGGATTACCCATGAGCTGGCGAAGGAGCTGGGCTATGATGCCGGTTTCGGTGCAGGTACTTATGGCGATGATGTGGCCAGCTTTGCTGTCGCGGAGATGGTCAAGCGTGGCATGAAATAAGTGCGCAACTGTCAAAAGACCCCCTCCTGCTGGATAAGCGCTCAAACTTGAAAGAACCGTTGAACCAGAATCAAGCCGTCAGTGAAACCATTTGGGAGCGTCAGTAACAATCCGGAATGGTACGCTGTGGCAGATTTGGTTGGAAGATAGTTTCAGTCGCTTTCTGCCTCCTGAGCTTTTTGACAGGCTGAATTAAAAGTATTGAGGAGTATGTTACATGAAGAACAAGTTTATCACCGTAAAAGAAGCTGTCGCCATGGTTAAAGACGGCGACTTCGTGATGGTCGGCGGTTTCCTGGGCCACGGCACGCCCGATAAGATCATTGCGGCTCTGGCGGACAGCGACATCAAGGATTTGACTGTCGCCGCCAACGACACCGGCTTCCCCGAAGGCGCGGAGAAGCACGGCCACCGTGGTGTCAGTGAGCTGGTTGCCCGGCACAAGATCAAGACTCTGCTGGTCAGCCATATTGGCACCAACCCCGAGACCGGCAAGAAGATGAGCGAGGGAACCCTGGATGTGCAGCTCATTCCCCAGGGCACTCTGGCCGAGCGGATCCGTGCCGGCGGCTTCGGTCTGGGCGGCGTTCTGACCCCCACCGGCATCGGCACCGATGTGGCCGAGGGCAAGCAGATTATCCAGGTCGACGGCAAGGACTACCTGCTGGAGACTGCCCTGAAGGGCGATGTCTGCCTGATTAAGGGATCTGTTGTGGACAAGCTGGGTAACGTTTACTATAAGGGTACCACCAAGAATTTCTGCCCCCTGATGGCTGCGGCCTGCAAGACCGTCATTGTGGAGGCGGAGAAGATTGTTGAACCCGGTGAAATTCCCCCCGAAGATGTGATGACCCCCTTTATCCTGGTTGACTATATCGTGGAAGGAGGCAACAAGTAATGGAAGACGCAAAGGTTGTCATTGCGAAGCGTACGGCTCGCTTTTTGAACCATGGTGACGTGGTGAATCTGGGTATCGGTATGCCCGAGATGGTCGCCAACTACCTGCCGGAAGACGTGAACGTCATTTTCCAGTCCGAGAACGGTATTATGGGCATGGGTGCCGCCGCTACTGCCGAGACAGAGGACCTCAATGTGTCCAATGCCGGTGGCAAGTATGTTACCACCATCCCCGGCGCCATGTTCTTTGACTCTGCCTTCTCCTTCGGTCTGATTCGTGGCGGTCATGTGGATGCCACCATTCTGGGCGCACTGCAGGTGGATGAGGATGGCTCTCTGGCTTCCCACATTATCCCCGGCAAGATGGTCCCCGGCATGGGCGGTGCCATGGATTTGGTCTCCGGCGCTGAAAACGTTATCGTCATCACCACCCACACCGACAAGAAGGGCAATCCCAAGATTGTGGCCAAGTGCACGCTGCCTCTGACCGCTTACAAGCGGGTCAAGTGGATTATCTCTGAGCTGGCAGTCATCGAGTCCACCCCCGAGGGTCTGGTTCTGCGGGAAGTCAACGCAGAGACCACCATTGAGGATGTGGTCGCCAAGACCGGGGCTAAGCTGATTATCCCCGAGACGGTTGGTACCTTCTGATTTACTCTCCCCGATTTTTCACCCGGAGCGTTCGCCGCTCCGGGTGTTTTCCTGGCTTCTGCGGGAAATCCCCTTGACAATTCGGGAAAAACGGATTAGAGTAAAAGAAAGACAGCCCACGAAGAAGGAGGCGCAGTTATGGAATACGAGATCATCCGTCAGCCCTATATGTTGCAGGAGACGGTGGCGATGCTCTTTAACTTCACCAATGGGGTCAGCTTCAAAGACATCATCACCCGGAAGAAATTCTTTCTGGGCAATGAAGTGACCGATGAAATCATTCGCCGCATGGAAAGACTGCAACAACTGATGGAGGAGATTTGCGCTGAGGTGAATCCCGCCGACCCCCAGTTGCGCTGGTTCTTTGAGCGGGCGGATGCCAACCACCCCGGTGTCAGTGTGGCCCAGTTGCTGGCGTTCTCGTTCTGCCGGATCGGTTATCCCGGTCTGCGGGAGAATGCGGCAGGGATTTGCCGGTTCTGGAATGAGTCTGTGCAATCCGGTAGCTGGCTCAGCCCTCACTGTGGGGATACCCTGCTCTTGACCAAGGATGAGGGCGCACCGGAGGATTTGTTTGACCAGGTGTTTGCTTTGCCCTATGCCCGGGAATTCCAGATTCGGCTCTATCGGGCTTTGCGGCACGTTGACCGCACCATGGAGGAACTGGTCACGTTCCTTGAGCCCTTTGCCGAAAAGCTGGAGGAGAGGCTGCTGTCGGAGCCATGGCTTCAATCGGATTTAGTGGGCTACTGGCAGGAGATTTTTGAGAAGACCCCACCCAGAGAGGTGGCAAAGGAGATTCTGGGCTATGAGACCATTCCGGGCCATTCGGGGAAGACTTATGTCCTGCCCATGTTTATGAATGGCTCTTTTGTGGCTTTCGGTGAGGATCAGAATGACCATGAGCAGTTCAATCTGCTGATTCTGGGCAGTGGCGCAACCGCAGGCTCGCACCTGAGACAGCAGAGCAGTATTCTCGATGGGCTTTCCTCCATTCTCAAAGCCATCAGCGACCGCAGAAGGCTGGAGATTCTCTGCCGGCTGAGCCATGGGCGCTCCTATTGCTATGAGCTGGCGGAGGCCATGGGAATCGATGCCAGTAATATGTCCAGACATTTGGCACAACTCAACCAGTATGGCCTGCTCCATCAGGAGCGGGAGCATATGATCAACTATTATGAGACAAACAAAGATGCCCTGCTGGACTTTTTGCAGTTGGTGGGGACAACCATCATGTCTTGAATCCAAGAAGCGGGAACGGAGGATGTTGCCTTTGTTCCCGCTTCTTTTTTGGGGGTGGTGGGTTTAACGTTGGACACAGTTTGGGAGAAACAGTGCTTGACATCTTGGTGCGATTGTGTTATCATGCTTTTATGAGCAATATTTTGTGCATAGGTGTGCAACAATGTGCAAGAGAGTTGCCCAAAGGTGCATGGTATTTGGAGCGACCCGCTCTGGATATAAATTAAGACAAGGAGTGTACCCAATATGAAAAAAAGCCTGACAATGCGAACGCTGTCCCTTTTGTTGGTGCTGTGCATGGTGCTGGGTTTTGCTGTGCCCGTTACAGCCGCCCATGACCAGAGCCCCGGCAGGGAACAGGCGCTGTCTTTCCAGCAAGTGGACAACAGCGCAACAGACGCCCAGCCACTGAGTGTGGCCGAAGAAACCGAAACCCAACCGAAATTTGCGGATACCGATCAGGTCCGCGTCTCCATCCTGCTCGATGGTGCATCCACCATTGAGGCGGGCTACTCCACCATGGATGTGGCAGACAATGCCATGGCCATGGCTTACCGGGAGGAGCTCGTGCTGAATCAGGAGCAGATTACCGCCCGGATTCAGTCTGCCATCGGGGAAGAACTGGATGTCCGCTGGAATCTGACCCTTGCGGCCAACCTGATCTCTGCCAACGTTATGTATGGTCAGATCGAGAGCATTAAGGCCGTACCCGGTGTCCGGGATGTGATTCTGGAGAACCGCTATGAGCCTGCCGTGGTTCGGCAGGAAGAAACCGCTGACCCCAATATGGCCACCTCCGGCGAGCAGATTGGCTCTCTGGTGGCCTGGGCCAATGGCTATACCGGCGCAGGCAGCCGGATTGCCGTCATTGATACCGGCGTGGATACGGATCACCAGTCCTTCTCCGCCAGTGCCTTCCAGTATTCTCTGGCGCATCAGGCCGGTCTGGAAGATATGACAGCAGAAGAATATATGGCCGGTCTGGATTTGCTGGACAAAGAGGAAATTGCCTCCGTTCTGGACAAGCTGAACCGTCAGGGGCTGGATGCTGAGTCTCTCTATGTCAATACCAAGATTCCCTTCGGCTATAACTACATCGATGCCGACTATGACATCACCCACGACAACGACAATCAGGGCGAGCATGGCTCTCACGTCACCGGTATCGCCGCCGCCAATGCCTATATCCCCCAGGAGGGCGGCACGTTTACCAAGGCGCTGACCTCCGTGCTGGTGCAGGGCGTTGCTCCCGATGCCCAGATTATCTCCATGAAGGTCTTCGGCAAGAACGGCGGCGCATATGACTCCGACTACATGGCCGCCATTGAAGATGCCATCATTCTGGGCTGTGACAGCGTAAACCTGTCTCTGGGTTCTGTCGCTCCCGGCTTCAGCTTCTCCGATACCTATGCCGGGATGCTGGAGGAACTGCAGAATACCGATACCGTGGTGGTTACCTCCGCCAGCAATAACGCCGGCTGGGCCACCAACGACATGAACATCGGCTATCTCCGGGGTGACGAGGTCAGCTTCAATACCGTGGGCTCTCCCGGCTCTTACTTTAATACCTTGGCTGTCGCCTCTGTGGACAATGCCGGTACCACCGGGTATTACTTCCAGTTTGGCGATGAGATGGTGTTCTATACCGAATACCTGACCCTCTGGGGTGTGCAGTCCATTCTGACACTGGCCGGCGAGCAGGAGTATATCTTCATTGACGGCATTGGCTCTGAGGAAGACTTTGCCGCCGTGGCTGATGTGCTGGAGGGCAAGATTGCCTTCTGCTCCCGTGGCACCAACTCCTTCTATCAGAAGGCTGACGCTGCTGTAGCCAATGGCGCAATCGCCACCGTCATTTACAACAACCAGCCCGGCATCATCAACATGGACATGTCCGGCTACCACTACTATGCCCCCGCTGTCTCCATCACCCAGGAAGACGGCGCCCGGGTGCGCAGCCTGTCCACCCCCGTCACCGATGAAGCGGGCAATGTGCGCTACTATACCGGCAAGATGACCATCAGCTCCGGCGTGGCCAGCGGGATGTGGAATCGTCCTTATGAGACCATCAGCTCCTTCAGCTCCTGGGGTGTCCCCGGCAGTCTGATTCTGAAGCCGGAAATCACTGCCCCCGGCGGCAGCATTTACTCCGTCAATGGTCTGGACCAGTCCGGCACGGCTTATGAGACTATGTCCGGCACTTCCATGGCTTCTCCTCAGGTGGCCGGCATGGTCGCCCTGATGAGCCAGTACATTCGGGAAAACAACCTGAACGAAAAAACCGGTCTGACTGTCCGGGCTCTGGCACAGAGTTTGCTGATGTCCACGGCAGAGGCTCTGCTTGAGGAAGAAAGTGGCAACTACTATTCCGTCATGCGGCAGGGCGCTGGTCTGGCCAATGTGGGCAATGCCGTCTCTGCCAATACCTACATCCTCATGGACGAGAATGCCACCTATGGCTATGCTGACGGCAAGGTCAAGGCTGAGCTGGGCGATGACCCCGAGAGAGTCGGCGAGTACAGCTTCTCCTTCACCCTCAATGACCTGACTGGCAAGGGCGGCGAATATACCCTCAGCGCCGACTTCTTCACCCAGAATATGTTCAGCTACAATAACGAGCTGTATCTGGATACCCTGACCATGTCTCTGCCCGGTGAGGTAAGTTTCACCGTGGACGGCAAGACTTTTGTTCCCACCACCGACTATGACTGCGACCTGGACAACGACGGTGACACCGATGCCGACGATGCACAAATCATCATCAACTATGCCGCCGGTCTGGTGGAAGAAATTGATGCCAAGGCCGATTTGGATGGTAGCGGCAAGGTGACCTCCTATGACGCATACCTGTTGTTGACCAATCTGGAAACGGCCGCTTTCACTGTGCCTCAGGGCGGCAAGGTGCAGATTACCGTGAACTTCAAGCTGACCGACAGCGCCAAGGTGTATCTGGATACCTACTATACCGCCGGTGCTTATGTGGAGGGCTTCGTTCAGGTCAATCCCATGGCCAACGCAGAGGGCGCAATGGGCGATGTGACCCACTCCATCCCCGTGCTGGGCTTCTATGGCAACTGGAGTGACTCCTCCATGTATGAGGACTACTCCTATGCCCGGTACATGAATGGCGAACCTGTGACCAGCCACACCGGTCAGCATGAGATCAACACGCTGTTGGTCAAGTACCCCGGCAGTGCCGCCACCTTCCATCTGTTCGGTAACCCCTACTTCCCCGAGGAGGGTTATCGCCCCGAGCGGCTGGCCCTCAGCAGCAGAACCACCATCCATCAGTATACGCTCAGCCTGATCCGCAATGTCTCTGCCCTGAGTGTCCTCTTTACCGATGAGGAAGGCAATGTGCTGTACAATTGCGGCGCGGCCAATGATTTGATCAGTGCCTTCTACTACACCAACTGGGGCATGTGGTCCGATGTGTTCATGAACATCAACATCAGCAAGAAGCTGTCCGTTGCCGGTGTGCAGGAGGGCGACAAGGTGAACATCACCGTGGTGGCTGTGCCTGAATACTACCGGGGCGAGACACCGCTGGATGCCGAGACCATTCAGAAGCTGATGGAAGACGGGACTCTGGGTGAGGGTGCATTCCTGACCACCACCGTCACCGTGGACAATACCGCCCCCGAGGTTGCTTTCATCTCCAAGGATCTGACAACCGGCAACCTGATCATCAGCGCACAAGATAACCAGTACCTGTCCGCTGTGCAGGTCTATGACGAGGCGGGAACGGAACTGCTGGCTTCCGTCAACCCCAACCAGCAGGAACAGAACGAAGACATGAATGTCACCGTGGACCTGACCGGCATTACCCTGCGGGAGCGGTGCATGGTGGTTGTGGCGGACTATGCCAACAACAAGTCCACCTATGTGGTGGAGTACGGCGGCGAGCCTGAGGACTTCTCCGGCCGGATGTATGCCTTCAACACTGACGGCAACCGCTGCGAAAAGAACTCCTGGATGGAGATTGAACCCGACAAGGTATACTGGGCAAACAAGAACTTCAACGGCGGTACCACCGGCATGACCCGGATGGACTTCGTGGTGAAGGCCGCTGAGTATGTGGGCGGCTATGTGTTCATGGCAGACGACGATGGCAACATCTTCGTGGCTGAGCACAACGACTGGAACAACTACATCAAGGTGGGTACTACCGGTCTGACCGGCAAGTACAAGGCCATCTATGATATGGCGTTCAACTACAGCGATAACCAGCTCTATGCCCTGGGTTACGGCAATGTGATTTATACCGTTGACCTCAACACTGGTAAAGCCACCAAGCAGTATACCGTGGGCATCCGGAATCCTGAGGATTCCGATTATACCGACCTGTATTCTCTGGCCATTGACGGCGAGGGCAACTTCTATGCCATCAATGTCAGTGAAGACGACGACGATGCCGTCTTCCTGTACCACTGGACCGAGGACAAGGTGGTCAATGGCGCCATCACCAAGCTGATGCCCGTCGACGAAGACCGCCCCCTGGGTTACTACTCCGAGTATGATACCGCCCAGTCTCTGGCTTGGGACCACAACACCGACAAGCTGTACTGGGCCAACGCCGACTATAAGGCAAACAACAGCAACTGGCTCCTGGTGGTCAATACCTCCACCGGCAGAGCAACCAAGGCCAACTCCAACAAAAACTACCTGAACAGCACCTCTTATGATGCCAGAATGTATGACCGCACAGAGGGCCTGTACATCATTCCCGGTGAGGCTGAGCTGGTGCCTCCGGCCAAGGATGCCACCGGTATCGACATCAGCAAGACCGAAATGACCATCTTCCGTGGTCAGACCACTCAGCTCAAGGCTTACCTGTACCCCTGGACGCTGGAAGATGCCACCGTCACCTGGAGCACCACTGACCCCGGTGTTGCCACTGTGGATGAAGAAGGCAACGTCAAGGGCATGAGCCTGGGTACTGCGGTCATCACCGCTACTTCCAATGCCTCCCCTGAACTGTCCGCCTCCTGCACCGTCACCGTGAACGAGCTGGAGAGCATTGCGGTCAAGGGTCTTATCCGGGATGCACAGGGTAAGAGCTACTGGGCAGAGTTCGACACCAGCGCCACGGAGCAGTGGACTGCCGCCGGTGAGACCGATGTGAAGCATCAGGCCGGCGGTATGCTGGAGGGTAAGCTCATTACCCACGACGGCAAGTACATCTATGCCACCGACCCCGAATCCTTCCAGACCACCAATCTGGGTTCTATCGCCGCCTCCTGGATTTGGTCCGATGCCATTGAGGTCCCCGGCAGTCCCGACCTGATGGGCAAGACCATGCTGGGTGCCATCTGCAGCGACGGACAGTATCTGGAGCTGCTGGACCCATACACCGGCGGACTTTCCTATTTCGACTTCAGCCAGTACTTTGAGACCGACCCCATGGCCACCATCGTCTACTGGGGCGAGGGCACACAGGCCGCCCGGGAATCTCAGATTTTCCGCATCATGACCGAGAGCGGCAAGCTGTACCAGATTGAAATCTGGGTGGTCGCCATCTTTGTCCAGTCCAGCGTGACCTATCTGGGCGATACCGGGCTTGACCTGACCGGCGTGGCTTCCGTGGGTGCCGGTCAGTATGCCTCCATGATTTATGATGCCGACAGCGGCTATTATCTGTTGTCTGCCTACACCGAGGGCGACTATGCCAACCTGTATGCCATTGACCCCGAAACGCTGGATGTTATCGATTTGGGCAACTTTGGTCAGGGCAACTATCCCGTGGTCAGCCTGTATCAGTTTGAGCGCATTGCCGAGTTAACCGTCCTGCTGAACACCTACGAAGCCGCCATCTATGAGAAGGAACAGCTCCAGCTCACCGCCGACGTGAAGCCCTGGGATGCAGACAAGACCGTCACCTGGGCCTCCTCCGATGAATCCATTGCCACCGTTGACCAGAATGGTCTGGTGACCGCCGTTTCTGACGGCATGGTGAACATCACCGCCACCAGCAAGGAAGTGGATGAGGAAGGTAACCCCGCCGTGGGCACCTGCGTCCTCACCGTCAAGCCTCTGGTTCCCGTGGATTTGGATGTCCATGCCCAGATGGAGACTGCTGACGGCAAGTATCAGTGGGTTGGCTTCAACACCGCCAACGTTGCCGAGGTGAAGGTGGAAGCCACCACCGACCAGAAGGTCACCGCCGGTACCGGCCACAATGGTCTGATTTACGCAGAGACCGAAAACGGTCTGGTGAAGATCGACCCCAAGAACAACTATACCGCCACCACCCCCGTGGCAGAGAGCATCGGAGAGAATTTCTTCGACATGGCCACCGCACCCAGGATGTATTATGAGGGCGCTTATGTCCCCGGCATTGGGGCGACTCCCGCCCTGTCCTTCGGTTACCCCGTGTTTGTGGGCGAGAACTATACCTTCGGCATCTTCCTGGAGGATGAGACTTTCGCCGCCTGGAACTTCAGCCAGTATGCCGGTAACACCAACAACTGCCTTGCCGCCATCTGCTATGTCGGTGAGACGACCCTGAACACTGCCCCCGCCCATGCATTCGTGGCTCTGGGCACCGATGGCAATATCTACAAATTTGCTTGCTCCCCCATGGTCTGGAATGAACAGGGCGAGTCCACCATGTATGCCGGTAGCTGTAACCTGATTGGCAACATTGGCCTGACCTTTGCTGACCGCAGTAAGCTGACCATGACCTATGTGAAAACCCAGACCCAGGAGGGCTACCTGATTGCGGACTCCGGCGTCAGCGGCGACAGCATCGTTTACTTCGTGGATATCTCCGGCGGCACCATGCGCACCGACATCGTTGGTCGTGTGCCCGGCGCAGTGAATCTGACCGCCCTGTACTCCGACAATGACATGAACATTGCCGGCGACACCCTGGAAGCCAACGCCAGCTTCGCCATCTGGGATGGCACGGCCACCAGAGCTTCCTCCGTCCGTCACATGAGCGAGGAACTCCGGAAGGTCTCCTATGCCGAGCCCAATATGGAGAAAGCACCTGTTGTTGAGGCTGAGGACTCCGGCGCTGAGGTGAAGGATTATGCCGTAAGCCTGACCATCACCGAAGATACGGCTGTGACCAACGGCGTGTATCAGATTGGCTATGACCCCAAGGTGATGCACTATACCGCTGTTTCCTCTGTTTCTGACCTGACTGCGGTCAAGGTGGACAGTGAGAATGGGATCATCACCTTCGCCTTTGCCGGCAAGAAGTCCATTGCTGCCGGGGATGCAGTGGCTGTGGTGAACTTCTCTTACCAGGCAGACTACCTGAATACCACCGTCAGCTTCAAGGCACTGGAGCTGAATGATGAGACCGTCACGGAAGACGATACCGTCTTCAACCTGACCTATGAAGTGGGCGGACACGGCTACCGGGTCACCGACAGCGTTGAGCCCACCTGTACCGAGGGTGGCTACAAGGTCTATACCTGCACCAAGTGCGGCAGCAGCTATCGTGAGGAACTGCCTGCCCTGGGTCACTTCTACGAAGCGGAAGTCACCAACCCCACCTGTACCACCATGGGCTACACCACTTACACCTGCACCGGATGTCAGGACAGCTATGTCTCCGACCTGATTGACGCCCTGGGTCACGCGTATGAAGCCGTGGTTACCGCACCTACCTGCACCGAGTATGGCTATACCACCTATACCTGTCAGGTCTGTGACGACAGCTATGTGTCCGACTATGTTGCGCCTGTGGAGCACAGCTTTGGCGATTGGGAAACCGTCACTGAACCCGGCTGTGATACCGAGGGTCAGGAGCAGCGGGTCTGTGAATGTGGCGCTGTGGAATATCGGGATATTGCCCCCGTTGGTCACAGCTATGAAGCTGTGGTCACTGCACCCACCTGCACCACTGCCGGTTATACCACCTATACCTGCACGGTCTGCGGAGACAGCTATGTGGATGATGTGACCGACCCCACAGAGCATAATTACGAGACGACTGTGGTTGCGCCCACCTGCACCGAACCCGGCTATACCCAGCATACCTGTACCGTCTGCGGTGACAGCTACATCAGCGACTACACCGCTCCCACCGGTCACAGCTTTGGTGAATGGTTCGTTACCGTTCCCGCCACCTGCACCACCGAGGGCGAAGAAACCCGGATGTGCGATTGCGGCGAGACCGAGACCAGAGCCATCCCCGCCTACTGCCCCACTGCCAACTATACCGATGTTCCCCTGAGCGCATGGTATCACGAAGCCGTGGACTATGTGGTTGCAGGCGGCATCATGAACGGCGTCAGCGAAAATACGTTCAACCCCAACGGCATCACCACCAGAGCCCAGCTTGTCACCGTGCTGTACCGTCTGGCTGGCGAGCCTGAGGTGGAACTGACCACCCAGTTCACCGATGTGGCGGAGTCCGCATGGTACGCCGAGGCTGTGTCCTGGGCCTATGCTGTGGAAATGACCACCGGCGTGACCGATACCCTGTTTGCGCCTGAAGCACCCGTTACCCGTGAGCAGGTGGTGACCTTCTTCTACCGCTATGCCAAGGCGACCGGCATGGATGTGAGCATTGAGGCAGACCTCAGCACCTTTGCCGATGCCGATAGCGTCAGTGCCTATGCTGTCCCCGCCATGGGCTGGGCTGTAGAAAAGGGCATCATCACCGGTATGGATGAGACCACCCTCGCCCCCGGAGGTACTTGTATCCGGGCGCAGATTGCGGCCATCCTGATGCGGTTTATGGAGCTGGGACAGTAATCCCGGATTTTCCCCAGAGACTTCCTTTAACCGATAACCCATAATCCATTTTGGCCACGGCAGAGCAATTTGCCGTGGCCATTTTGGGTTTGGGACAGTTGACAGAACGGGGAAACCGGGGCTATAATCAAGCCGAAATCGTAAGTGCGGGAGGATGAAACCATGGAACTGAAGACAAAACGACTGACCCTGAAGCCCATGGACTTGGCGGACCGGGATATACTGCTGGAACTGCTGACCGATGAGACGGTGGGCAAGACTTACATGGTGCCGGATTTCCCCACGCTGCAGGCGGCAGAGCAATTGGCGGAGCGACTGTGCCGGCTCTCCGGGCAGGAAGACCGCCATATGGCCGGAATCTATCTGGGGGAAACGCTGATTGGGTTAATCCACGAGACGGAATCCGGGGAGGACTGGATGGAATTGGGATATGCCCTCCTGCCCCGGTATCACGGCTTTGGCTACGCCACGGAAGCCCTGACCGGGACAATCCGATGGCTCTTTGACCACGGCTGGCAACAGGTGCGGGCGGCTGCGTTTGCCAATAATCCGGCCAGTCTCCGGGTGATGGAGAAAAGCGGTATGCGGGCCACGGGCGGGCAGGAGGAGATTGCTTACCGGGGAAGCGTGCACCGGTGTTTGGGATTTGTGGTGGAGAGAGATTCGGAGGGTTGCTGTTCGGGGGTGAATGATGGCTAATGAGAGACGAAAGTGTCTCTTGGCAGCGCGTTTTTATTGACAAATCCGGGCCAAAGTGGTACTATCTAACTATTATTCTGGAATACCATGGGCTCTAAAGTATTTGCCGGAGTCCTGTTTGGAGGTTATAACCCATGTGCGAGAAATGCAGAGAATCCTTCTATATCACTACCCCCATCTATTATCCCTCGGATAAGCTTCATATCGGCCACACCTACTGCACCGTGGCTACCGATGCCATGGCCCGGTATAAGCGGATGAAAGGTGCGGATGTCTTCTTCCTGACCGGCACCGATGAGCACGGTCAGAAGATTGAGACCAAGGCAAAAGAAGCCGGTGTCTCTCCCCAGCAGTTTGTGGATGCCATCGTGGAAGGCGAGCACGGCGTCAAGGACCTGTGGAAACTGATGAACATCAGCTATGACCGGCTGATTCGTACCACGGATGACTATCATGTCTCTGCGGTGCAGAAGATTTTTAAGCAGATGTACGACAAGGGCGACATCTACAAGGACGCATACAAGGGAATGTACTGCACCCCCTGTGAATCCTTCTGGACTGCCAGCCAGCTCAAGGATGGCAAGTGCCCCGACTGTGGACGTGAAGTCCAGCCCGCTGAGGAAGAAGCCTACTTCTTCCGTCTGTCCAAGTATGCCGACCGGGTACGGGATTTGCTGGTGAATACCGACTTCCTGGAGCCCCGGAGCAGAGTCCATGAGATGGTCAATAACTTCATCGACCCCGGTCTGGAGGATTTATGTGTCTCCCGTACCTCTTTCACCTGGGGCGTGCCGGTGGACTTTGACCCCGGTCATGTGGTTTATGTCTGGGTGGATGCCCTGTTCAACTATACCACGGCGCTGGGCTTTATGAATGACCGCTTCGACGAGTTCCAGCGGTACTGGCCCGCCAATGTCCATTTTGTGGGCAAGGAGATTGTCCGCTTCCATTCCATCATTTGGCCCGCTATGCTCATGAGCATGGAGATGCCCCTGCCCAAGAAGGTCTTTGGTCATGGCTGGCTTCTGCTGGATGGCGGCAAGATGTCCAAGTCCAAGGGCAATGTGGTTGACCCCTATCTGCTGGCTCAGCGGTATGGTACGGATGCTCTGCGCTTCTTCCTGATGCGCACCTTCCCCTTTGGCTCTGACGGCAATTTCTCCAATGAGGCCCTGATTTCCTGCATCAATACCGATCTGGCCAACGATTTGGGCAATCTGGTCTCCCGTACTGTGGCTATGGCACAGAAGTACTTCGGCGGCAAGCTGCCCATGGAGCAGGAGGGCAACGAGGAGAAGGATGCTCAGCTTCTGGAGCTGGCCGGTGGACTCCGTGACCGCTATGAGGAGCAGATGGAGAAATACGCCTTCCAGAATGCGCTGGCTGAGGTCTTCAAGGTCATTGGCAGAGCCAATAAGTATATTGACGAGAACGAGCCCTGGCGTCTGGCTAAGGACGAGAGCCTGAAGCCCAGACTGGCCAGAGTGCTGTATAACCTGCTGGAGTCTGTGCGGATTTGCGCCGGTCTCCTGCGTCCCTTCATGCCTGCCACCACCGACGAGATTATGACCCGTCTGGGCGGTGCGGACAGCCGTTGGGAGAGCTTGAACACTTGGGGCAATCTGCCGCAGGATGTGGCTGTTGTGGGCGGGGGTGCCCTGTTCCCCCGGATTGATCTGGAGGCAGAACTGAAGACGCTGGAAGAGCTGACCGCCGCGCCCCAGAAGCCCGAGGAAGATCCCCTGCCCGAACCTCTGCCGGAGATTACCTTTGACGATTTCCAGAAGGTGGAGATGACCGTGGTCAAGGTTCTGGCCTGCGAGAAGGTGAAGAAGAGCGAGAAGCTCCTGAAGTTCACCCTGGACGACGGCACCGGCACCCCCCGGCAGATTCTCTCCGGCATCGCCAAGTACTACCAGCCCGAGGAGCTGGTGGGGAAGACCTTGGTGGCGGTGACCAATCTGGCCCCCCGGAAGATGATGGGTCAGCTTAGCTGTGGTATGCTCCTGTCTGCGGAGCGGGGCGAGAAGCTGAATCTGGTCATGCTGGACGACGGCGTTCAGGTGGGCAGCAGACTGGTGTAAGATTAAGCGGATAAGAATAATCCGGCCTTTTCCTGTTGTGGGAGAAGGCCGGATTTTTGGTGAAAAGTGGGGTTGACAATGGACAAATATATGATATAATTGATGTAGAAGCTGAAAAATCAAAGGGGTGCACATTCAGCGGCAGGAATTTTTGCCTCAAGACGGCAGAAAGACCGTTAAGCCCCCCGCAACCACCCGGAAAATACAGAGAAATGAGGGATAAGGAATGAAAAGAAGATGTATTGGCGTCCTGCTTTTGCTGCTGTGCCTGATGTTCTGTGCCTGCGGTTCGCCGGATTCAAGCGAAACCCTTGAAACTGTGGGAACTCCCGGTTCAAAGGAGCAGGCGACCGCATCAATTCTCAGCCATGCAACCCCCTTTACCCTGGATAACGCGGAGGGAGAGGTGTATATTCACCGTGTCGACGACAGCGAGCGGGGGGATATGAATACCTACGATGTTGCTTATGGCCTGGGCGTTCCGGCGGATGTGTGCATTCTTACCGATGCCAGCGATTACTTTGTTTTCCACGCAAGCCCCCAGAAGAAGGTTTCTCTGCTTATCCGCACCTGGCGTGAAGACGGCGAAAACTACCACTACCGGGTGGAAGGCACCGGGATTCAGGAAGTCACCATGGGCATTGACGGGCTGTTTGTTGTGGGCGAGTCCGCAGACTGCCGGTTGGATGCCTTTGTCTTTGGAGAGTTGGATCACAGCATCACCCTGTACTGCAAAGGCGACCAAATCAGCCTCGTTCCTGACGGCGATTTGCTGTATGTCGAGGGTGTGGAGGAAGAATTGGAAATCACCCTGACCCGGGGCTTTGGAACGTCCAAACGTTGCGCCATAACGATTCCCAGCGGCAGTGGCACTCTGGATGTCAGCTCCATGATTGCGGACGAAATTGCCGTAATTGCGGAAGATGGCACCCGGACGGAGTATCATATCTTCTTCTCTTGAGAAAAGGGTAATAACAAGTTGAACAATCCCCCTTCCGGTGCTGTTTTGATGCCGGAAGGGGGATCATTTGGCTTTTGGGACACAAAAAGCAAGAGACCACCGGAAAACCAGTGGTCTCTTGTCAGTCCCGCTTTGGTCGTGTGCGCCCGATTATAACCTGCACGAAAGGGCAGGTGGGTTGCCGCTCTGCGTATTCTCTGCTTCCAACATCCACCCCTCGTCAAAGCGTGGGCGGGAGGCCTGCAATCCTACGAAGAAGTCAAACATCCCTGAAAAAAGATGTGGGTCTAAAAGGGCAACATCACGAGCCAAGCAGGAAAAAGCTCATTCCTCGTCTTCTTCCTCGTCCTCAGCATAGAGCTGCTCCATCATCAGTTGATAGACAGCCTCCAGCTCGGCCTCGTCAGTAATGGCGCAGAGGATGGACTCGCCGTCTTCCTCATCGGAGCGGAGCAAGCTGACCTCCAGCTCTTCTTCCTCATCCTCGTCCTCACCGGACACAGCGGGGACAACAGCCAGATAGGTCTTGCCATTGTACTCCAACTGGGAGAGAATCTCCAGCTCGTATTCTACGCCGTCTTCATCGGTAATGGTGATAAAATCAGAACCGTATTCTTCCATACTCGTCAAAGCTCCTTGATTTCCCATCGGGAGATTACGTCCAATATTGTAACCTGTTTTTTGGAAAAAATCAAGAGGAAATTAACAAGATTATGAACAAAAGTCTTCCAGAGCCTGAACTAAGGTATAATCGTCAGGCAACCGGATGCCTTTTTCCAGTGCCTCCACATCTTTTTTGGGCAGCAAAGCCACCGGCATCCTGGTCACCAGCATGGGTTCCGGGTCTTCGTCTTTCCATACCGCCACATAGCCCCGGGAGATCCCCAGAAGATATCCCGCCAGCGTCAGGAGCAAAAGCCAATTGTATTTCTTCATTCCACTTCACCTCGGGGGAAGTTTGCCCGGGACCCGGTGAAGGTAACCACGGTAAGTTCTGGTATCTGGGACAGTATATGCACCGGGGCAGGCAATGATTCCTGCCTTCTCCATGGGGCGGTCTCCCGGAATCGGCGGGAAGCGGCAGGCAAAAGCGACTTTCCCCTTGCCGACCTCCGCAAAAAAGAGTATAATAGACCAAAACACAAGGGAGGTAAATGCCATGGCAAGCCCAAAAGACAACATCCAATTTCTTAAGGGTATCGGTCCGGCTAAGGCGAAGCGCTTTAACGCTCTGGGCATTGAGACCATTGGCGACCTGATTTATCACTACCCCCGGAGCTATGAGGACAGAACCACCATGGTCTTCATTGCGGAGCTGGAGGTGGACTGCCCCGCCTGCTTCAAGGCCATGGTCATGCGGGTGGACAAGACACACCTGATTCGCAAGGGACTGGAAATCACCAAGGTGGTGGTGGCAGACAGTACTGCCCGGCTGAATCTGACCTTCTTCAATAACCGCTATGTGGCGGAGGCGTTGCGCAGGGGAGAGGAGTATATCTTCTATGGCGCAATTACCGGAGATTATCTGGGCTATAACATGACCAATCCGGTGGTGGAGTCGCCTTATGACCCGCCACTGATGACCAGAAGGATTCTGCCGGTCTATCCCCTGACCGCAGGGCTCAGCAACAAAGCCGTCACCCAGGCGGTTCGGCAGGCGCTGGAGGTCTGTGGCGCACCCCCGGAGATTCTGCCTCCGGAGATTTTGCAGACCTATGACATTCTCCCGGCGGACGTGGCCTATAAAGCCATCCATACCCCCATGAGTCAGGAGGATTTGGCCGCCGCCCGGAAGCGTCTGGTTTTTGAGGAGTTTTTCATCTTCTCCGCCGGTCTGAGCCTGATGCGGGCGAGAAGAAAAGAGAAGACCACTGTGCCTTATCTTAACCGGGATATGGGAGAATTCTTCTCTGCACTGCCTTTTACCCTCACCGGAGCGCAGAGCCGGGCCATTGGGGAGATTGTGGCAGATTTGGGCAAGGGCAGACCCATGAACCGACTGCTGCAGGGCGATGTGGGCAGTGGCAAGACCATGGTTGCCGCCGCCGCGGCATATTGCAGCGTAAAAAACGGTCATCAGGTGGCATTGATGGCCCCCACAGAGATTCTGGCCGAGCAGCACGCCCGCTCGCTGACGGCTTTGCTGGAACCACTGGGGGTGAACTGTGTCCTGCTGACCGGCTCCATGTCCGCCACAAAGAAGCGCAATGTCCGGGAGCAGATGGCCTCGGGAGAGCCATTGCTGGCCATTGGCACCCATGCCCTTCTCTCCAAAGGGACGGCGTTTGGCAATCTGGGATTGGTCATTACCGATGAACAGCACCGCTTCGGCGTGGGCCAGCGGGCAGCGCTGGCAGAAAAGGGGGAGAATACCCATCTGCTGGTCATGTCGGCCACCCCCATCCCCCGGACCTTGTCCCTGATTCTCTTTGGGGATTTGGATGTGTCCGTATTGGATGAGCTGCCTCCGGGTCGGCAGGGGATTGAGACATTTTTGGTCAATGAGTCTTACCGTACCCGGCTCAATGGCTTCGTGCGCAAAGAGGTGGAGGCGGGACATCAGTGCTATATTGTCTGCCCCGCCGTGGAAGAAGGGGAAGGAGAGTCCGGCAAGGCGGCTGAGGTATGGGCAGAGACACTGCGCCGGGTGGTCTTCCCGGATTTGCAGGTATCATTGCTCCATGGGCGGATGAAAGGACAGCAGAAAGAGGAAATCATGGCCGCCTTCAGCCGTGGGGAGAGCCAGATTCTGGTGGCGACTACGGTCATTGAGGTAGGCGTGGATGTACCCAATGCCACGTTAATGATTGTGGAGGACGCGGACCGGTTTGGACTGAGTCAGCTTCACCAGCTCCGGGGCAGAGTGGGCAGAGGCAGTGCCAAAAGCTACTGCATACTGGTATCCAACAGCCTGAATCCGGACACCAGAGCCCGCCTGAAAGCCCTGTGCAAGACTACAGACGGTTTCCGTATTGCCGAGGAAGACCTGCGGCTGAGAGGTCCGGGAGACTTCTTCGGACAGCGGCAACATGGTCTGCCCACCTTCAAGGCGGCAGACCTCTCCATGGACATGGGGCTGCTCACCGAGGCGCAGACCGCCGCCGCCCAGTGGATTGAAGCCCACGGTCACGAGGACAGCCCCGCCGCCGGAGCGATCCGGGAGCGGGTGAGGGCACTGTTTGACGACGGAAATGTGACCATGAACTAAATGTTTTGCGGACAATGCCATGTTGTTATCGTGCGGAGGGACCAGGATTCATCCGGGGGTTTTCGCAAGCAGAACCGTGGATAAAAATGCGCAACCTCTCCCGTGATTTCCGGGGGCGGTCATGATTTGCCGTGCCCGCAGTCGGGGACAGCCGGTGAACGCCCGCCGCTTCCTGTGTCCATAAAGGGCGAACATCCCTAATGCAAAAGAGGCAATGCTGTCAACCTAGTGAAAAAGTGCGCCCCAAGGCTCCCTCTCAGAGGGAGCTGCCGAGCGGAGCGAGGCTGAGGGAGTAAACCGGAAGTGCCCAGCATATTGACTCCCTCCGTCACGGCTTCGCCGTGCCACCTCCCTCTTAATAGGGAGACTTTGGACGTGCGTACTGTTAAGTTGACAGCATTGGCAAAAGAGGAGGCGGTGGGGCTTTTTGTGGGCTGCCCATGGAATTCTTGCACCGCGTCGGCCATCTTGCCGGAAAGAAATCCCATTTTCCGGTAAAAAGACAAAGAAAGTCGTAACTTCGGTGTTTACAGCATGCCCCCCGGTGTGGTATCATAAACTGAGTTATGAGAAAACAGGAGTCTTATCCATGAATTACATCATATTAGATATGGAATGGAATCAGCCCTGGCCGGGTTCTCCTTCCGCCCGTAAACCCCTGCCGGTGCAAATCCGTGGGGAAATCATTCAGATCGGTGCAGTGCGAGTGCTGGAAGACCAGACCATCGCAGACGAATTTCAGGTAATGATCCGCCCCAAATACTACCGCCGCCTCAATAAGCGTGTCTCCAAACTCACCGGAATCAAGGAATCCCGGCTGAAAGAGGAGGGCATTTCTTTCCCTGAGGCCATGGAGCGGTTTCGCGCCTGGTGCGGTGAGGATGCGGTGTTCTTGACCTGGGGTTTTGATGACGTCACCATTTTGCGGGAGAATCTGGCCCTGTTCCAACTGGACGAGAGCTGGACCAACCGCTGGTACAATGCCCAGATGATTTTTAATGCCCAGACTGACGGCTCCAATGCCCAGAAAGCCCTGAAGACCGCCATGGCTGCTTTTGAAATTGAACCCTGCCGCCCCGCCCATGATGCGCTGGGCGATGCCTACCATACCGCGCTGATTTGCGCCAGGCTGGATTTGTCCCGGGGCCTGCGGGAGTATGAGACTGCACTGCGGGAGCATCAGAATGGCTTCCACGGCGCGGACCTGCCCGGCTGTCTCAGCCGCCATGTCTATTATGGCTTTACCTCCAAGGAAAATGCCCTCTCCCGCATGGAGCAGCAGGATAATCTCTGCCCCACCTGCGGTGCGCAGATGAGTTGCCGGCGGTGGTTTTCTCAGCCCGGTCGCCGGTATATGGCTATGGCCCAGTGTCCGGAGCACGGGGAATTCCTGATCCGCGTCCGTCTGACCGCAGAGGAAGACGGCACACTGAAGGTCAGCCGCCTGGTCTATGACGGCCAGTCTGAAGCCGCCAGAGCCTACGCTCAGCGGGCAGAGAAGGTGGCAGAAGCACCAAAACCCACCTATCGCCGCCGTCGCCGCCGCACCGGAAGTAAGCGCGCAGGTCTGGCAGACGGTCAGAACTAAGCTGAGGAATTCACCGGAAAGAGATAAAATGACACAACGCCTGCCATTGATTGTCCCGGAGTCAGAAGACATAACCGCCGCAATATGCCTGCAATTTGCCGGAAAAGCGGTGAGTGTCCACCAGAGGGGGACAAATAGCTGTTTTTGTCTACCAATCGCCCAATGGATGTCAAAAAGCAGGAAATCCTGCACAAGAATCTGGGGGATTGGGAGATATGCAGATAAACGTCTCTGCACAAAAGACAAAATGACAGAAAATATGCAAGATTTGTGGAAAAACTGAGGAGATCGGTGGAAAACGCAATAAGCCAGAATGAAATGACGGCGGCAAAAGAATTTGGGGAACGGCAGATAATACAAAAAACCTGCGGAAACAAGGCGGAAAATTGTCGATTATCACGAAAAATCGGTCAAGGTTTTGACGAACTTTAATCAAGTGATTGAAATATCTCGCTGATTTCGGGGAATTGTACAATTTTTTAAAATTCCATAAAGAAAATGCAAAAAACAGTTGATTCCTGCGGTGTCTTCTGGTATATTACAAAATAAGCTATAGTCAATGCCTGACCCATTTGGAGCGAAGTGGGTCCGGTGTGGATTTTTTGCGTAAGCAATGAGAATTTTCTCTTGCGTTTTTTGACATTTGGGTTTATAATAAATAAAACCCATGTTGCAATTTGTTTCGGTAATACCCCGCAATTTTTCCGGCGGGTATTATAGGCTCGAAAAGAGTCAAATATTATTTTAAGGAGGAAAAGAAAATGAAAAAGCTGTTGGCCCTGCTGCTGGCCCTGGTGATGGTCTTCGCCCTCGCCGCCTGCACTACTGGCAACGACGACCCCACCGATCCCCCCGCAACCGAGAACCCCGAGAACCCCACTGGTGAGGCTACCCAGCCCACCGAACCCGAAGAGACCGAGCCTCAGCGCGGTCTGCTGTCTGAGTACACCTATGGCGAAGACGGCGACTACATCTCCCTGTACGAAGCCATCGGCGAGTACATCACCATCGACGACGTTTATGAGTACGACGGCAAGGCTTATGTCGAGTACGAAGGCGAAGAGTATGAGCTCGGCGCTGACTTCCTCTCCATGGCCATGGTCTACAAGTGCGAGCCCGAAGGAACCAACTACGAGACCGCTACCGACATCTACAACGAGTGGTGGAGACTGTACATGCAGCGCTGGAACTACCTGGCCGCTGAAGTTCCTCTGTACTCCAACGACTACTACTTCGTCTACAACGCTAAGATCCAGGGCTTCGAAGTTGGTCCTTTCTGGGCTGCTGCCGATGCTATCGTGGAGTGCACCGTTGACACCACCCTGGGCGCCAACAGCGTCATCCTGGGCTCTACCACTGACCTGTCCGGTTCCTTCCGTTACTCCAGCTTCGGTAAGTCCTCCCCCGGCGCTTCCGACCTGGACATCGAAGGTCTGACCAGTGGCCTGGCCACTGTTGCTGCCGACAAGTACGGCGAATACAAGTGGAATGACACTGTCGTTGAATCCTGGGAGCAGGTTTACAACGAGGATGGCTCCAAGACCTACACCATCAAGATTTACGAAGACATGGTCTTCTCCGATGGCAGCCCCATCACCGCTAAGAACTACCTGGTTCAGACTCTGGTCTTCGGTACCCCCATTGCTACCGAGGCTGCTTCCCGCGATGCCAACGCCGGTATGAACTATGTCGGCTTCCAGGCTTACCACGATGCTACCGAGACCACTCCCTTTGCTGGTCTGCATCTGATCGATGACTACACCTTCTCCGTCACCATCGATCCCGAGTACCTGCCCTATTACTACGACATCACCTACGCTTCCTTCGGTCCCGTCTACCTGCCTATGTGGCTGGGCGAGAACTTCGACGTCGTTGACGATGGCGAAGGCGCCTACATCAAGGGCCTGACCGAGGCTGACAACTGGTATGCTAAGGACGGCGACTCCTATGTCATGGCCGCTCACATCCAGGAAGCCCGTATGGACATCAACACCTACCCCTACTCCGGTCCCTACGTTGTCTCCGAGTGGGACTCCTCCGCTCTGACCGCTACCCTGACCCTGAACCCCCTGTTCAAGGGCACCCTGTACGGCACCAAGCCCACCATCGAGAAGATCGCTTACATCAAGATGGTTAAGGAAACCCAGAACGACCTGCTGGTCGCTGGCGGCATCGACATCCTGTGTGACATCACCGGCGGTGCTGAGACCGACGCTGCCCTGGCTGTTATCGACAACAACCCCGGCAAGTTCGCCTCCACCTACTATAGCCGTCCTGGCTACGGCAAGCTGGGCTTCCGTGCTGACTTTGGCCCCGTCTACTTCACCGAAGTTCGTCAGGCCATCATGTACTCCATCGACCGTAACGAGTTCGCTCAGCAGTTCACTGGCGGCTACGGTTCCGTTGTCCATGGCGCTTACTACCTGTCTCAGGCTCCCTACCTCGCTTGCGAGGACACCATCGTTCTGAACCAGTATGCTACCTCTGAGGCTGCTGCTATTGCTGTCCTGGAGGAAGGCGGCTGGATCTACAACGCCGAGGGTGGCGAGTACACCGAGGGCATCCGTTACAAGAAGCTGGCTAAGTCCGAGCAGACCGAGGACAACCTGGCTTACCAGTCCCTGGACGGCACCTACAAGACCGTCGAGGTCAACGGCGAGTACTACATGCCTCTGGTCGTCAACTGGTTCTGCACCACCGATAACAACGTCTCCGAGATGCTGAAGACCGCTTGGGCTGGCTCTCCCATCACCGAGGCTATCGGCATGAACGTCCAGTACACTCAGGGCGACTTCAACACCCTGCTGGCTGAGTATGGTCAGGACGAGTCCGCTGGTTACACCGGTCCCGCTCTGTACTCCGCTTTCAACTTCGCTACTGGCTTCACCTCCACCATCTATGACTTCTCCTGGAACTGGACCATCGACCCCGAGCTGTGGGATTCCTATTCCTACTTCTGCATCATGGATGAGGCCGACTTCTACTGGTTCGACTAATCAGTAAAAGCAACTGAAACTCACCCCTAGCGCAACAAAAAAGTAATCTAATGATTGCTGCGGGGGCAATAGCGAGCTATTGCCCCCGCTTTTACTAACACTATACCTGTTGCTCCTTAAAACAGTTAAATAATGGCGATTTTGTTGCGATATACAGAGTTGCCAAATGTTCGGCAAAGTCGCCGTTTTTTAGCTGTTTTATGAGCAATTACTACCGTACAAAGCTTAATCCCGAGTATTCCACAAAAATGGAGGTTACCTGTATGGTCAAATATATTTTTAAGCGACTGGGATATATGCTTTTGGTAGCGCTCATTCTGACCTTTTTGATGTTCTGTATCTATAACTTGATTCCGAACGATCGTGCTGGTGCAGAAGCAGAGAACTACCTGAAGGCCAACAAGAACATGGTTCACATTATCTCTTACGATGAACTCCGCGAACAATACTCCAGACAGTTTGGTACCGATGGCAACATTGTTCAGCGTTACCTGCGCTGGATGGGTCTGTACCCCTATACCCCTGTTCACGAGGGCGATCCTCAGGTTTGGAAGGGTCTGCTCACTGGTTACTTAGGCTATTCTTACAAAGAGGCAAAGCCCGTTGTGGATGTGCTGATTACGCCGCTGAAAAATACGGTCTTCATAAACATTTTCGCAACTGTTCTTGCTCTTGGTATTACTATTCCCCTCGGCATTTTCTGCGCTGTTAAAAAGGGAAGTAAACGTGATACTGCCGTTCAGATTGGTACCATTATTGGTTACTCGCTACCGGCGTTTATCACCGCAATTCTGTTCATTTTTGTCTTCGCCGTCTTGCTTGGCTGGTTCCCGCTGAGCGGTATGAAGACGCTAAATGCTGACTATACCGGATTCCGGCTCTTCCTTGACAAGATGTATCACTTGGCTCTGCCTCTGATCGTCATGACATTTACTTCTCTTGGCGGTATGACCAGATACGTCCGTGCATCCATGGTTGACGCTCTGTCAATGGACTGCATCCGTACCGCCCGTGCTAAGGGTGTCCGTGAGAAGGCTGTCATTTACTCCCACGCCTTCCGCAATGCTTTGATTCCTATTGTTACTCTGGTTATTGGTTGGTTCCTGGGTATTTTCTCCGGCTCCATCATGATCGAGAACATCTTCGCGATTAACGGTATCGGCAGAACTTACATCCTTGCGCTTCAGGGCAATGACTTTGAGGTTGTCCTGGCCCTGCAGATGTTCTATGTTCTGATTAGCCTTGCCGGTAACCTGATTACGGACCTGGTCTATGGCTTTGTCGATCCTCGTATCCGCGTCAATAAGTAAGGAGGGTTTACATGAAGAACAAAACCAAGAAGAAGGGCTTCTTCTCCACTATTGGCGGTTGGTTCAAGCGTGCGTTCTTTGGTTCTTCCAAGGAAATGGATGCCATGAGTGTAGAGGAAATTGTTAGCCCGTCCAAGCAGATATTCCGCAACTTTATGGAACGGAAGCTGGCTGTTGGCGCATGCGTGGTCATCATCATCATGTTCTTGCTGTCCTTCGTTGCACCCAGCTTTGTCCCTCTGGATCTGACCTATACCGAGGTTAACCAGAAAAATTTGGCTCCTACGTTCAGCCTGATGAGCGTTCCTTCCGAGCTGGCCGATGATGTTAAGTCCATTTCCAGCTATTCCCATTTCTCTGTTGGTCTTTCCAATGCCGGTAAGGTTTATGTTTGGGGTTCCACCAAGCTGGGTACCACCGGTTACGACATGAAGGACATTCCTGAGGAAGTCTTGAATTCCAAGATCGCCTTTGCTGCAGCCGGCTTTGACCATGCTATCGCAATTACCGAAGAAGGTAAGGTCATTGGCTGGGGCAACAACCGTCTGGGTCAGTATCCCGGTACTGAGTATAAGGACAACAGAGGCACCGATGCCAACACTGTTCTTCCCGATGCCATGGTCGATATTGACAAGGTTGTTGATGTCAAGTGTGGCTATCAGTCCACCGCTATTGTCATGAATGACGGCACCCTGATTACCTTCGGTAACTCCAATGCCTGTCTGAACATGACCAACGTTACTAACTATACCGACATCGTTGACATCACCTACACCAATAACTACATCTTCGCTCTTAGAGCTGATGGTACTGTTGGCGTTGGTAACATGAGAGGTGTCTATGATACCGTCAACGGCGACCCCAACCTGAGCTTGGCTAGATATATCGGCAAGAGAACAGTTTCTCAGATTGCCTCCACAGGTAAGACTGTTGCTATCCTCATCGTGGATGAAGAAGCAGATGCAGCCGCTACCACCGATGCTGAGCGTGCAGCCGCCAGAGAAGTTGTCTTCTCCGGTAACTTTGGCTTTGGTGAGAAAGATATTCCTGCTCTGCCCAGTGATGAGTACTATGTTGACATCCAGGGTGGCGCCAATCATTATGTTGGTATCACCAATAAGGGCAATGTCTATGCATGGGGCTCCAACCACCGCAATCAGCTGAACGTTGACGACGATGCCAATGGTGCTGCCCGCATCATCACCACCTCTTTCCAGAACTACGCTCTGGATGAGAACAACCAGCTTCAGGCCAAGTGGGGCCTTAAGGGCTATATCTTCGGCACTGACGGCTATGGTGTTGATGTCTTTGCGCGTTGCGTACATGGCGGTAAGATGACAATGTCTGTTGGTGCGATTGCCGTTATCATTTCCTCTGTCATTGCAATCATCATTGGCTGTATCTCTGGTTATGCTGGTGGTAAGGTCGATATGCTGCTGATGCGTATTACTGAAGTGTTCGGATCTATTCCCTTCCTGCCCTTTGCTATGATTCTCTCTGCCATTTTGATTCGTTCCTCCCTGTCTGAGAACCAGAAGATTTTCTTGATCATGGTCGTCCTCGGTGTTCTCTCTTGGACTGGTCTGGCTAAGATGATTCGTGCTCAGATTCTGGCTGAACGTGAGAAGGAATTCGTTACCGCTGCCAAGTCCCTTGGCATTGCAGAGCGTAGAATTGCTTTCAAGCACATTCTGCCCAACGTCATGTCCGTTGTTCTGGTTAACCTGACGCTGAGCTTTGCCTCCTGCCTGTTGACTGAGTCCTCTCTGTCCTACTTGGGCTTTGGTGTTCAGTATCCCCGGCCCACTTGGGGCAACATGCTGACTGCTGCAAATGACTCCATCGTTATTCGTAACTTCTGGTGGCAGTGGGTATTCCCCGCAGCTCTGCTGTCCATTTGCACCATCTGCATCAATATTGTTGGTGATAACCTGCGTGACGTTATGGACCCCAAGTCCAACCGCGATAAGTAAGGAGGAAGAAGAATGGCATTACTTGAATTGAGAGACCTTCATACCTTCTTCCGTACGAAGAAAGGTATCATTAAGGCTGTCAACGGCGTCTCTTACTCTGTTGACGAAGGTAAGACCCTCGGCGTTGTTGGTGAGTCTGGCTCCGGCAAGTCTGTTTCCGCCATGAGCATTTTGCAGCTCCTTGACGGTAATGGCTATATCGATTCCGGCGAGATTCTCTTTGGCGACAAGGATCTGACCAAGTGCAGCCGTGAGGAAATGTATGCTATCCGCGGTAATGACATCTCCGTCATTTTCCAGGAGCCCATGACTGCGCTAAACCCCGTCTTCTCTGTCAAGCGTCAGCTTTCTGAGCCCTTCATTATCCATCGTCATATGGGCAAGAAAGAGGCTGCTGCTGCTGCTCTGAAGATGCTGGAAGACGTCAAGATTCCCAATCCCGAGGTCGTAATTAACCAGTACCCCCACCAGCTCTCCGGCGGTATGCGTCAGCGTGTTATGATTGCTATTGCCCTGGCCTGCGAGCCTAAGCTGCTGATTGCCGACGAACCCACCACCGCTCTGGACGTTACCATTCAGGCTCAGATTTTGTACCTGATGAACGACCTTAAGCATCGCCACGGCACGGCCATTATGTTCATTACTCACGACTTGGGTGTTATTAATCAGATGGCAGATGACGTTGCTGTTATGTACTGCGGTCAGGTTGTTGAGCATGTACCCGCTGAAGTGCTGTTCTCCAAGAATCCCAAGTTCTCTCACCCGTACACTGAGGGCTTGCTTGCCTCTGTTCCTCGCCTGGATACCACTGAGGAGCGCCTCGATGCGATTCCCGGTGCTGTTCCTCATCCTCTTGCACTGCCCAAGGGATGTAAGTTCGCCCCGCGTTGCAAATATTGCACCAAGCGTTGCGAAGAGGAAGAACCTGAACTTGTTCCCGTAGCAGATGGCCAGGAAGTTCGTTGCTTCTATCCTGATAAGGAGGCTCGTCGCAATGGAAAATAAAGAAAAGAAGGTTTTGCTCCAGATTTCCAACCTGAAGCAGTATTTCCCCACCGGCAAGAAGGGCCTTTCTGTTAAGGCCAACGACGGCATCTCCATCGACATTTACGAGGGCGAAACCTTTGGTCTCGTCGGTGAGTCTGGCTGTGGTAAGTCCACCCTTGGTCGCTCTATTCTGCAGCTCTATAAGCAGACCGATGGTCGTACTATGTATTTTGGCCGCTCCATTGAAGAGGTCGCCCCTTCCTATGCGTACAAGACCTACTGCTCCCTGGCTAAGCGCAAGGAGAAGATGTTCGTCCTGCAGCAGAAGTACGATGAATTTAAGGCTGAATATGAAAGACTCTCTGAGACCGATCAGTATGCTAAGCATGCTGAGCTGACTCGCATGAAGAAGGAAGCCAATGATGCTGTGCTGGACATGGCTACCTTGATTGGCGGTCTTCTCGCAGCTCCCGATATGTCCCCCATTTCCAAGGTATTTGCGGAAAAGTACAAGATTTCTCGTGAGTTGCATCTGGCTATTCTTGAGCGCGAGGATGCTCAGCTTGATGCTGATGACGCTGCTTTTGATTGCAAGCAGGCTGAGCAGGATGGCAAGCCTATCGCATCTAAGAAGACTGCAATCGAGAAGTCCAATGATAAGCTGAAGAAGTGCGATACCAAGATTGCGGCTATTCGTGCTCGTATTCAGGAAGTCAATGTTCGCATTGAGCAGCTTCGGAATCAGCACAGAAATGATCCCGATTTCGATAAGTACGATGCTTATCTGAGCACGGGTATCGACCTTGCTCGTCTTACTTATGATGAGATGCGTTTACTCCGTAGCGATCTGCAGCTGATCTTCCAGGATCCCTACTCTTCTCTGAATCCCAGAATGACTGTTGGTCAGATCATCGGCGAGGGCATGATTGCTCATAAGTTCTTCCGTAAGAATGGTCCCCGTATGCAGGAGGATGTCATTCGCGTTATGGAAGAGTGTGGCCTTGCACCTTACTTCCTCCATCGTTACCCCCATCAGTTCTCCGGTGGTCAACGTCAGAGAATTGGTATTGCTCGCTCTCTTGCTCTGCGGCCCAAGTTTGTGGTTTGTGACGAGGCTGTTTCTGCTCTGGACGTATCTATTCAGGCTCAGGTTATCAACCTGCTGCTGGAGCTGAAGGAAAAGCAGAATCTGACCTACATGTTTATTACCCACGACCTGTCTGTTGTTAAGTACATCTCCGACCGTATCGGCGTTATGTATCTGGGCAACATGGTTGAGCTGGCTCCTGCGGATGATATCTTTGCCCATCCTCTGCATCCCTATACCGATGCACTATTGAAGGCAATTCCCACTACAGATCCTGACGCCAACAAGAATCCTGAGATTCTTGAGGGTGATATTCCCAGTCCTGTTCGTCCTCCCAAGGGCTGTAAGTTCCACACTCGTTGTAAGTTCTGCACCGAGATCTGCACCCAGGTCGTCCCTGACTGGCGTGAGCTGCGTCCTAACCACTTTGTTGCCTGTCACCATGTTCTTGGTGAAGGCTAATTAAGGCGGTTTTGAGATGTTCAGGAGTAAGGTTGAGCGTGCCCGTTTATGGGCCAAAGAACAGCGCATGAGGGAAGACGGCGTAGACATTCCTAGTTGTGATCTCACTGAGGAGAACCTACCTAGCGATGCAGAATTACGGGCTGAAGGACAAAAGCTGGAATTTGAAAAAGGTGATATGAAAGCAATGATTATTGCTGGATTCATGACAATCTTCCCCGCTTGTGTTGTTGTTTTGCTGGTTTTTGCACTGCTGATTTTCTTATTTGCAGGACTGTTTTAGCTCGTGGACTCCGTTAGCTCTAATTTTGACGCTTTGTCAATAGTTGACTAGATCCAAACTATCGGTTCCAAAATACCCTGGGGGTTGGCCCTCAGGGTATTTTGCGGCTCTATGTCAATAGTTGGGGTAGAGACAAATTAGGCTCTATGTCAATAGTTGGGGTAGAGACAAATTAACGATTTCCGATTCCCCTGAGGGTTAACCCCCAGGGGAATTTGCGGAACTATCGAGCTGCTGATACTATGTATGAGAATAGAGGATTCTGCTTCTGAAGTTTAGAAAATTAGGCATACCGAAGCAGACACGTTTGAGGACTTTGGTCTTGTTGTTGCAGCCTTCAATCTAAGGGATTTTGTCTCGATGCTCAACTAATTTTATTGTGATATTGGGGTTGGATCTGCACACAACCCCAACATTCATTGTAGAACCCATTTGTTACAGAACCTTTATTATAGAGCCACTTGCGTAACTGCAACAATATATAAGCAGAACAGATGAAGGAGAAAATGAGCCCTCTGCAATATGCAGGGGCTCATTCAGAATGCTAAGTAAGTACACGAACAAAAAACACCAGACTGCGCGAAAGAAAGCAAACGGTGAGTAGAGCAATTTGCCAGGAAAATTACCGGATAAACTCCTTATTTTTCTCAAAAGCCGCAATCACAGCCTCCATAACGGTACCACGAAGCCCGCCAACTTCCAACGCCCGGACACCCTGAATGGTGGAGCCGCCGGGGGAGCAGACCTGATCCTTTAGCACACCGGGATGCTCGCCGGTAGACAATAGAAGCTGCGCCGTGCCCAGAACCATCTGCGCCGCATATTCCAATGCCTTCGCCCGGGGAAGACCGCAGGCAACACCACCGTCCGCCAGAGCCTCCATAAACATACAAGTGAAGGCCGGTCCGCAACCGGCAACGGCACTGCCGGCATCGATGAGATTCTCTGGCAGTTCGTCCAAAAGTCCGGCGGGCTTCATGGCGGCAAGGAATTCCTGCAAATCACCGGCAGAGACCAGGGGATTGGCGCAGAACTGCACTACACCCTCTCCAACTCTCGCTGGGGTGTTGGGCATAATGCGGATAACGGGATAGTTACCGCCAGCCATGGTTGCGATATTCTCCATGGTCAGTCCCGCCGCCATGGTAACCAGAAGGAAGCCAGTACGATTTGCGAGAATGGGGGCAATTGTGGTCAGCACTTCCTCCATGTATTGCGGCTTCACGCCAAGAACAACGAACTTGGCGTCTTTTGCTATGGTTTGCATATCGCTGGCAACTACGCCGTAGCTCTCTGCGAAGGATGCGGCACGGGACTTACCCTTGCCACAAACCAGAATTTCATTGGGGTCAATGGCTTTCGCCACCGCCATGGCAATAGCACCGCCCATATTCCCGACACCGATAAAACCGAATTTATACATCACAATACCCCCTGGTTTTTTAACCATCATACCAGTTATGAACGAGAAAAGCAACACCGAAATGGAGAAAATGGTCAACACGCAGAGTCACCGCGGAGGACTACCCTTGCAATGAAGCGTTTTCCGTCGGTGAGCCGGGTGAAACTTCCACCCATTGCAGTGAGTAGTTTTTCACAGGTTCTTAGTCCAATTTTGTTGCTTTCCACCAGACCGGCGTCATCCCGTATAGCGTTGGAAAGTTCCACAAAAAGATTATCGTCCACCCAAAAAGCGCTCACTTTCACCGGTTCGCGGTTGTCAGCGTACTTGCGAATATTGGAGAAGAGATTGGCAAAAACACGGTACAGGTGTTGAGCATCGGCCCGAATGTATCCATCTGTGCAGTGATTCTGCAGATCCACCTGAAAACCCTCGGCGTTCAGTTCTGCGCTGTGTTCTCCCAAAAGCTGTTCCAACAGAGGACCTGCATCGTACAGCACCAAATCTGTATCCGGCTGCGGTTTGCCAAAGAGTACGGTATAAGAGAATAATTCCTCAGTCAGCTCACGGAGAATTCTGGCCTTATTGATGCAAAGCGTCAGGTAGGCACGGCGCTCCTCATCAGACAGCCCCGGCTGGGTGTCCAAGAGTTCAAGAAACCCAATCAGAGTGGTCAGAGGGGTGCGAACATCATGGGACATGGCGGTGATGAGCTGAGAATTGGCATTCCATGCTTCCTCCTCTTTCCGGAGTCGCTCCAGTACAGACAGGCGCATCGCCTCGACATCCTCGGCCAAAACACCGATTTCGTCGTTGGATGTCCGCTTAATGGAGAGATTTAAATCGCCGTGGATGACTTGACCCACCTGCGAGGTAAGGCGGGTGATCGCTAACGTTACCCGCCTGTGATACATCAACACAAAGAGCAGGAAGAAAATGCTGCCCACAATCAAAGCGCCGGCATCCACCAGACGGTAAAGCCGCTCTTCGGAGAACTCCTGAATCTGCACCGGGTAAGAGCCACCGGAGAAGTTCACATTAACAACAGTACTGGACTGCCGGCCATCCTCAGTGCGAAAAATGAGACCGCTATCCACACGGATCAATTCCGCACCATACCGGTCGGAATTGACCACAGCACCATTGGCCGATATGGACAGCTTTACATAGGGGTAAGCCTGATTCCAAAGCCCAATCACTTCGGCTTCATTGACATTTACCCCATAGTGCTCGATATATTGGCGGAAAGAAGCCGCCACATCTTTTAACCTGGATTCTGTGCGGCTGGGACTGCAGTAGACTTGCTCCACCATATAATTGCCCAAAGCCACAAAAGCGAAGCCGAGAACCAGAGACAGTGCCCCCGCCACCAGGATAACCGCCAGCAATTTCATGGTCAGCCGACGAAAGGGTCGCATTTTAGCCAAACTGATACCCCTTTCCCCAGATGGTGCGGATGTACTGCGGAGCAGCGGGGTCAACCTCCAGTTTTTTGCGCAGATTCATAATGTGAACCATAACCGTATTGGTGGAGGCAGGCATATACTTGTCCCCCCAGGCATCTTCATAAATCTCCTTGACGCTGACCACAAAACCACGCCGCAAATAGAGATAGAGCATAATCTCATACTCTTTTGCGGTCAAATCCACCACTTGACCATCCTTGATGACACAACGGCGGTCGGTGTCCAGTTGGAAGGGAATGTCGTCATACTGTTCCCGCTTGCCTTTATAAGTACGGTAACGGCGCAACAGCGACTCTACCTTCATTAAAAATGTGGTGGGGGAAAAGGGCTTAGGTAAGAAGTCATCACCACCGCTGCCATAGGCATCGGCCATGTCCCCGATTTGGGTTTTGGCGGTGAGGAACAATATGGGGACGGTAGAAAACTGACGCATGGACTTGCAGGCCTCGATACCATCCATCTCCGGCATCATAATATCCAGAACAATCAGGTCATAGTTGGGCTGTCCGCGGAGCATTTGCAGGGCCTCAAGACCGGAATGTGCCTCGGTGACGCGGTAGTGGTTGGTTTCCAGGACGATGCGGATAAGATGGCGGATGTCGGGGTCGTCGTCGACAACCAAAATGCGGATATTGCTATTCATGTTATCATCTCCCAGCATATTGTATCACATTTTTCCCCATGATTGGTAAATATAAAGAAAATTTAAGAAATTCTACAAACGAGAACGATAAAAAGCAAAATCAGCAGAAAAAATACGGACTTGACAAGTGGCAGAGAATGGTATAATATAACTGTATGAGAACAACTAGAACAGCAATACGAACAATCCACTCAGGAGAGAAACGGTAAAGGAGGGAAACGGATGCAACATACGTACCGGGACGGTCGGCCCATCTATGTTCAGCTAATGGATCAGGTGCGAAACCAGATTCTGACCGGTGTCCTGACGGAAGGCGAGCAACTGCCATCGGTCCGGGAGCTGGCGGGACAACTGACCGTCAACCCCAATACCATCAGCAGAGCATACCGGGAGCTGGAGCGTGACGGCTGGCTGGTCTCTGTTCCCGGCAAAGGCGTGTATGTCCGGGAGGGGAAAGTGGCCAGCATGGCGCACCGGAATCAGCTGTTGGAGAAATTCCACGCCCTCGTCCGGGAGCTGAAATCCACCGGCATGACCCGGGAAGAAATCATTGCCCAATTGGAAGGAGAAATTGACCATGCTTGAACTTAAGAATGTGACCAAATGCTTTGACCAGTTTGTTGCCCTCGATCAGGTGAGTCTCCATGTGCCCAAAGGCTCGGTCTATGGGCTGGTGGGTCCCAATGGGGCGGGCAAATCCACTCTGCTTCGGTGCGCCATGGGCATTTACCGACCCACCAGTGGAGAAATTACCCTGGAGGGAGAGCAAATCTGGGAGAATCCCAAGGTCAAAGCCAGAATGACCCAAATCCCTGACGACATTTTCTACTACCCCAACAGCACCATGAAGGATATGGCCCTGCTTTACCGGCAGATGTATCCCACCTTTGACCGGGCGCTTTATGCCCAGTTGGATGAAGTCTTCCGCCTCCCCAAAGGAGCAATCAGAAGATTCTCCAAGGGTATGCAGAAGCAGGCGGCCTTTCAACTGGCCATTGCCACCAGACCGGAGATGCTGATTCTGGACGAGCCTGTGGATGGGCTTGACCCGGTGATGCGGCGGCAGGTGTGGCAGATTCTATTGGACAGTGTGGCCAAGAACAAACTGACGGTGCTGGTGTCGTCCCACAATCTCCGGGAGCTGGAGGATGTCTGTGACCATGTGGGAATTCTGGACCGGGGCAAGGTGCTTCTGGAGCGGAATCTCAGCGGCTTGCAGGAGAATATGGTGAAATTGCAGTATTCCCCCGGAGAGAAGGGCGAGCCTCAGGGGCTGGACATTCTCCACCGTGGGCAGGTGGGCAAGCTGGAGACACTGGTGATTCGTGGCTCGGCGGAAATGGTGGAGGCAAAGGTCAGGATGGTTGCACCGCCCTATTATGAAATTCTGCCCCTGTCTTTGGAGGAAATCTTTATCTATGAATTGGGAGGGGTCAGCGATGAAATTCGGAAGCTGGTGCTCTAAGGGGCAGGCCATACTCCGGAATCTGCGGAGATTTTGGCCGGTTGTTCTGGGCATGGCTGCCATATTGACCTGGAGATGCATGACCGACAGCCTCTACAGTGCAGACAGCCTGCTGTACCGAACTGGCAGAGATGCAGGAGTATGGCTGACGATTTATGGTTTCTTTTCCGCGCTGTTGTTGATGGGTGATCTTTTTGATACTCGGTATGCCCACGGGAGCCAAGGATTTCCGTCAACCCGGGAGGCTCGCTTTTTGGACATTTTGCTCTCGGCACTGGTTATGGTGCTGTTGCCGCTAATTCCTGCCTTTGTGGTAAATCTGGTGCGGACTGATATCGCCACCGGGACATCGATGCTCTGGGTCGGGGCAATGATTATATTCTGGTTTTATGGGCTCTCTCTGGGGTTGCTGGCCAGTAGTGTCAGCGGTACGGTGGTAGCCTCAATTCTGACCGGTGTGATTCTGCTGGTTGGTCCGGATTTACTGGAAACGCTTTTGCGGACACTGGTCAGAGGCTTGGTTGCCGGCACAAACCATCATCTGCGCGGCGCAAGAGCTCTATGTCCCTTGATTGCTCTGCGGGAGAGTGACTACCTTGACCCAAACTGGGCGTACATGGGGTGGGTAATATTGGGCAGCTTGGTGCTGACATTGCTGGCATTGGTCCTGTACAAGAAACGCCCGCTGGAACGCACGGGAATGTTTATGGTATTTCCGGGTATGAAGGCCGTAATCAAGGTGCTCGCTACCCTGATGGGCGGATTGGTTTTGGGTTTGATTCTGCTCATTCTGCAATTTGATGGACTGTATGGCGTGGAAAATCCCGGCGCTACTCTGGCTTGGGTGATTCCGTCCTTTGCCATTGCTTTGATTGTTGCAGAGATGATTACAGAGCAGACAATGCGGGTTTTCAGGCGAAAGAATCTCCTTTCCATGGGGCTTTCGCTGGCGGCTGTTGTCGGGTTGGTGTTTGCGCTTCATCTGGATGTTTTTGGGCTGGAAACCTATGTACCGAAGTCGGAGCAAATCTCCAGTGTGTCGCTAAAAACAGCCTATGCGACAGCAACAGTGTCTGACCCGGAGAATGTGGCACAGGTAATGGCACTCCATCAGTGCTATATTGACTACATGGATGCAGATACCAGCAATCCTCGAAGCGCTCTGTTTGAAGATTACCGCCATTATTCTTCCGTTGAGTTGTGCTACACGCTGAACAGTGGTCGAAAAGTCTACCGCCGGTACAACCTGATGCTGGAAGAAAGCCATGAGGGCTATGCACCAGGTGGCCAGAATCACCCAATATATGAAACCATGTACACACTCTACAATGACCCGGATTGGTTGTACTGCGCATTGGGGACTGAGGAGGAGGACCCGGAGTTGCGTAGGGTGCTGGCAGCGGGGAACATATCCAGCGTAGGTCCGGAGTACAGTAGCAAATCTCTGGAGGGACAGAATAATCTCTTGCTTTTGCTTCAGGCTATGGAGGAAGATATGGCAGCAGGAAAGCTGTGGCTCTACCCCGGCGGCATTAATGAGTACTCGCAGGATCACTTCCGACTGTACATCAGATTGAAAATTCCCAATGAAGAGCACATCGCCAGAGGTCCGGATTTAACCATCTGGGTTAGCCGCCGTGGCAGTGCCACGGCAACACTCCTCAGAAGTCTCAACCTGCTGGACAATACATAATTCTTAGGAGGGATTTGATATGAAACTGGGAACTTGGCAATCTAAAGGACAGGCCATCCTCCGGAATCTGCGGAGATTTTGGCCGGCGATGGTGGTTGCGAGTATTTGGCTGGCTCTGTCCATATGGTCTGTAGCGATGGATATGATCTCGCTTCAGGAGTGGTCGGCTACTTTGGGAGAAAACCTGTTGGCGTATGACGAGGTTATGCACTGGATCGGTGTTGAAACTGGTGCCAATGCGACTTTTTACGCCTGCCTGTGTGCATTTCTGCTGATGGGTGACAACTTTAAGGGACGATATGCCAACGCTGTCTGTAGCTTTCCTCAGACAAGGGAAGAACGTTTCGTAGGGATAATCCTTTCTGGTTTCGTTCTGTTTCTGATTCCGCTGGCGGTATCCATGGTGCTGTTTCTGTCCTTTATGGCGGAATATTATCTGCTGATCATCCTGTGGCTTCTCATCATGGTGGTATTCTGGCTGGCTGGTTTTGCTGTGGGTATGTTGGCGGCGACCCTGACCGGAACAGTATTTGGGGCCATTCTCACCAGCTTGATTCTGGCCTTTGGCGCACCGCTGCTGGAGCTACTGGCAGCGCAGGTGGTGGAGTCCATGCTGGCGGGCATTACCTGGGAATCTGGGTATGCCCTGAACCTGTCGCCGGTTATTATGGCGGCTGCTCCGAACTGGATTGGAGCCGTCAGTTCTGGGGCGCTGAGTCTCTTGATGCTGTTCTTGGCGCTACTCCTGTATCGGAAGCGGGCGGCAGAGCGAACCGGAGATTTCCTGGCCTTCCCCCGGTTAAAGCCGGTGATGAAATTGCTGTGTACCTGCATGGGCGGAATCCTGCTGGGCTCAATTCTCAAGGAGATCTTTGGTTTGAATAAAGTTGTTGGTTATCCCGGCTCGACCCTTTCCTGGTTTCTGCCCGGTATTCTGATTGCCAGGCTAGTATCGGAGATGGTGGTGGAGAAGACCGCCCGGGTTTTCCGGAAAAAGCAACTGCTGAGTTATGGCCTGTGTGCTGTTCTTGCAGTGAGTGTAGTTTTTATCCTCTATCTGGATCCCTTTGGCATTGAGACATGTGTGCCGAGCCGGGAGGATGTGGTGTCTGTGGAAGTGAGTCGGCCTCATCTTGGCACAGAGATTACACTGACTGAGCCGGAGAGTATAGATGCAGCCATTTCACTACACCAGGCAGTGATCCCTTATGGAAAGGTTCCCCGAAACTATGCTTTTGCAACAAGCTTTCTGGGCAACAGCATTTCTATTTCCTATACCCTCAACAACGGTCTGTATATCAAACGCTACTACGACATCCGACTGGATCAGGGTTGGGACAATTACCAGTCCGGAAAAGAGAATCACCCGCTGCTGGATGAGGTCTATCAGTTCTACAACAGCCCCCAGTGGATGCTCTGTGAGTTCGATATGGAGGGAGTACCCCAGGAGCAAGCGATACCTCTGATTCTGGAGAAACTCAAGCGGACAGACCTTCAGTGGTACAAGGGCAACGTCGATCAGACGATATACAGCAAGGAGACAATGAAAGAACTGCTGGTGGCAGTTATGGAGGACTTGGAGTCCGGGAAGGTTGTTATGAGTCCGAAACATTTGGGTGAGTGCAGTAATGGTTATTATTCCCTGAATTTCGTCGTGTTTGAGGGCTACAACGAAAATGGAGACCGGATCGAGAACGCCAATTTCGTGTATGTTCCCCTGAGTGGCTGCGCCACAGCCGACATCATAAAAAGCATACTTGCGGGCTGAATGAAAGGAGAAAGACAACAATGAAACGACTGCTTTGCCTGCTGATGCTTTTAAGCATTTTTCTGTCCGGTTGTACCCGAACCGAAAACAAGGAGGACCAAGTTCATCTCAATCTGGAAAGGTCGTACTTCAGTGACTTTTTTGTCAAAGAAGAGCTGGTGGAGATTCGATGCTATCTTTGCATCGAGAACCCTACGCCCAAGGATGTCCAGGTCATTGTGATTGCCACCTTCAATGCGGATCAAAAAGCTGGGCTACTGAAGGAGCGGCGCATTGCCGGTGTTCTGGCGGAGCAGCCAGATCAGGTTGTTCTGACCATCCCGCCTGGTGGTGCGGAACTGTATGTGAATTTCTATGGCACCTATGACGGTCTTCCCAAGAAACAAAACCGCCTGCTACCAGACCTAGAGCTAATCACCATACAACCCGCCCCAGTGCAGCAACCATAACCCAAAACCGCCTTCCGATGCAACACCGGAAGGCGGTTTGTTCTATTAACTTAGCCGTTTCTCTTCTTCATCAGTTCACGCATACGCTGGCTGTGGTCCAGCTCTCTCTTGCGGATGCGCAGGCTCTTGGGGGTGCACTCCAACAGCTCGTCATCGGCCAGGAATTCCAGACACTGCTCCAGGGAGAAGACTCTGGGGGTGGTCAACCGCAGGGCTTCGTCAGAGCCGGCGGCGCGCATATTGGTGAGCTGCTTCTTCTTGCAGACATTGACATTCATGTCCTCGTTTCTGCTGCAAATACCCACGACCATACCGGCATAGACCGGCGTACCGGGTCCGATAAAGAGCTGACCACGCTCCTGGGCGTTGAACAGACCATAGGAGCAGGCTTCACCGGACTCAAAGGACACCAGAGAACCGGTGGCTCTGCGGGCAATCTCACCCTTCATGGGGGCATAGCTGTCCAAAACGCTGGACATGATGCCTTCGCCCCGGGTATCGGTGAGGAATTCGTTCCGGTAGCCGAACAGACCACGGGCAGGAACTAAGAACTCCAGACGGTAGCGACTGCCCACCGGGGTCATGGAAACCAGATCGCCCTTGCGCTGGCCAATCTTATCAATGACTGCGCCCATGGTTCCATCGGGTACGTCAGCCACCATCCGCTCGATGGGCTCGCAGACTACGCCATCAATGACTCTCGTCAGCACTCTGGGGGTGGACACGGCGAACTCGAAGCCCTCACGGCGCATGGTCTCCATGAGGATGGACAGGTGCATCTCGCCACGCCCCGCCACATTAAAGGCATCCGTACCTTCTTCCGTGACTCTCAGGGAGACATCCTTCAACAGCTCACGCATGAGCCGATCCCGGAGATTCCGGGAGGTGACGAACTTACCCTCCCGCCCGGCAAAGGGGGAGTCATTGACCCGGAAGGTCATCTCGATGGTGGGCTCAGAAATCTTCACAAAGGGCAGAGGTTCGGGGGCGGTGGTGGCGCAAAGGGTGTGTCCAATGGTGATGTCCGTAATGCCGGAGAATGCCACAATCTCGCCGGCAGAGGCCTCCTGCACCGGGGCTTTGCCCAGACCGTCAAACTCATACAGGGCGACAATCTTACCCTTGAGCTTCGTCTCGGGGCGGTGATAATCGCAGACCATGACCTCTTGATTGACCCGGATGGTGCCCCGCTCAATGCGCCCGATACCGATTCTGCCCACATACTCATTGTAGTCGATGGAGGAAACCAGCACCTGCGCCGGGCCTTCCCGGTCGCCCTCGGGGGCGGGGATATAATTGACGATGGTCTCAAAGAGGGGGGTCAAATCCGTACCCGCCTGGTCAGGGCCATAAGAAGCCGTACCCTGACGGGCAGAGCAGAAGATGGTGGGGGAGTCGAACTGTTCTTCCGTGGCATCCAGGTCCAGCAACAGCTCCAGAACCTCGTCCATGACCTCGTGAATCCGGGCATCGGGACGATCGATCTTATTGACCACCACAATGACCTTGTGACCCAGCTCCAGCGCCTTCTGAAGCACAAAACGGGTCTGGGGCATGGGACCCTCAGCGGCATCGACCAACAGCAGAACGCCATTGACCATCTTCAAAATGCGCTCCACCTCACCGCCAAAGTCGGCGTGACCCGGGGTGTCGACGATGTTGATTTTCGTACCCTTGTAGTGTACGGCGGTATTCTTGGCGAGAATGGTAATGCCGCGCTCCCGCTCCAGATCGCCGGAGTCCATGACCCGGTCCACCGTAGCCTGATGTTCCCGATAAATGCCGCCCTGCTTTAACATCTGGTCAACCATGGTGGTTTTACCGTGGTCAACGTGGGCGATGATGGCAATATTGCGAATATTTTCCTGCTGCGCCATAAAAGGTCGCTCCTTCCGAACGTGCTGATTCTTTTTTTACAACTGTTAAGTATAGCACATGACGGGAAAAAATGCAACGTTTTTATATCATTTTCATCCTGTAAAAGATAAAAACGCCGACAGAAATGCGGTCACTCCGGGGAAATGAGGCAAAAAAGGGGGCAGTCTCAGACTACCCCCGGGTAAAACTGGGTCAGCGCAAAGGCTTGCCGTTTAAGATGGCCTCAGCCAGTGTTTCTCCCGCATAGCGCAGCTTCAGGGAGAAGAATGGGACTTTTCTCCACATCAGGTCCAGAAAAATCCGGTCGCCCTCCCACTGGGGCAGTTGGTCCAGAAAATCCCGGCTCACCCATTCCAGAACGCCCTCGTCGCAGTCCCGCGGTTCGCCGCTGAAGCCGTCCGCCTGAAACAGATGCATATATTCCCCCGGCCAGCGGTCAGAGACAAAGGTGACGATTCCGCAATAGCGGTAACTGGTCAGGGTCAGCCCGGTTTCTTCTTTCACTTCCCGCAGGAGGCAGTCTTCCGGGCTTTCGTTTTCTTCAAAGCCGCCGCCGATGCCCACCCATTTATCCTGGTTGACATCGTTTTTCTTCTTGACCCGGTGGAGCATAAGCACATCATTGCCCCGGGTGATATAGCATAGAGTGGTATTTCTCATGGGTTTGCCTCCATAAATACAATTTCCCGGTAACCGGTCTCCGGGTCGTCCTCCTTGCCATAGATCCAGCCGGTCTCCATCAGCACCAGTTCGCAGGTGGTATTCACCATACAGCCGGGGACGAGATGGCCGCCAATGGTCTGCAAATCCTCCCCGCTGAGGCTGATGTGGAGATGACACCGGGCTTTGCTCACTGTCCCGGTGAGGCTGACGATTTCCAGATGGCGGTCAATCTCCTGAATGTTGACCCCGGTGGCATCCCGCAGTCTTGCCCGGGAGAGACAGCCCACAGCGGACAGCACCACCGCACCCAGCAGGTTTTCTTCCTCGGCGATTGTCTGGATTGCGGCCAATAAGTCCTGCCCCCTAAGCAGTCTGCGACAGACAATCTTATTCATGGGGACTCACCAGCCGGATGGCTTCGTGGAGGTTTTCAATGTGGATTTCCGGGCAACCGTCGTGCTTCTCCCCGTCCAGACTCCAGGGCATATCGGCTCTGGCGGTGATCTGCAGACTGCGGACGGCGCGGAAAGTGAGCATGGGGGAATCGTACCGGCAGGCCTTCAAATCGGCCACCAGCTTGGTCAGCTCCCCGGCATTTTTGGGCGGACGCACCAGCATCAGTTCAAAGACACCGTCCCGCATATCCACAATCTCCCGGCTCAGGGTCAGGATACCGCCCACGGAGGTGGAATTGCTCACTGCGCCGAAGATATAGTCCCCCTCAAAGTCCCCGGCATCGGTATGGAAAGAAACGTGCTCTTTGGGAATATGGAAGATTTCCTTTGCCCCGGCCAGCACATAAGCCAGATGCCCCAGCATATTCTTCACACTCTGGGAGGTGGCATAGGAAGCCTTGGTGAATGCGCCAAAGGAGGCCACATAGGAGAAGACCCGGTCCTGAAACTTGCCCACATCATAGGCAACAGGCGCGCCCTCCACGGTCAGTTTTGCCGCCGCCAGAATATCCGTAGGCAGACCCAGAGAATTGGCGAAGTCATTGGTACTGCCGCAGGGAATATAGCCCAGTGGGACAGAAGCGCCACTGCGGAGGATGCCGGTCATGGCTTCGTTCAGCGTGCCGTCTCCACCGGCGGCCACAATCAGGTCGGTCTCCGGGGCTTTTTGCTGACAGACTGCCATGCCGTCGCCCGGTCCGGCGGTCATGTGGACGGTGACTTCATAGCCATGGCGGTTATACAGGGCGAGGATATCCGGCAGGAGCTTGTTGGCTTTCTGCTTGCCCGCCCGGGGGTTCATCAGGAAGAAGAGTTTTTTCATGGGTGCCTCCTAATTGTTTCTTGTGGCAAGGGGGCTGAACTTAGTCAGTCAGGGAGATTATACCATATCCCCCACAGAAAAGGAATGACAGAATTGTAAAAAAGGAAGAAATCTGCCTGAGATCAGGAAAACCCCAACCGGGTGGGTGTCCGGTTGGGGGATAGAATCAAATTCCATGAGAGCAATCCGGGGTCGTGGTGTCCTGCTGGGGCATCATGGCCTTTTTCCGGCGGGTAAAGCGGAGAACCAGGAGGACAACCAAGACGAGCACCACCAAAAGTGCCGCCACGGAAAGCCAGCCTTGCCATGCTGCCGCAGAGCGGATACCGTCCCAGGAAGAGAACAGCTCTTGCGTTTCTTTGGAAGATAACTGGTATTTTGCGACCGGCAGAAGGAGCTTTTCACTGCGGACACAGACCTCTGCCTGTCCTGCGTCTGTTTTTGCGGTAACAGTGCCATCTTCTGTGCAGGACAGCAGGAAGTACTGCTCTTTGGAAAGATCTGCGTTCAGGTAGAATCCTTCCGGGCAACGGTCAGAGGTGTAGACGGTGGCCTCCATCTCAGGGCCTATAACCAGGATGTCCTGCGGCAATACCGAAACCATACCCAGACCGTGTCCATAGGCCCCTGCATACAGCGCCGGCCCAGCAACCATGAAGCAGGTCTGACCAGAGACATCGTCCTGCCGGGAGTAGAGAAAGCGCTCGCTGTTTACGACCAGTACACCGCAGAGCCCGGAAATGCCACGGTAAGTGACTTCCGGCTTGTAATCCAAAATGACCATGTCGCCGCTGAGCTCGCCCGCATCAATTTGCAGGAACTGATGCTCGGCATTGTGGATGGTTGCCGGGACATTGGGATCAAGATACAGCCAGACGGCAGATTTTCTGGCCTCCTCCATTTCTTCCGGTGTCATGGTGGGCTCAGTGGGGGCGTGCGTACCGTCAAGGGCTTCGTCCCAGGTGTTGAACAGCACCCGGGTCTGTGCCGGGCCAATCCCAAATTCCGCAACGGCCATGGCGGTGTTGTTGGAAATGATAGAGACGGTGGCTGTTCCATCGGTTGTGGTGGCAGATGCACCGCCATTTTCCAGAGGGGACACCAAATCGAAGCGGGACTCGCCGGAGATGACCGAACGGAAATAGTATTCATCCGGACAACCGCTGGAGGTACAGGCGGTGGCGTCCATTTCTTCTCCCTCTACCTGGACACCTTGGGGCGAAATGTGAGCCATCTGGATGCCTGTGCCGTATGCACTGCCATACAAATCAGGGCCAGATGCGGTGAACTCGGTATAATCCAAAGCGCCATCCTGACGAATGTAGGTAAAACTCTTGCTGGGCTCTACATCGTACTTGCACAATGGCGGCGCATCGGGTCCGGATAGGATTGGCATATATCCCAGAACTTCCATGGTGCCGCTGGTCTTGCCTTGCCGAAGCTCCAAAACCTGTCCTTCGGCATTGGTGATGGTTGCGGGGACATTGGGTGTGATATACAGCACACAGGTAGTGTCATTGGATTGCGAGGCGGAGGGGAGAGTCTCTGCAGAAAACCGGGTGCTGCTGATGCCGTGGGATAGGACTACTGCGGCAGAAGAAATTTTCGGCAGAGCCAACGGACTCCGGAGAGTGCCATTGTGAATTGTGCCAGCTTGTGGCTGATTTATCGCAAGGCTACAGGCACAGAGGGACACAAGCAGAGGCAGGAGCAAAATGAATGTGGCAATACGTCTCATGGGCGGGCTCCTTTCCGGGGGTCAGTCTTCGTAGGGCACAGCTTCAATCAGGGCCATGTCTTCAGACTGGAGGTTGGTCAGCTTTAGGGGTTGACCGTCGGTCATGGGAAAGACAATGGGGTCGATTATGGGATACCGCTTTTTAACGTGGGCAGCGGTGTTGATGCCGTCAGTATCCAAGATGGCTTCGCTACCGTTTCTGGGAGCAAAGATAGACATATGGCTTGCGCTTTCGGCCTCCAGAGCAACAGTCCAGTTTTCGGGATACACCTCAGCAGAAAGGGAGCAATCCATGTTTTCTCCCCGAACCTCTACGCCGAGGGTATCCATCATGATGGTGGAGACACCGGTACCCTCAATGCGGAAGTAAAATGCACTGTCGCTGTTATCCGGGGTGCTGGCAAAGATGGTGAACCCTGGCTCGTTGGGTTGAGTGGGCTCATCCAGCACAATGGTTAGACTCTTGCTGACAGGAATCTGGATATGAAGGTGCGTTGCTGGATAGCCACTATAAGGAGGGTCTCCTTGCTCCAGAATTTCCATGTCGCCGGAGAACTGATAGGCACCATTATAGTGGAGTGTTTCGCCCTCGGCGTTGGTGAGGGTCCACACCTTGCCCACAGGGTACATCAGCATCATATCTATGGCTTCCAGTTCCGGTACTTCCAGCCCTTCCCGCAGGGTATCGGAGAGGATGGCGGTGTCGTCATGGTCGCTCTGGGGGGTACTGCTGCGGCAGGCACAGAGGGTGAAAAGCAGGGACAAAAGCAAGACAAAAGCGGCGATACGTCTCATGGGCGGGCTCCTTTCTGGGGGTTAGTCCTCGTAGGGCACAGCTTCAATCAGGGCCATGTCTTCGGCTTGGAGGTTGGTCAGCTTTAGGGGTTGACCGTCGGTCAGGTGGATTTTTTGACCGACAACTAAGCCCAATTCGTCAGAAATCCGGGTATAAGCCTGACGACCATCGGTATCCAGAATGGCTTCAGTGTTGCTGGGGTGTACGAAAACAGACATATAGCTGGCTTCGGTGGCGTTCAGGGAAATATTCCGGTGCGCGGACTGATCCTGTGTGCGGACAGTGCACTCCAGATTTGTGCCCCGAACTTCTATGCCCAATGTATCAATGATAATGGTGGAAATACCAGAACCATCCACAGTGCTGTGGAGTTCGTTTTCTGCAAAGCCTTCCACCATATCGTAGATGGTAAATCTGACATCCTGACTTTGGGCAGAAGCATCCAACAGGATAGCGAAGCTACTGCTGGCAGGAATACGGATACACTGGCTGATGGGCGGAAAACCCTCCAATCCCGGAGGATACTTTTCCGCAACACGCATAGTCCCGGAGAATTTACCGCCGCCTTTGTGGTGCAGGGTTTTACCTTCCGCATTGATGAGTGTCCATTCCACCTTTAATGGGCAGTGTAATGAGACATATCTGGCCGAGATTTCCGGCAACTCTACGCCCTCCCGAAGGGAGCGGGTGACTTCGGCAACGCCCTCCGGAAAGAGAACCTCCGGTGATGGTGCTTGTGTACAGGCGCAGAGGGACACAAGCAGAGGCAGGAGCAAAATGAATGTAGCGATACGTTTCATGGGCGGGCTCCCCTTATGGCAAAGTGACAGCGCAACTGCCGATACCAGCTTGCGTGGTGGGGATAAGCACAGCATCGGTGAGGGTGTTGCTCAGTCTTAGAGTTTGTCCAGCAGGTAGTTCATACTCGCCGATAGGCATGCCAGTAATGTTAGAAATGACTTCGACCAAGCACGTTCCTTCCACTGATGAAACAGATACATCGTTGGCAAACAAAAGAGCAGACAGGTTGAGAAAAGACTCTCCATCTATAGTGGCCCGTACATAACGATCGGTAGGGCATCCTTGGGAGGTATAGGCAGTAAGGTGCATATCGGTTCCTTCGATTTGTGTACCCTCCATCGATATATGAATGGTGTTGATACCATCGCCACAAGCACCACCAAATAGTGTCGGTCCGCATACTGTAAATTCAGCATAATGATTCAAGCAATCTTGCCGCTCATAGGTAAAGTTTGTGCTGGTATCCACCAGAATCCCAAAGAGCTGAGGCGCATTAAGCCCGGTCAAGATACGTTTTCTATCCCAAACTTGCATTGAGCCTTTCAATTCGCCGTTGCGGATTTCGAGAGTCTCTCCGCTGGCATTGGTGATTGTAGCGGGGATATTGGGATCCATATACAGCCAAGTCCTATTCTCGCTAACTTGTTCAGAACCCTCGGTTGTTGACAAAACATCAAAGATATTCATGTTGTTATATTCGCCATCAAGGTCGATTTCGTTGAATACGGAATTATCTTTCCAATAGTAGATAAAATCAAGCTCGCTATACTCACCATATTGAAGGAGTTGAGCCCGATTTTCAGTGAGCTCGATGCGAATGTTGGTGATTCCTTCATTTGGGTCATAAGCATCAATATAGTACACATCGCCATTGGACGAATCATAGACCGGTGGTCCAAATAAGAGGATTGCATGACCTGCGGTAGAGCCATCGGATCTGGGGAATCCTATGCCCAACTGGAGTATCCCACCATCCCGTTGCTCGTCAATGATGTCGCTTAAGACATAACGCTGGTCGCCCCAGGGTACCCACGTATCACTACAGGCACTTCCTTTGACACAATCTAGGTACTGTGAAAGCATGTAGTAGTTGATTGCGCTCTCTATAAGAGTAATTTCAATATTATCATCAGCGAGAGAGGATGTGACAGTGTGGAGGTGATTGTATGTTGCCGCAGGAGAGGGAATAGAATACATATCGCTACAACCATCAACGAAAATCTCGTTAAGTGCCAGCTGCCCAGTTTGGTCGAGAAGGCATGTTAGGGTCATACCAAAGCATGAACCGTTCCATTTCTTACCACGCACTTCTGTCAGATGGTTCCATTCATTGTCGTATGTGGCATAGGAAGTTAGCCTGCTCCAATGCGGCGTACAAATGGCGTAAGTGTTTGAAGCATAAGATTTAAAAGAATAGGTATCGTTTAGAAACGAAAAGATGTCCGAATAACTTTTTAATCCAACCACATTCTGGTCATACAAGCAAAGCCAAAGCGCAACTTCCTTACGCTGGGCAACGTTCTTGGGATAGAGATAACTCTGATTCCCAACGGTTGTGGTAAGACCATTGCTCACAGCCCACCGCATGGGTGTTCTGGCGTACTGGCTGACAGAGCTGTAGTCTGCTTTGCCGGTAATGGTGGCATAGGTATTCTCCACCAGGTCATACTGATAGGAGAAAGAGTACCGATACAGGAAGGTCATGACCTGTTCCCTGGTTACAGCGCCGTTGGGATTGAACAGGGTGTCCGTAATACCGGTTACAATGCCCTCGTTGGCGCCCCACCGCACCGCGTCATAGTAATATGCGCTGGTGGATACATCCTCAAAAGGCATAGAGCCGATGGGGGTGGGGGACCCATCATAGCGGTACAGCAGGGTAATAAACATGGCGCGGGTAAGACTGGTGTTGGGTTCAAACTTAGTGGTGGACATACCATTCATGTAGCCGTTATCCACGACAAAGTTGATGGCATCAAAATAATCGGGGTATGCCGCCCGGGAGATGTCCGTGAATTGCGAGGTAGCGGCTGAAGCGGATGGAAACAGGGTCAGCAGCAAAACCAGGGCAATCAATGCGGCAGAAGTGCGCTTGAAAAATGAACGTTTCATCTTGAACCTCCATTGTGTTGTTGTTGGTGAATTATCCGGGGGATAATTCTGGGTTTCTGGACGGATCAGAAACCTCTCGCTTGTGCTCTTGTTCCTTTTATTGCGATACTTGTTTTCCCCTGGTGATGTCAGATGCGCCGTGAGCATGAGACAATCCAGACGACTGCACATTCCTCCTTCTGGTTTTGAAAACGAATGCCTGTACCAAAACGAGGATAACACAGGATCGCTTTCAACTTAGACTAAGCTTATTATAAATGAAGATTTCAGAAATGTCAATAAGTAAACATTAAATTTTGAAGTTTTTAAGAATTAAATTCAAGGAAACCTTTAACCCACACAATTTCCGCAAGGCGAGTATCCCGCCTCCACAGCCGCCTCATAGCTGTCAAAAATCACCCGGTTTTCCGCCTTGGGCAGGCTCTTGCAGTCTTCGGTATGGAACTTCAGGGAGTTCTTGTTGCCGATGAAGGTTTCGCTTTCTTCCGGGGTGTTGCCAAATTCCGGCAGGACGGGGTTACCGGTGGAGAAGGTGATGGTCTCTCCGTCGGTGGTGGCGACAACCGTGCCGGACAGGTCGGTGCGGTAAGTGGTCACGCCTGCATCCTGCAACCGGGAGAGCACCTCGTCCTCCGGGTGGCCATAGGAATTGCCCTCGCCGCAGGAAATGACCGCGTATTGGGGGTCAACTTCATACAAGAAGCGGTAACCGGTGGAGGAGGAACTGCCGTGGTGACCCACCTTCAGCACAGTGGCCTTTACATTTGCGCCGGCATCCAGCATATCCCCCTCAGCGGGAGTCTCCATGTCGCCGGTAAAGAGGAAGGAAACCTCGCCATAGTCCACCCGGCAGACCAGAGAGGTATCGTTGGTTTCGGCATAGGACTTGACCGGGCCCAAAAAGGTGACTTCCGCTTCGCCCAGCATATACCGGTCACCGGGGGTGGGGATATTGGGGGTGATGTCCTGCTGATCCACATAGTTCATAAAATCATCATAGCAGGTGGAGGCATAGGTGGTGGTGGTCACATAGACCGTCTCCACCGGGAAAACCGCCAGAATACCCGCCAGAGCCCCGGCGTGGTCCTCGTGGGCGTGGGTCGCCACCACACAATCCAGGGACGCAATGCCCAGATTCAGCAGGTATGAGACGACGAGAGAGGAATCCTCCACATTGCCGCCGTCAATGAGCATATTGTGCTCCCCGTTTCGCAGAAGGGCGCAGTCAGCCTGCCCCACATCGATGAAGTGTACCTCCAGTGTGTTGGCATCCTCCGGGGCGGTTGTCTGGGTGGCGGTACCGGTGCTGGTGGGGGAGGCCGGATTGGTGGGCGGGACGGCGGGGAGATGGATGGTGCAGCCGGTCAGGAGCAGGAGAACAATCAGAAGAAATGCAGTTAGTTTTTTCATGGCCAGTCCTTTCTTTTGTGACAGATGTGAATAAAGTACAGGGATAAGGGGGAATAGCATCCCGGTGTGCGGTTATACGATTATATATAAGAGGGAAATGATCGCCCTGTGTCTTGGTGCTTATTCTTCCGGGGCACTTATTCCTCTGGGGGTTGCGCTTTGGGCCGCTTATACCGCCCCTGAGGCCCCCACTCCGGCAGGGGCAGCCGTTGCATCGCCCCGAAGACCCGCTCTTTTAAGTCGGGATAGCGCCCGGAGAGCTCATACACCAAATCTTTGACCTCCTGCCGCTTGGTGCGCTTATCCACCGGGCAGCGGTTATGCACCACCGGAAGACCCTCCCGCTCGGCAAAGTTCACCACAGTCTTCTCCGACAGATACAGCATGGGGCGGATTTGGGTTACCCCACAGCGGTCCAGAAGGGTCACCGGCTGGAAACAACTGAGCCGCCCCTCATAAAACAGAGACAGGAAGAAGGTCTCCACGGCATCGTCATAGTGATGCCCCAGAGCCACCTTATTGCAACCCAAATCCAAAATCGCCTGATTCAGCGCACCCCGCCGCATTTTGGCGCACATGGAGCAGGGGTTCTTCTCCTTGCGGTAGTCAAAAATGATGGGGCCAATCTCTGTCTTGATGACCGTATACGGCACATCCAGCCGACGGCACAGCGCCTCCACCGGGGCGAAATCCATGTCCCCCAGACCCATGTCAATGGTCACGGCATGGAGGGTGAATCCGCTGGGGTGATACTCCCGCAGCGCCGCAAGCAGGACCAGCAGAGCCAGAGAGTCTTTACCACCGGAGACACCAACGGCAATCTTATCCCCCGGGGAAATCATGTGATAATCGTCAACACAGCGGCGCACCAGGCCAACCAGTTTTTGCATAGGAATCAACCCTTTCTGTGAAAAATGAGAAATGAGAAAACAAGAGCATAAGCGAGAAAACAAGAGATTTCGAGAGTATATCCAGAGAAACACAAAATTTTCAAAAAAACCTCTTGACTTTGGATTCGAGGTGTGGTATAAATGTCAAGCGTGCTTGGGGATATTGTAAACCCAAGCAGACGATTTGTCAAAAATTATTTCTCAAAGGGGTCAAAATCCCTTTGAATATGGAGGAAAATACCATGTCCACTACTTTAGCCAAGAAGGAGACCGTACAGCGCAAGTGGTACGTTCTCGATGCAGCTGGCAAGCCCCTGGGCCGCACCGCTGTTATTGCTGCTAACCTGCTGCGGGGCAAGCACAAGGTCGACTTTACCCCCAACGTTGACTGCGGCGATTTTGTCATCATCATCAACACCGATAAGGCTGTCCTGACCGGCAACAAGGCCGAGCAGAAGATGTACCGTCGGCACTCCGGCTGGATCGGCGGTCTGAAGGAAACCAAGGCCCGCATCATGATGGAGAAGCGCTCCGACTATGCCGTGGAGCTGGCTGTCAAGGGTATGCTGCCCAAGAACACCATCGGCCGCACCGCTCTGACCCGCCTGAAGCTGTATAAGGGCGCCGAGCACATCCACGCCGCTCAGAAGCCCGAAGCCTGGACTCAGGAATGATCAGGAGGTAACGAATCATGTACGAAAGCAAGAAGAAGTACGCTTATGGCACCGGCCGCCGGAAGTCCTCCGTCGCCCGTGTCCGCGTTTATGAGAATGGCACTGGTTCCATCATCATCAATGGCCGTGAGATCGACGATTACTTCGGTCTGGATACCCTGAAGCTGATCGTCCGTCAGCCCCTGGTCTCCACCGAGACCGTCGGCAAGGTCGACATCATCTGCACCGTCGCTGGCGGCGGCGTCACCGGCCAGGCCGGCGCTATCCGTCACGGCATCTCCCGCGCTCTGCTGGGCGTGAACCCCGAGTATCGCCCCACGCTGAAGGCCGCTGGTTTCCTGACCCGTGACCCCAGAATGAAGGAGAGAAAGAAGTACGGTCTCAAGGCCGCCCGTCGCGCTCCTCAGTTCTCCAAGCGCTAAACCTGTATTTGGTTTTTCTTATCCCGGAAGTCTTTATGGCTTCCGGGATTTTTCGTTTGGCGTGGCTGGCTTTGGCGATCAGATAAACAAACTGATGATAAGTTGGTTTATGATAAGCGAGATTAGGATATAAGTCCCCGGAGGTCTTTCTGGCTTCCGGGGATTTCCATACAAAAACCCCCGACCGAAGCCGGGGGTTAAAATTACGGTTTATAATCCGGGTCGATGGCTTGCAACATCCGGGTCGCCAGTTTTTGGATGACCGGGAAATTGGTGCGGTAGGTGTTTTTGCCGTCCTGCACACAGATGGAGAGCAGTCCCGCGTTGTACAGGCTGTTCAGGTCACGGAATACCGAGCCGGAGTGGAAGCCGTATTTCTGCATCAGGGCGGGTCCGCTCATGGGTTCGTGGAGCATGGCATTCAGCATGGTGATGCGGTCGGGGTTGGACAGGAGGCGCAGGGCGGTATACTCATCCTTTTCCAAAACAGCCTTGTCCTGAGGTGCGTCACTGCCAGGAGGAACAACCACACCCATATGATACAGAACCTGTTTTTCCGCATATTTGTACCGCAAAGGAACATAACCAGGAGAAATATATCGCATAGACAGAATAATCTGTTCCGGTATGTCCTCGGTTTTGTCAATTCCGCTTTTGTTGAGCATAAAGGGCACGGCCTTTTCTGTAAGGAAAAACCTGCGCCACTCCTCCCTGCGGGGAGCCGCCTGCGTAACCCATGGCTCCAGAAGCGGCTTCAGTCTCTCTGCAAGTGGGCTGAGCAGTGTCTCCAGCCGATCCAAATGCTGTTCAAAGGCAACAAAAACTTCAACCAACTGGCTCTTATAAAGCTGTGGGACAGGAAGCTTGTCCATCTCCGCAGCAAAGCTGGTAAAGCCTACAGCATCCGAACAACAAATCCCAAAAGGACTGATGCCCGTCACCCAGAAGGGCTTGGTTTGCCTACGCCATTCAGATTTCAGCGCCTGGATCGCGTCACGAATCTCGTAGTATCCAATGATCATATCAAAATTCAGAATACAAAAAGCAAGACAGGATTTGCGCTCTGCCTCGCCCTCGATTGCAACGCCATGAAAGTAAAAGCGGAGTTCTTCGTCCGCAGAACTTAGCCCGGCACATACTGTCTGTCGGATGGTTTCCAGTTCAGATACCGCAATGGCATAGGGTCCGTCGCAGGTCATTTTTTCCGTGGCAATATCGTTGACCAGCGCATAAACCAGCTCTGCGGTTTCCAGAAGCAGACAGGGGTTATCCTTGACGATAAAATTCATTGTATCTACCCTCGCAGTTCATTGTCTGGAATATTATAACAAGTTTTTCCGTTTATTTCAAGAGCTTCCCAGACCAAACGGCCCACCGAAGCGGGCCGCCTGGCACAAGGAAAACAATGAGAAGTTTATTTTGTCAGATAGCGCACCAGGATGGTGGCAGCCTGAGCCCGGGTGGCGGTGGTTTTAGGCGACAGCGTGGTGTCGGTGACGCCCTTGATGAGGCCATTGGCCACGGCCCAGCTCATGGCATCTGCGGCATATTCGCTCACCGTGTCCCCATCGGTATAGCCGCTCAGGTCGGCTCTGACACTGACATCCAGGCCCTTGTATTCGGCGTAACGATACAGGAAGGTGGCAAACTGCTCCCGGGTCACAGGGGCATCGGGCTGGAAGGTGTCGCCGGTGATGCCCTTGACGATTCCATTTTCAACGGCCCAGTGGACAGCCTTTTCATAGTAGGCGCCGGCCTTCAAATCTGTAAAGGCAGCGGTCTCGGTGGCCTCGGGCTCGCCCTCCATCCGGTGCAGGACGGTGACAAGCTGGCCACGGGTGATGTTGGCGTTGGGGGCGAAGTGGGTCTCGTCCACGCCTTCAAAGAGGCCACGGTAGACCGCCTCCAGAATGTCTTCTTCCGCCCAGTGGTCAGGGACATCCACGAATTTGGTTCTGAGGGCATCAAAGGCGGGGTCGGTGACGGTAATCTCCAGAGCTTTGGCAAAACTGCCCAGACTTCCAATCACATCCGCCTTGCCTTTGGAAAGACCACGAATGGTGACACTATGGTCTGTGGATTCTACGATTTCCACAACAGAGGGATTGGAAACAGCCCAATCCAGAATGGTGGTGAAGTTGTTCACCGCCACATCCGAAATGGTCAGCGTCTCGCCTATCTGAATGGTGGTTCGTTCTGCCGCCAGACTCATGTAATTGTCAGCAAAGGCATCGCCATCAATTCTGACGGCAAAGACATTTCCAGCGTAATCACGAGCCACATGAATTCTGGTAAAGTTGGAGTAGAAACTGGTCATCATTTTGCTGGCACCACCTTGTCCGCGCGCAGGCTCAGCATTGGGTTCGTAGGTTAGCATAGAAGCAAAACCAGATACAAGACCTTCCGGATTGGTTTGGAGGGTGACGTCCATCTCGTAATCCAAGAACCACTGTTCCTCATAGTTGCTGGTAAAGACATGATAGAAGTAATCCGGCTCCCAATCATCGGGCTCGTAGCTGATCTGATAGCTTGCAGCAGATATTGGTGCTTCCGTGTCACAGTAGAGGGAGTAGCTGATGCGCTCAGTAGCGGCGGACTGTCCCTCTGGGGTGATGTCTGCCTCAATGTCAATCCAGGTATTGTTTACATTCAGGTAATTGCCCAGCTCGCCCCAGAGCTCACCGCCCGCAAAGTATTCCTTGTTGAAGGTTTTTGGCATAAAACCGGTGTCTGCCTCGAAGAGAACCTCTCCGGTGTCCCGGTTGCGGATGGTATAGTGGATGTTGTCCGCATTTCTTCGCAGAGCGAATGCTACGAAAGCGGTGTCATAGGATCTGTCCCCATTGGGAGAAATACCGGCGTGCTCATACCAATACGGCGTATATCTGTCGCCGTATGTGGTGTTGTTCCCGTGGTAATTATAATCTGCCCAGGCGATTTTTTCAAAGGCGGGGGAAGCGGAATCACCCAGCCAGGCCCGTACGTTAATGCGGTCGTAGCTGTCCTTGATTTCTGCAGTAGTGTAAGACCACAGAGCGTTCGTAAACTGATCTGCAGTGGTATAGCTGTTGGCACCGGACAGGGTAGTTTCCATACCCATGGGCTCCAGAATGGGTCCATCTTCAAAATTGCCGTAGAAACCCAGGAAAGGAACCACCAGACTGGGCGTCTCGTCGCTGAGAAGCTGGATGAAGCCCTCTACATAGGCACCGGCGGGAAAACGCTCGTTATAGTAGTCTCTCTGCCTCTGCGTCAGCTCCAGCGTTACGGTAATTTCTGCTGTAGCCCCGGCGGGAACAGTGACGGTGTTCCCTTCCAGAGTGGAAGAAACCTCACAATCCAGCTCCTGGGCATAGTCATAGGTCAGATAAGTAACCTCGCCGCGCTTGATTTGACCACCATCAGCCTTCTGTCCCAGAGCGGTGACATCCAGGGTATAGGACTTGTCCACATCGTCAAAGTTGACCACATTAAAAGTCATTTCGTAGATACCGACCTTTTCAGGGTCATCCCCCAATTCCAGCTTGGCTTTATTTGTGCCCTCGACCGTAATGTAAGCACCGGAAGCCATGGCCGCGCCGATGTTGGCCAGCCCCGCACCCTGACGGCGCACAAAATAGTAAGTACCATGATCCTCGTCATAAATGGGCGTGGCGGTGGACATCAGGAGGCAGTTGACCACATAGGGGAGGTCTTCCTCTGCCACCAGTTCGTTCTCCCGCAGATACTGCCGCAGAAGGGCGGCGGAGGCGGCTACGGTGGGAGAGGCCATGGAAGTACCGGACATCACGGCAAACTGATCCATCATATGGGCGGAGAACACATTGCCACCAATACCGGTGATTTCCGGCTTCAGAGTCAGACCCTCTGTGGGGCCCCAGGAAGAGAAAGATGATATTTCTCCGGCCACAGCAGAATCATACCAGGCATCGGCAATGACCAGCGTCTCTGGCACACCCCGGATGATTGCTTCTGCGTAGTCACCTGCTCTGACGGTGCAAACAGGAAGATCAAAACGGGTGGCTGTTACATTGCGATAGTCCATGCTCACCAAAACCAGACCCACAGCACCAGTTGTAGCAGCCTCCGCAATGGCTGCGTCAGCATTGGTATCGGTGATGCGGACAAACAACAGCTTACCCTCCGCATCCTCCAGATCATCGGTGTAAGCCAGACGCTGACCCAGAAGAGATTCCTGGAAACCCTTGCCCTCTGGTACGCCAGGCAGCTCGTAATAATAGAACATACCCCGGACACCCCAGCGATCTTCAAAGAAGAAAGAAGCACCACCAGAATTGGAGAGATGGTTGAAAATATGACTGTTTTCCACACTGGCCACCGTCAAAACAGAATCAAACGTACCGGGCATACCTATCGTACCAGTGGACACAGAATCGGACTTGACCATATTGTCACCCCAGAAGGAGTTCAATCCAGAATGAGCTTCGTTGCCAGCGGAGACCACCACATTGATTCCGGCTTCATAAGCGGCATCAAAAATCTCGGTCACACCTTCAAAATAATGGGGGCCGGAGGGAGAACCCAGAGACAGATTGGCGCAGTCTACGCCCAGAGTAAGGCAATCCTCCATGGCGGCAAGGATATAGTCCAGTTGACCCTGCCCCATCATGTCAAAGACCTTCATGATGATGAGCTGAGCTTCGGGGGCAATACCCATGTGCTCCATCTGGAATTGCTCCTTGGCGGCATCCGGCAGATTGCCCGCCACAATACCGGCCACATGGGAGCCGTGCCCCTGCCATGCGGTGTCCTCGCCAAAATTGGCCACACCATCGCCATAGTCAAAGCCAAAGGGAACTTTGGAGCTATAATAGACCGTATCAATGGCGGTATCGGTGGACAGGGTCTCAGCATTCAGCTCTGCGGTCGCCAGAATGTCCGCAATTTCGTCTTTGGTATAGGCAACTCTGTTGGGGTCGCTGGGTTCAATGGAGAAAGAGACATTGGCAAAGCTTAAGCCTGTGTCCAGAATGGCAACACTCATGCCCTCGCCCTTGTAGCCCAAATCCCATGCATTCTCCGCACCCATGCCGGGGGCGGCATACTGCATATTGGGCGTCAGAACAAAGTCTGCATCTACCACCTGCGTCTCCAGCTCAGGGACGGAATAGCTGGGCATGAGGACGGCACTCTTGATGCCCTCCATCTGGTTGATTTTCGCCAGGTCGCCATAATTGACGGTGGCGGCAACCGCATTGGTCAGGAGGGAGAACTGGTTGTGTACCTGAATCTCATAACCCAAATGCTTTTCTGCCTTGGCCATGATGCTGACCTGCTGGTGCTCAATGGTGCGGGATGCCTGCAACTCGGCTTTCCCAAGGGGCTTTCCCAGAGAAACGGACATGGATTCCATCCGAATCACAGGCGCGTCCTCAAAGGTGATGAGCGCCCGGACAGGGGTCTGAGCGGTGTAAGCTTCACAAAGGACACTGACATTGTCCGTCTCCTTCAGTTCCACCCCATCCAAAATGGCATGGACAGCAGCGGAATAAGCGGCGGCTTCCTGCGCGTTGAATTCCTTGCGCAACAGGCTCTGACCGTCCACATTGACCATGCGACTTTCCCCATGCTCCAGATTGGCCAGGGCTTCGGCTTCTTCAGCTGTCAGCACCCGGGTGGAGATATAGGCATCCTGGGCAACTTCCTGCTGGTAGAACTGCCCATCCTCACCTTCGTACACATAGGTGTACCCAGCGGGGACGTAGGTGGTTTCTCCGGCTTCTCCATAGATGACGTACTCGCCCCAATTGTTGGGCTGGGTCTGGGCGGGCTGTTCCGGTTGCTGAGCCCGGACACTGGCTGGGCCGACGATGGTCAGCACCATAGCCAGACAGAGCAACCACGCAAGAATCCTTTTCTTCGTGAACATAATCGTTACCTCCAAAAGTATTTCCTCCAAGCTATGCGGCATATGGCGCCAGAACCGCGCTGCTCTTTGGTTGGACTTATTTTAACACGAAAACCGCAAACTTGCAAGGATAATTATCAAATTTGCGGTTCGTCACAATTCACGAATTATCAATCTTGCGGTTGTACAAGTTGAACAAAAGCAATCTTGCGGCAAGCTTCTTGACCGATAGGGGACATCATCAGCCAACACCCCCACAAACACAAAAATGACCGACCCCCCGAAGGGGGTCGGCACACAGAAAGGAGGTTAACCACGAAGAAACTTCACGGTTACATGAACTTGCGTTTTACAGGTTGCATCCTGCCTTAAGCCAGCCGCATGAGGATGGTGGCAATCTGGGCTCTGGTGGCGGTGCCACGGGGAGCCAGAGTGGTCTCGGTCAGACCATTGACAATGCCATTCTCCACAGCCCAGGCCATGGCATTC